>JADLFV010000086.1 GCA_020849625.1 Phycisphaeraceae bacterium
AGGCATCGTCCTGGTGGTATTCCCGCTGTTGAACCAGTTCATCGACATACTGACCCCAGACGTGCTGCCGTCGCAGGGTGCCATCCGCATCGCGTTCCTCGACAACCTGGTCGTCGTTGTTGTAAATGTAGTCCGTCGTCCGGGCGGTGATTGCTGTATCACCCTCGGCGGTGTGGTCGATGGCGCGAGTGACGCGCGACATTCCGTCGTACTCGAACGACTGCAACACCCCGGAAGTCTGCCCCGCGACATCCGGCCCGGCGGCAATCGCAGTGACGTTCAGCAATCGCCCCAGTGCGTCATACTGATACCCCAGCACGTTCCCATTTGGCTCATAGCGCTTGACGACATCCGACGCCTTGTTGTAATCCTGCCGCCACTGTCTGCCGTTGGCCAGCGTCATGCTGAACAGTCGATCGAGGGCGTCAAAATCGTAACTGGTGGTGTGGTTGTTGGCATCCGTGATGCTGGTCAGATTGCGGTTGGGGTCGTATTCGTAGGTGGTCTTGATCTCCCCTTGTTTGTCGCCGGAACCCACGCCGCCTTCGTGCAGTTGTTCCACCGTCTGCACGGGCCGGCTCACGCCGTCGTAGAGCGTTTGCGACGGATTGCCGCGCGGGTCTTTGAAGTGCGTCGGGTTGCTGCGGCTGTCATAGCCCATAAAGGTGAAGATCGTCGAACTCGCGGAGTCGTCTGGGTTGAACGCGCCATCGGCACCCTGCATCGCAGTGATGACCGGCCGGTCCAGCCCGTCGTACGCCGCGCCACTGATAAAACTTTCAGTGGTCCCGTTACGATCGGGGTGTTGCTCGATGGCCGTTACTTTCGTCACGTTGCCCGCCGGATCGTTCTCGTATTCCAGCACGTTTTCCAGCGGATCGGTCTCTTTGATCAGCCGGTTGGCGCCGTCGTAATCCAGCCGCGTGACCCTGCCGAGGAGATCCGACGATGCTGGTGAAAGGTCGGGAAGACTGGAATCACCCGACAAATGCCGTTGCGTTCGGATTGTCAAGTTATGGTTGCGCATTGCTGGTGTTTTTTTCAACAAACCGAGTTCGATTGGATCGCAAGAGATACTGCTTGATCTAGAACAACTCAATCACCCCTCGATACGAGGCGCAGGCATCGACACGGGCCTTGAGCTCTTCGATGTCGCCATATTCAATCCAGACGTCATCGATCTCCTCGAAATTACTCTTCATCATAGTTTTTAACTCATCGAGCGACACCTGACCGTAAAAAGTTATTGTGTCAAACTGAACCTCTATTATTGGACTAAAAACTCGATAGTAAATTGCTCTGAGAAGTCCAACTGGTGTCGCCAAACGCACGTCACTAAAGTCATACCTCATTCCTAACGTGTCGATCACAAAAAACTCGGCCATGCTATTGATATATTGAATTCCTGTATATCTCATCTTCACAAACTTTTCGGCGCTCGTGTACTTCAATGCCGCAAGCTGGCTGCCAAATTGCAATACCGGCCACTTGATGTCGCTCATTGTTGCCATTCAATCTTCCCCCCATATCCTGTCCGTCAGGTATGCACCGCCAAGACCAGTACCACCAATCGCGATCTTGTCCCAAGTGTTTGTGCCGTACCACAGATGCCTCATCAATACAAGTGGATCGCGGACGCGACCGTGCAGCGCAAAATGCAACTCTTGCGTCCACCTTCCCCTGCCGATTGCTGTCAGATTCCAGCGCGTATTCTTGATGAAGTTCGGCACGTATCGACCATATTGCTCCCCGAAGAAGCCGCGCAGTGACAGCCTGCCGGCGCCTCCGCGCGTCCCGCCGACAGCGATGATTCGATGATGGATCGGCATGTTCGGATCGACCCGCCCACTTCGTAACCAACGCCGCCGCACTGCGCCCGTTGAGAACCGCCCGGTATTCGAAAATCCTCTGCCCCAGCCTTGCCACCTTCCGGCGTATCGACTAAACCACGCAGTCCGCGTGAGTGCGCCAGCACCTCGTGAAGCACTCATTGCCGCCTTGCCAGCAGCCACAGGCAAACCAATCTCAATCAAATCAGTTGAGAGCGTCGCGGGATACCATTGCGCGCCGACGCCATAATTCTGCGCCCAATAGCGAGGACCGGCGTAAGGCAACGGGAGGAAATAACCCGTGGGCGATATGTTGTATGAAAACGCAGCAATGTCCCACAACCCACGTCCCAGGTTTTCAATCGCATTGGCCGTGTTCGCTCCAATGCTGATCCAGGTGTCAATGCCTGCCTCCCAGAGCTGGCCGAAAGCCTCGCCCGGATTCCCGATCGAGTATTGAGCGATGGTCCACCAGTTGCTTGGAGTTTCGGCGATCAAACCAATCGCCTGGCCGCCACGGCTACGCGCATATTCTTCTGCGAAATTGGGAAGGTGTGCCTTGTTCGTTTGCCAAGGTTGGGTAAAGCTGTACTTTGTATACCACCACAATTCCTCATACCAAGTCGAACTCGGCTCACTGTTACCGCCGCTGGGATCGACGAAGGCGTTCGGATTCCCCCGCAGGAACTCGTACAGGTTCATCCCATCGGCGTAGCCCGCCGGGTCGAACTGCGTGAATCGGCCCAACTGCGGTGAGTAATATCTGATCCCATTGCCAGCCACGTACAGCCCGCTTTCGGGGTCGAAGCGGTAGCCGAGGTATAAGTAAGGACACAGGGGAGCCAAACTCGCGGCACCGTTTTCCAGAGGAGGAGCTGGCAAAAGCTCATCATCATTCGTGAACCACACGCCGTCGGGACCGCTGCAACAGTAGATCAGCGTGTTGCCGTAAGCATCGTAGTCGTAGGCTTCGATGACCGCGCGGCTACTGTGCGTGAGCGCCACGTTCCGGTAGTGCAGATCGCTCAGCGGGTACAGGTCGTGGAACTGCGATGCGTCGTCCTGGTGGTACTCGCGCTGCTGCACCAGTTCATCGACGTATTGCCCCCAGACGTATTGCCGCCACAATTGGCCGTCGGCATCGCGCTCTTCGACAACCTGGTCGTCGTTGTTGTAAATGTAGTCTGTCGTCTGGGCGGTGATTGCTGTATCACCCTCAGCGGTGTGGTCGATAGCTCTTGTGACCCGCGACATCCCGTCGTACTCAAACTCCTGCAACACCCCGGAAGTTTGCCCCACAACGCCAGGCCCCGCCTGTTCAGCCATGATTGCCAACAATCGTCCCAATCCATCGTACCTGTACCCTAACACGTTGCCGTTCGGCTCATACCGCTTGACCACATCAGACGCTTTGTTGTAATCCTGCCGCCACTGTCTGCCGTTGGCCAGCGTCATGCTGAACAGTCGATCGAGGGCGTCAAAATCGTAACTGGTGGTGTGGTTGTTGGCATCGGTGATGCTGGTCAGATTGCGGTTGGGGTCGTAGCCGTAGCGCGTGCGGACCGCGTCGGAGCCGATGCCGGCGTTGTACCCGTTCGTGCTGAGGAACTGCTCGGTCTGGGCAAGGTAGGACAGGCCTTCGTAGGCCATCAGCGTGAGGTTCCCACGGGGATCGATCATGTGCGTGAGGTTGCCCCGGCTGTCGTACCCCCGGAAGTTGAAGATCGTCGAACTGCCGCTGTTGGTGAAGTCCGCGTCGAACCGGCCGTCGGCCCCCTGCATGGCGGCGATGACCGGGCGGTTCAGCGGATCATACGCGGCGGCGGACACGAACGTCTCCGGCACCGCCGAATCGCTGGGCGGGGAGTCCGTCATCGTCACCCGCGTCACGTTGCCGGCTGGATCGTGCTCGTAGGCGACGGTGTTGTTCAATGCATCAGCCTGCTCGATCAGCCGATTTGCGCCATCGTACTTCAGCTTCGTGACGCCGCCGTTGTCCTGTCGTTGTTCAACGACGCGTCCGAGGCGATCGAAAACTGTTTGGCTCAAGATTTGCGATGAACTGCTACCTGGCAGCGCTCCGGGAATCTGGATCGGCTGTGTGCCGGTTTGTTCCCAGTAAATCTCGTCTATCTGCTCGTAAGGCCTTCCCGCTTCGTCATAATTCATCCTGCTGCGAGACAGAATGTCATATGTGTTGGACTGTGGTGATCGTCCAACCGTCACCGGCCTGCCGTCCGGGTCGTGCTGCACCGAGTCCTGAAACAGCAGGGGGTCGATGCTGTAAATGAGCCTGTCGAACCCGTCATAGACAAAACGATGAACATCGCCGACATAAGTAAACAGGCGACCGGACCCGAAGGCGTCGTGAATCGTGGCGGAGGAGTGCTCTCCAATGCGGGTTTCGGGGCCAATATTGAGTACCGGATTGCCATTGGCATCGTAATAGGTGATCGTCGCTGGCCAGGAGTCATCCGGCTGCCCCTCACCCTGGCAGACGGCAATAAGCAGGTCTCGCTCGTCGTAGTCGTAAGCAACGGAGTTGCCCATGGGATATGTCATCAAGATGAGATTCTGATTGGCATCGTATGCATAGCGCGTTTGGAGGCGGGAGGGGATCGCTCCCTGGCCATCGATGGCTGGTATGCCCGCATCGACTTCCATCATGGTCAGATTGTCGAGGATGTCATGCTCAAACGTGGTCACGAACCAACCAGCACGAATCGATGCGCCACCAACACCTTCCCCGATTGGATATTGCACCAATCCTGCACCGTCAACTGTAAGTTGCCCTGGCAGGGGCTGGTCCCGAACCACGACGTCTCGTTCATCGATGCGACGGACATTGCCATTGGCATCGTAGTACATCTGTACCTGAGTCCACGGATCGCCGGACTGTACGAAAGTGCTGGTGTCGTAAACATCGCCCAAGTGGTTCACTTGATTGGCAGTCACCACCCCGCGTGGTGAAACCAGTCTCAACGGTATTCCCAGCAGGTCGTACTGGTCGATTCTGGTTACGAGGTTCTGGTAAGTATTGGGCGTGTTGGAACGGGCGGGTTCCGAAGGGCGGGTGTATCCATCAACATAACTCTGGGCCACCGTGGCGGGATCGACATCGACATGAATCGCAGCTAAATACCCGCTGCGATCGCTGTCAGAGGCCCTGGTTTGCGTCCCGTTGCCACCTGGAGCGTTTCGCGGATGGTACGCGAACGCAGTCAGGTTACCTTCTGGATCAAGGCGGGAAGTTACTTGGCCGCGTGGATTATGAGTGAGAATCTCCGTCCGTTTCTGCACCTGGCCATCAGCTCCATGCACAGTCGGATAATGAATGGCAATCAGGTCCCCCCGTGCGCCACTCGATTGTCCGTTATAGTTGCTTCCCAGGTTCATCGGGTACGAAAGCCCAGCCTCGCTCAATCGCGATTGCGCATCGGCAATGAGCGATGCGATATCCCCCTGTTCCAGCAGTAAGGTAGTCCTGATGCTCGACCCATCCACGACAGCGACAGAATACTTCTGATAGTCGTACTCAAACCGCGTCGCGTACCGCTCGGGCGAGGCGCCGCCCCCGTTAGGCGGCGTGAACCGCCCACTGGCATTGATAGGCCATCCCCGTGGCTCCACAACCGCAGCGGTTTGATTGAAAAGCGGCTCGTAATAATACTTGGTTGTGAGTTGAGTCTGAGTGGTATTTCCCCCGATACCGCCGTTGTAGTGAGCCACCGATCGCAAACGGCCGACATGCGGCATGTATGGTTCATCGTTGATCTCTACGACGTTTTGTTCTGTATCCCAATCGAACTCGACGAAGTTGCCGCGGGGAAAGGTTATTTTCGTGGGCTGACCATCCCCGTTCCGTTGGTATGTTGTTTTCAGCGTGCGATCGGACCCTGATTTCGTGCGGTTCTCGTAATCAATGTGCTCAAGCAACCGCCCATACTGGTCGAAAGTGTCTTGTGATCTGTTGCCATTGCGATCGGTTACCTCGACACCTTTGACTATGCTTGGATCGTTTTCATCTAATGTATAGCTGAAATGGTAGGTGCCCCCGACCTTGCCATCTCCCGAACCCACACGCTCTGAGACCACACGGTCATTTTCATCATAGATCACATAATGGCGAGCATTGCTGTCACTAAGCTTTGTCATATCGACCTGACGATTACTCGTCAGTGCGCCCGCTTCATTGACTTCCTTGGGATACCAGACACGATTGAGCCGGCCATCATCATCGTAGCCAAACGCATAAGCGGTGCCGCGAGGGAACGATGCGCCTTCGGGTGACGCAAGTATTTTCGGCAAAATGATAGCTTCCAGTCGATATCCATTGGCGGCGTCATATTGAAACTTGAACGTCCCGTGCGACGGACTTGAACCTACACTTGGCAGATCGACAAAATACTCGATCTCCACAAGGCGTTGTCCATCCATGACCTCGGAATCATATCGGTAGGCAACCTTTCGGCCATACGGGTCTATCACCTCTGTCAAGCGAGACTTGTCCGTGTCAGGGATGGATTCCCAATTGTACCGCTGTGTATTGCCATGCCGATCAACGACTTTGTAACATCTACCTCGTAGTTCGCTATCGTAAGCGTAGAAATAACTTCGTGTTCCATTGGCCCTAATCAACACGTAGGCATCATGACTCTCATCAATGACAGGTTGAAGATTGCCGGTAGGCTTTTTCTCACCTTCAATGGTATACGTCGAATAGCAATATTCCGGTCCCTGGACGATAATCTCTTCGGACTGAAAATCCAGAACGATGTCTTGGGGCAATCTGAATCTGGAGCCCAGTAAGCCTTCAATACCAACAGTGTTAGCTGTTTCACTAAGATAAATGACACCAACATTCCACGTAAACTCTCCGATGGATGGAACGGTCAAAAAGGTGTTTTCAAAGCTGAATGCTCCTGTCGAGAGAAGCACGGAATCTTGTGTTTTGACACCTATGGGCAATACATCATCGGTCGGGACATCGACAAACCGCCGTGGCTGAGGCAGGCCCTTGAATACCATGTATGGTACCGGCGTCTCCACAGCCTGCGAACAGACGAGCATATCCGACCACTGGTCGACGCTCATGTCCGACCAGTCATCGAGCGACAAATTGCACCAACTCAAAGGCATAGCCACTTCCTCTGTGAAGCAGTCAGTTCAGACGGAAGCAGCCGTCAGCATCAACATGCCTGAGAAGCCGACCTTGTTCGTAATGGTGACCACGGACGCGTCAGCCTTGATCGTCGCTCCTTTGTCAATGGTGGCGTTAGTGACGGTGCGCGCCGCAAGGCTGCGTGTGAAATCCACTATGCCGCTCTTAGCATTGAGATTGGTAATCGTGCCTGTGCTGTTCGGGATGACGGTGCCGCCGAGAACGTTAAGGGTGGCGATTGCTCCCGACCCTTCGGTCCGCAACTGTCCGGCGTCGTTCTGAACAGTCGTGGCACCCGTGCGCAGGACGCATGTACCCCCTGTCTTTTGGAGCGTGGTCAGTGTAACACCGTCGCCAATTTCGACCACCGTGTCTGATGTTGGATTCGAGTCATAGCTTTGAACAATCGTTGTAATGGTCTTGGTCACCCCCGTGTCTGTAAAAAGCGCCACCCGACCTTTCTTGACAGTAACACTGGCAAGCGTACCAGTTGCACCACCCGTCAGATACAGCCCGTAGCCCGTGCTTGATGCCGATGTACCTGTAATGAGAGGAGAGATGGCCGAGTCGCCGAGGTCGATATATCCGATTCCAGTGCTCTCGTACTCAAAAATGCCGGTTGAGTTTTCAATGTCGAGCTTCAACGGATTGCCCGGCCCCCCGATGTTGCCGGAGTAGTTGGTCACACGGAAGCTATCCAATTCGATGGAAGACTGATCTAATCCATAAAGAATGGAAATCGAACCTTGAATGATCACGTCGTCGCTGGCTACAGGTATCGCGCGTTCCTCCCAATTAGCGACCGTGTTCCAATCATTGGGGCCATAGTTCGCAGCGGTTGTTGATTGACTGAAGGTCGCTGATCCACCGGGCGTATTGAGCGTGACAGTGAACGGAACGCCTGCCGTTTCCGCCATAAGCGTCAGTGTCCCCGTTGTCGTGCCGGTTGTATCCGTCGCCAAAATATCAGTGGCCAGTGGGTTGGTAGAGTTGTTCCACGACGTGACAAGTCCCTGGGCGATCTCATTGGCCCCATCGCCGCCGGACTGTGTGTAGGAAGCTATGACTACGCCGCTGACGCTGATCTCAAAGGTCTCGCCGCTGAATGAGCCGCCAACGGTGATAGTAACGATTTGGGCGCCAGCGGTAGCGCCCCCGATCCATGTACGCGTTGCCATGTCATGCCTCGCTTTCGAAGGTTTGTGGTTCTATCAGCTTCGTCATCGTACGTGCGTCGCACATCCAGACACTGACACTCCAATTCCCGACTCAATCTGTAACCAAACATCAAGCAGGTAAATCCGGTACCTGTCGTGACGGGTCAATATCCTCAAGGCACGCTTTTAAGCTGGCGTAGATCGTGGAAAGTTGCTGCGCGTCATTGCCAAGCGCCTGATTGATCGCGTTGCGACCATGTTGCTGCACAATGCGATTCACATTTTGCAAACTGTGCTCGATTTGCATAACGGACTGCCGCATCAAGTGGCGGATGCGGAATGCACCATCAGCAGCGGTAGGTTGACGCATCGTCTGTTCGAGAAGAGCCATGCTGCAAATTCCTTTCAAGAGGTGGACTCTGGACGCCGACTGATGTTGACATCTTCCCATTGTGTCTGACGACTTCTTGCCTAAGTTGATGTCGTCCAAAGATGCCGTAGTGAGTGTCGTCTTCCGGGACTGATTTCCTGACGTTCATCGGATCAATGTCGAGAGGGTCGATTTGTAGATGCTCAAACACGCTCCGCATGACTTTGACCGGTTCGTCGACAAGATGGTCGTAGTCAACGTAACGGATTCGCGCATCAGGGCCGCGAGCTTGCCGATCTCTGAGTCGATCAAGCGCTAAGCCCAGAGGAAGATTGCCGCTCGTTGTCCAATACTGCGCCCGCTGCTCTGCGGTTTTGGGCAGGTGACGTGTTTCAGGGTGACCGGGGTTCGCCCGATAGATTCGCTCCAGGCTCGCCACAATATCTGCGACCTTGCGTGTCATGCAGACAATTCGAGCGTCGGGATACACTTCCCACAGCAGCTCAGCATACTCAAGCCATCCGCGCGACTTATCAACAATCACGGGGCGACTTGTCAACGCTTCGTAGTAACCCTTCGTCCCTTCATTACAAAATCCAAGAAATGCCCTACGCATCGTCTGTTCATTTTGGCTTTTGCGCTCTGCAAGGTTGTAATTGCCATATGCCCCGTACCAATACTCCAGCAGTGGACTCGTGGCCGATGCATACACCTCGGGATGCTGTGACAGCAACGCCTGCATCAGTTCTGAGCCGGAACGGGGTAACGACGCGTTGACATGGAAGTACTGCATTATGTCGGATAGCTGACCTCTACAATTTCAAGCTTTGCAACCCAACGAACCGCATCACCGGCAGCGCCGGTTACTTGTATCTGTAACGCATCATTCGTGTCGTCGGCCGTGATAGAAATCGTCCACGCGCCGGGTGATCCGATTGTCAGGTCAGTGCCAATCGTGTCCAGTGAGCTGATGCTGGTTGTGCCACCGTCGTTGACGATGATGCCTTGACGAACAAACTTCTTGCCGTTCGCCATCCCCTGTTCCACAGCGATGATTGAAGCTGTGAAGAGCCACATCACATCTGTAGAGACAGTCGGCCGAATACTCGAACCATTGAGGTAAAGGATGGCTGGCGTAGTGCCTGCGGCAGTTGCATTGCGCGCAACCATCGTACTGATTTGAGCCCGGCCTCCAGATGGAAAGCTGCCCGCGGCGTGGGTGATGGCCGCATAACGGCCATAATCATTGGCGCCAAAACCACTTTGGAGGCCATAATCCCCCGTTTGGCTGTTGATACCTCCCCCTTGAACGCCGCATATGCCACTTTGTGTGTTGCCGATACCTCCCTGAATGCAGCCCCTATCGTTTTGAGTGTTATAGTAACCACTTTGCGTACAGTAATACCCAGACTGTGTGTTTAGGTAGCCACCTTGTTCACTGTAATTGCCACTCTGTGTATTGTAGTACCCGCTTTGAGTATCGCGAAAGCCGGATTGGTCATTGCCGTAGCCAGTTTGGCTATTGTGGGCCCCCGCTTGGATGTTGGAAGTCCCGCTCTGTGTGCTGTAGCTGGCCGTATTCTTGTTCCATCCTCCCACGACTAATGAAGAGCTGCCAGCCGCGACTTGATCAGCAGCGGATCGTTGACGCTGCAAATCAACTGCATAAGTACCTCGTGTATTACCCGCGGTGTCGACTTGGATTGCCCCATTGCCGTTCGGACCAATCACGATGACACCATTCGCATTAGTGCTGCTGAGCGTGTTGCCGTCGAGCTTGAGGTTGTCGACTTGCAATGCAGTGGTCGTCTTGTTGTATGTCAACCCACTGCTGCCGCCAAAATCCCCGCCGTCGTTGAACTGTACCTGGGTGTCACTGCCGCCGGGACTGGCTCTTAGTTTCGTCCATGTCGTCCCGTTCCAATAGTAGAGCACCTGCTCGTCAGTCACATAAACAGGCCAACCTATCTGTGGTGCAAGGAACAACCACTGCGAGCCATCCCATTCGGCCAAGTCATTGGGATTGCCTGACCATGCACCAGACGGACTGCTCCCGACGATATATCTATCTCCAGTGTCGGGTGATCCGGGGGGCGTATTCAAATCCTTGTCCAGTACGGCGGCCTGTCAGTCCACCAGCTTCTTGAGGTCATTCTGGATTGCCAGTCCGCCTTCACCGGTCGGTTCGGGATCGACAACCTCCAAGCCTTTGTAGTCGGTCAGCGAAGCTGGCATAGTCGGCCTCCTTATGGTGACAGCCACACCGCTTGGTTCCCCATTACGCGAAGACTCACACGACACGATCAGCCATTCAGGAGCCCCCTGGTGAATGGAAAGACAGGCCCCAGTTAATGCTAACGGGAAATAGACTGCCAACTATTGCCTATCCTGTCAAGGGTAATTTGAAAAGGCATGCTGAAAATTCTGCATTCAAATGTCACCGCGCCGAGCCATTAGCTAATTCAGTGCGGTGCGCGGCTTGTGCACTATCCGCACAATTCCTGCGCTGAAACAGGTTAACCTGCCTGTTCCGTGGAGCGCCTTGGCATTTCCCACAAGTGCGACTCGGAAGTGTCCGCAACGGTGATCGAATCGGATTATGAATCGTGACAGGATAACAGCGCACGCTTGCCTGCTTTAGGTGAGCCGAAGGTCGATTAACACGTGGACCACATAATATTGCTTCAACGGATTGCACCGACGATGTGAATCGTTGTGGGCGAGCCTTCGCAGGAACACGGCCATGGACGTGATCTCATCTCCCGACATCGAAAAAGAGTGCCGTGGTTGCCGGGCGCTGCTGGACCGATTCTTCGCGGCCCATCCCGATGACACCATGCAGATGCAGACCCGAGCGCACAAAGTCCTACGATTACTCCGAGCGAGTGAGAGACCGCTCAAAGGCAAAGCCGAAGGTTGGGCCGCGGGCATCATCTACGCGGTGGCCACCGAGGGGCGCATCCTCTGCGGCGTGCCGAGTCTGCTCAACAGCGAGTTCGAGCAGTTCGTGGGCGTCACGATGTCAACGGTTTGCCATCGCGCCACGCGAGTCAAGGATCTGTTGATCTTGTGAGTCACAGAATGAAAAAACGCCCGGTTGACGGTGCGGTCGAACCGAGCGCTTTCGGGAGCCAGGTTGATGGGACGGATTCTACAGGCTTCCCCTCGGCGCGCAAACAGGGACCTGTGGCCACCAACCGAATGGGCAATCCTCGGTCAGATCTCGAGCCTTCTTCCGCAGGATGCAGCCGCAGGTGCCCTTGCCGCTGCGCTTCATGGACTCCAGCATGGGGCAGCAGGTGTGAACATCCCCATCCTTATATATGGCGTGTCCGCCAGGACAACGGCGGCAGACGTTGAGGTGGGCTTCGACCTGCTCGTTGCTGGCGCGGTCGATGCCGAGGCTGGTCTTGGCGACGCTGCGGGCGGCGTGGCCGGCGCGAAAGAAAAGCCGGCATTGCGCTCGATACCGGCTTCAAGCCCCCTCCCGTGGATTCGAAACACGTACCATGTGGTTAACTATCTCAAGCCAGCAAATCCAGCAATGATACCTGTGCGTTTTAGTAGCAGTTCGCACAATCACCATTAAGAGTAATTTTGGCCCGGCGGGGTCAAACCGTTCATGCACGCGATCAGCGCGATCATTTGACGGTTGTGCAAGTTGTTCTGTTGTAGCGGATAAATAAAAACGATTTCCCGTCGATAAACAAAGGCCCAACGCCCCGGTGCTTCGGCAGTGATGAAAATGCGTACAGGCTGGGGTCAAGCGCCGGCACATACCGGCACGCACCGGTGTCGGGGCTTGCGATTGCAAATGTCGCGCTAAAGATCGCATGTGCTGTTGAATCATGATCAGAGAAGTGAGTGTTACCAAAGGGATCACGTAATGTCCGTGTCGGCGCGGCCACGAAACGCATCAGCTCAAAGAATTACACCCGCACGTAACTCATGGATATCATGACGTGACGGAGGGCTTCCCCATATGTCCCCAGGACAACCTCGGCGCACTGCCGTGCAGGCACGGGTAGGGACTTGAGGTAGTCACTTGCATCTGCCATTAGCCAATAGATGCGGGCCACAAGGGTGTGCATATCTTGGTGAAGTGTTTGACGAATGCCGAATTGCATGGGCAAGGTAGACGAACGATGCGACCTCAGTTCAGCGAGAGCCAGCTGATCCCAAGCCTGTAGTGCTCGTAGCTCTCGCCAGGCTTCGGCGATCTGGCGGATCAGCTGATCGACTGTTGCTTGATCGGTCATGTCGAATTAAGGCCGTGCAGGTATTTAAATCAATCGACGCGGCGTCACCGGGCCCTGTAAGCCTCGTCGTCGAGGTCGTAGCCGTGGTTACGCCAGTCGCGGTGATAGCTGAGTTCGTCGAACTGATCGGAGACACGATCCAGAATCTCGTCGACGTGTTCATCGATCGAGCGGACCGTATCAAGGATCTGCTCCATGAGACTGCGCTCGTTTGCATGGTCGGGTATTGCGGGTGTCATTGTGAAAGGACAACGCTGCCAGACTATAAAAGCTTTCCGCCCGATTTGTCATGGGCGCTGGGTAGTAAACCCGAATGGGTTGCAGCCGGTACACTGGTGCATCACAACTTGTGTTGCACGCCCCTTGAGGCATTATGGCACTTCGAGATGGGGGATCTCCGATTATGGGTGGACCAAAAGGTTTTTAAACCTGGGCCACCAACTCCTGTCACTATAAGGTGACAACATGCCCCCACGACGCAAGATCACAAGCTATCGATTGATTCCGCCCCGTATGCGGATCATTTACTCGGAGAGCGACCAGCCGATGACCGTGGATCGCTACCTGAAACAAATGGATGCTGGGTCCGAACCAGCCGGGCGAGAGCCCACCGATGATTCCGGAGGCGCAGGCCTGGTCAGTTACGTATTCACTCAGCAGATCAACCAACGTGCCGACGAATCACGCCAACTGGCCCATCTGGTCGTCGCGCGTCAGGCCCTGGCTGATAAGCATCTGCGGGACATCCGGCACCGGCAGTACCAACTGCGTGAACGGGTGCCCTTTCGGGCGACTGGTCCGGGTTTTATAGATGATCACACACTGACCGAAGTGGAGCGGACCATATTCGATCTGGAAAAGCAGGAGCGTCTGGTGGAGACCAAGCTGTGGTCCGATCTGGTCGATTTGCGGCAGAGCCTGATCACCAAACGCGGCGAGTACAGGGCCATCTCGGCGCGTTGGCGCTACCTGGGCGGGAGCTACGATGTACGGGAATGACCGGGGCAAGATCGCCCGAGTTCGCGAGCTTTGCCGCCGGCTCCAGCCCATCATCGGGCGCCAGGCTGAGCAGATCCACCGTGCCTACCTTATTGAAGATGAACTCGGCAAGGTCCAGGTGCTCGAATACTTGGAACTGCTGGCCGCCCAACATCTGGATATTAGCCTGGATGCCACCGACTCCGGTCTCATCCCACCTTCCGGGGGTGAAGCCGCCGGGGAGTACGAGTTGGGCACTGTGAGCTACGCGGGGCGCACTTTTGGCCCTTTCGGCCTGCGCGAGGCCGAATGGCCATCTCATGTCGGCATTTTCGGCAGGAGCGGAGCGGGCAAGACCAACATCGGGTTCCTGGTGGTGCAGAAATTGGTCCGCCACGACAAGCCAGTGCTCATCTTCGACTGGAAGCGCAACTACCGCGACCTGCTTGGCAAGCCAGGTTTCGAGGGGTTGGCGGTGTTCACCATCGGGCGAAGCGCCGCGCCGTTGACATTCAATCCCCTGATCCCACCACCGCAGACACCGCCCAAGACGTGGTTGAAGAAGATCATCGCCGTCATCGCCCACGCCTATCTGCTGGGCGACGGGGTGCTCTACCTGCTACAGGAAGCGTTGGACCGGGTCTACACGGACGCCGGGGTGTACGCCGGCAGTGTTCAACACTGGCCCACATTCCGGGATGTCTATCAGGTGCTCAAGCAACGACCGGTGGCGGGCCGGGAGTCCGGTTGGATGTCGTCAGCATTGCGTGCCCTGTCGAGCCTGTGTTTTGGGGAAATGGATGCACTGTTCAACACCGGGACCAATAACTTAGAGGCATTGCTCACCCGCCCGGTTGTGCTGGAGTTGGACTCTCTGACCCAGAGCGATAAGGTGATGTTTGTGCAGGCCGTGCTGCTGTGGGTCCATCATTACCGTATGGCTGAGGGGACGCGGGAACGGTTTAAGCACGCCATCGTGATCGAAGAGGCTCACCACATCCTCAGCAACGAGCGACAGAGCCTGGTGGGCGGGCAGAGTGTGATGGAGCTGACGTTCCGTGAAATCCGTGAGTTCGGCGAATCGATGGTCATCCTGGACCAGCAGCCCAGCAGCATAGCCGCCAGCGCACTGGCGAACACCAACGCCACGATCTGTTTCAACGTCAAACACCGATCAGACGTCAACGCCATCAGCCAGGCCATGCTGTTGCAGGACGACCAGAAAGATATTCTCGGCCGCCTGCCTGTGGGGGAGGCCGTGGTGCGCCTGCAGGGCCGCACTCATGGACCATTTACCATTCGCGTGCCGGAGTTCGAGATTTACAAAGGTTCCGTCACCGACAACGACGTGGCCCATCAGATGATCAGAATAGGGCTGATCTCCGCACGATCGCACCACATCGGCGACATACCAGCGTCGCACCGTGTGGATAATTACTTTGTGTCCTCAGATGTGACTGAACGCGAAGACGGCGCTTCGGAACCCTCCGAAGTTGTAGGGCCGGCACCATCGCTACCAACAGATCCCAAGGAAGCCCGTCAGCGGGCTTTTCTCCTGGATGTGGCCCGTTATGCCGACAGCGGGGTGGCCGAGCGATTCCGCCGCTTGGGGTTGAGCGTTAGGCAGGGTCAGAAAATCAAGGAGCGACTCATCGGCCAGCAGTTGATCTGCGAGGAGCTGAAGACCACGCGCTACGGCAGAGTCCGCATTGTCCGGTTAACCGAACAAGGTCAACTGTTGTTGCACGATGGGCACGAAGATCGTCAAGCGGCGTGATGGAGAAGTAGAGAGGGCGGTTTACGCGTCGCATGATGGAAGAGCCCTCGTTATTCCTGATCGGCGGCCGGTTTCTGCTTCCTCCTTTTGCGGAGGAGAGGGATGTCTAACTACGTCCATCCTGCATGGATGGAAGATTGTGATATTGTGAACTGCAATCTCCTTAAAGTTCGCATGATTCATTTATAAAGTCGTGTAATCACTGTTCGATGGTTTACTGATGAGATGGGGTGATGACAGGAGAATATCCGCACGCTGACACGTAAACTCCACTCTCTCTACTCTGCCATGAGGTTGTTACCGCGACTGCGGAGATTCGATCGCACATGAAATGGCAAACCCTCACTTTCCTGATTCAAGGAACTGGCTGATCTTACTGGAGGCCTCGGTGCGTGTGATGTCGTCGTGGTAGGGAATCGCGAGTCGACGCAGAAGCGCCAGTTGCTTGTCTGTCGCGAGGCGGGCATAGGCGCCGGATCGAGAACGAGAAGGTCTGCCGGATGCCGGCTGCATCGTGTTGTATGGTGTCGGCGCAGCGAGCGGCAATGGCTTCGGCGGAACGTGTTCGAGTTGTATCTGTTTGGATAACCGTGGGAGATGAGTTGATGTCATGTCGAGAAGAGGTTGTGATCTTATATATAGATTGCGCTGCCAGCGTCCGCAATGGCGTTGGAAGAATGGGGGCGGGCCTGGCGACCCGCCCCGTGTTTGTGGTTGCACACTTGAATGTGTGTTACGCCTATTCATTGCCGAGCGTCAGTTCGCAGGCCAGCAGGTTCAGTGTCATATCCAGCTCCACGGGCAGGCGCCGCAGATACCGGCTGAACTGCTCGAGCATCATGCCCGCCGCGATATTGGCGGTGAAGATGGTGCTCTTGGCGGTGCAGCTTCCCTGCACGGCTTCGCTGGGATCGAACAACGTGGTCGGGTAGTGCTCCTGTCCCTGCTGACCCGCCACGGCCAACACGCGCAGCACCTCCGCCGTCATCCGCCCGTCGGCAAAGAAGCTAACTCGATTCCTGACCGCCTCCCAGATATGCCGGCGGGTTTGGATCGAATCGACGCAACAGAATGTGATATCTCCAATCTCCAGCGTCCGACGGAAGCGCTCATGGTGCTCGTACAGTTCCAGCATGGGATTGATGGCATGGCACAGATCGCCCACGGCCTGCACCTTGGGTCGGCCCAGATCGTCGTGCAAAAAGCCCTGAGGCGCTAGATTCACAACTTCCACGCTGTCATGATCGATCAGCTGCAGCCAGGGCACGTCGATGGCAGCCAGCTGTAAAGCCACCTGCCGACCGATGGCGCCGACGCCGATGACCGTGCAATGGGACCTGGCCAATTCCTCCGGGGGGATGATGTCGCGCTGGCGGAGATTTCTGTCACTCGGTTGATTCATGGGACTCTCCTTTCGGTAGGCAGGGGATGCGAAGGCTGAAGAACGCCGCTTCAATCCAGACTCCCAGCACGGCGGCGAAGCCGAGGATGCCGGCCTGGTTGAGCAGTTGGAAACCGGCGCCGGTGGGTGTGTCACCCCAGCTGTGCTCACCGGCGAAAACGATCAGCTTGTCTGGACAGTCTGGATCAACGACGTGCGCGGTGTCCCGGAAATGGGGCGGCCAGAATTCGATGAATGCTTTGACCACCTGCTCACCGGTTAAATCAGTGACATCACCGACGGTATCAAGCAGGTGCTCGATCTCGAAGTACAGCTGTTTACTGTCCACATCCGCCGCTGTGCATGGCAACTGCTTGGGATCAAGCCATGGGCAATCGCGCAGCAGATCGATGACGGCAGCGTGCTCACGGCTTTCCACAATCGGCCGTGCCCGCTGCAACCATTCCAGACGCCGCTCGGCCTCGGCGATAGCCGCCGGTACAGCACGTTGTGGTAGCTTCTTCGGTCCCTTGCCAAAATAGCCTATTAAATCCGCACCCATAGCAATGCTCCTTTGTAAAAGGAGAACGGGCGACATGGCACTGCGCCACGCGCCCGTTCATGTGAGTAGAAGTTCACCCCCGGAAGAGAAAGGATTAATCTTCCTCGAGCAGGAGGATCGTTAATACAGGCTCACCATCATCACCCGGTCCGCAGATCGCTTTGAACTGAACGGCTTCCAACAGATGCTTGCTGTTGAGGAAAGCTGTTTGGTAGCGCAATTCGTCGGGAGAATCAGCGCGCCGGTGCCGTGACTTGGGAAGGCGCCCAATTGCCAGGAATAGCATCCAGAGCAAATCATGCGCGCGCCCTCGTTCGGATTGGCCCAGTTCGCGCGTGCCTTCCGGCGGTGTTACGTACTGGTTCCACACGGCGGCCGTGCACGCGACCGGTATTGTGAAACTCAGGTCTTTGGCCCACTCGCTGAGGTCCACCAGTACACCATCTTCGATGGCCTGCTTTCTCGTATAGCTGAAGATCACCGGCCCAAATGGACTGTCCATATCGGTGGAATTAGGGGGACTGCCGGGTGTTGTGGGATCGGGTGTATTGTTTCCGGGGGCGGGGGTCATGGGAGCACCTCGCTTTCGTCCTCGAAGGCATCGTAGAAGTCCGGATCGTCGACCATGGCCATCAGTTCAGGCTCGTCCCACCAGTGTGGCGGATCCACATCGAATGGATCGCCCCCGGAAGCCCCGCCCCCGGAAGTGGTAGCAGATGTGGCACCGTCATCCCTCCAAGCAGATCCGTCCACTGCAGGCAGGTCGGATCGGCTCGGTACGCTGTCGTGGCATCCGAATCCCATGAAATCAGGATGGATGTTGGTCTGGTATTCACTTTCCCATGCTTCGTGATCAGATGCTGGGAATCCACGCGCGCAGTCGATCCCCACGGGCACAACACACTCGCCACCTGGCCCAACGTTGAATCGCAGCCGGGCGTACGTCGCACCCTCTTCGGCCACGATGAACATGACTGCCCAGTCACAACTGCCGAAGACACGCGCGAACGTCTCTTCGTCCGTACCGCTGGGATTGGGGCAGTTGCCTGGGTGCGTATGTAACCATATTCTGGCGAACTGTTGGGGTTTACGACCGAGATCGACCTGCTGGTCAAAAAAGTCTGCCACCGCCTCGTCGTCGAACTTGACCGACACACACGTCACGTCCTGCTTGACCGTGACAAAATCCTCGAGCAGCAGCAAATCATCGACAGCAGAGACACCGAAGCCGCCGATTTCGGTTTCGCCACGGTGACAGAACCACTGCAGCTTGGCCCAGGCGTAGGGTGTGAAGCGCAGCAGGGGCTTACGCGGCCTGGGGCTGTTCCTTCGAGGTGTTTCTTTCTTCACCTTCGTTTGGGTTGTCTTCGTCGTCTCCATCTTGTTGCTCCTGTTCTTCTTTGCAGTTGGGACACAGATCATCATCAAGGCACGATTGGCAGCACGCGATCCCGCACTTGGCGCAGGACAACATGCACTCTTTGCACACCGATTCGTCGCAGAACTCACACTGGTGCAGGCAGCCGCGGCAGAATGAGCTTTGGCAACAGTTGCAGCCGCTCATGCAGCTGTCGCAGTAGTACCGCTCGCACTGCTCGCAGAAATACTGCTCGTCTTCGCACATCGCGTAGCCACAGTCGGGGCATAGCTCGGCCTCCCAGTGCTCGATGGCTACATAAGGTGATTCCGGGTTGTAGGTGCGCAGGATCTGGCGGACCATGAGGAAGAAGTCAGCCAGCCTGCCGACACCCAACGAGGCGTTCAAAGCGGCATCGGCCTCACCCGTACACAGGTAGTCATCGCTGACGTGGGGGTGGGTGATGTGCTCGTTGCCCGCCGGCGAATGAGGGTCCAAGGCGATGCAGCGGAACGGTAACCGGCGGGCCGTCAGGCCGATCTCAGCCAGGAATAGCTTGATCTCGAACGTCCCGAGGTATAAACCCTCCAACTCAATCGGCTCGGTCCACACGCTCAAGGTTCGCTCCTCAGCCTCAAACCTCCACCCCAGCCCCCGCCCCCGGAAGTTGTCCCGCCCCCTGAATGCCCGGAAGTGTGGCGCTTGGTACTGCCGCACAGGACGAGCTTCGAACTCGGCATCGATTTGATCCAGCTCATCGAGCAATTCATGCGCGGTGAGCACGGTGCGAGATTCATGGGCGAACAGGCGGCTTGCCGACTCGACGTGGTACTTCACGTCAAGCAGCAGATGGTCCATCTGTTGATCGAGCCGCCGCAGCGCTCCCTGGAAGTTGTGGATATAGGCGAGCGAAGCCAGTCGCTGCGCGCGCTGGAAACGTTGCAGTTCGTCGGCAATGCTGTTGGCGGTGCGCACCTGATCGCCACGCCGGCGATTCTGAGCCGCCAGCAGGTGTTCGTGAATCAGACACGCTACGCGGTAACGTGGGTCTTTCATGGTGATGGCCTTTCTGTAAAAGAACCGGGGCGCCCATCTCGGTCGAGGAGATAGACGCCCCTTGGGGTTATTGAAGAATCAATGCATCAGGCGCCGGCGCCGTCAATCTTCAGCGGCGTGATGGAAACACGGTCACCTTCCTGCAACGCCTGATCGCGGGCAGAAGGCTGACGGTTGACGCGGATGAGATAATCCTCGGCCTTGCATCCGGGAAGCTGCTGCTTGAACAACTGCTCCACAGTGATGCCGTCTTGGACATGCAGGTGATCCGCATAGCCGCCGCCGAGATTATTGATGAACAAAACCTTCATGGTGATACTCCTTGGTATATGAGTGTGAATGGGAACAGTCAAACAATTACACATCAATGTTGATGAGCGCACTCTTCTTCTCTTTCTTCTTCCGGGGGGGCGCGCGCACGGGTGGCGCTGTACATGTTGAAGTCTCCTTGCATATGTTGGGATTGAATGGGCGGAATGCCCCAATTCCGGGGGTCATTCCAGGGGTCAGTCGGAGGGATTGGACAGTTGGTGATTCAACGCATCGAGTGCCTCGGTGGGGTCGGCACCCAGGCCGAAGCGCAGCGGTGTCGCCGTGTTGAAATCGAGCGGCCCTTCGTAGGCCCAGGCTTCAATCCGGCTGTCGGGGTCGTTGGTTTGATTGTGCGTCAGGACCACGAATCCTTTATGTTGCAGGTGTGCAATGAGTGCTTGAAGTGGATGATGGTCCGTCATGGGGAGCCGCCTTCCCAGGTAGAAACGGCGCATTCGCGCCCATCCTTGTCTTTCTGTAAGCGATCCCTCTCCGCACCGTCTATGTCGTAGTCCCGTACCAAGACTTTGATCCCCACGGGCACTTTGACGTTGCTGATCACGCCGCCTTCGACAAACACCTCCACCACAGCCGGTGACACCTGCTCGATGTGCTGGGGTTCCAGCACCATCACCGTGAACTGCTCATTGCCGAGGTCTACCCACCAGTAGCCGCGGCGTACAGCTTCGTCGATATCGCAGGTAGCATCGGGATGGTCCTTGAGCACCTGCCGGATGATTTGGCGCAACTGCTCACGGGTGTGCTGCACCACCGCCGCTTTCCGGGGGCCGGGGCCGGAGATGACGCGCTCGACTTCCACGGCACCGCCGGTTTCCGTCACAATAACTCTGATGTGCATGATCAGTCTCCTTGTGTTTGTGGAGGCACGAGTTTTTTCTCTGTGCCGTCCTTGAAATGAATCGCCACACGACCGCTCGCGTGTATGGTGACGCTGCGCCAGTTGTCTTTCATGCCGCTGGTGGCCTCGATCAGGCGTTGGCGCAACGGCTCGTCCGGGCCCATGAGATGCGCCCAGAAGTCATCCAGTTGATGCGAGAAGTCATACTGCTGGGTGTCCCAGGAGTCGCCCTCGTCGTTGAAACCGCCCAGGTGGTGCCAGATCTCACTATCGCTCAGCCGGGCGCGGGCCTCCATGGTCACGTATAGCTCATCTTCGTGGAATACCCTGTCGCCTTCGTCGTGGTCTTCATATGGGCACACGGCCATGCACACATCGGAACTGAACCGCTCGCCACCCTCAGTGTGAACCGTGATCTTCAAGGATTCGACGCAGATCAGTTTGCCCGACCACATCCAGTCCTCGTGCAGCACCTTGCCGGCAGTCACCTCGACTTGCTGAATTGTCGCCAGCTTTGCCCACGCATATCCGTCGTAGCGGCATGCGATATCCACCGGCACGAAAGGTTCGGCAAACTGCCCCAGAGCGGCCAGTAGGTGGGTGTTGGCTTCGTCGGCTTCGTCACCGTCGTAATCGGGGTCGAAGCGATAGCACCGGGCCAATTGAATTGCTCTGGTTTGGTCACCTCCACCGGATTGACGCCACAGGCGTCTTCGCCCAACAGCCCGACCTGGTAGACCGGTTCCGATTCCGGCAGCTCGATGCCCAGTTCGCGGGCCCGCAGGTATTGCTCGAAGGGTAAGCGGTGGCTCCCATGTTGCTGCACGTACAGGTACGTTAGGCGCTCCAGCACCTGCTTGAGTTGCTCGAAGGCGGGATTTTCCACCACCTGCGTGCGGGCAGGAAGCATCAAACGGATGCCCGTCGGCTCGCCGGTCAGGTCGATCAGGTAGTACAGATCGGACACGTCGACGGGTCGGTAGTTGAACCCCACCGTCTGGCCGTGGAAGTTGATTAACACATTGGTCGACCCCACGCCCACGGCGTGTGTGGCCCGGCGGTGCCATGGCGATAAATCACCATAGGTGGCGATCTGGATTCGACAACCTAGGGCTGATTCGTGCTGGTGGTGACCGTTGATGAACGGCTCTCTGGCGCAGGCAGCCCCGTCTACGGTAACACTCATGCCGGTGAAGACCGCCAAAGACTCGACAGCATCCTTGTTCCATGGTTCGTCCTCGAATTGCAGGTGGGTACCCTGGACGGGTTGTGGAACCTCAGTCAGCTCCACGGCGGGGCCTCTCCAACTGTCGCCTTCGATAACCACCCGCGTACCGTTGGACCGGACGGCCAACTTCCGGGGGGCGAGGCAGAACAGGCCGACGCCGGCCGGGTCTTCACTGGCTTCGAGGGCATCATTGGATGGCCAATTGGAGCCGCCCAGGTCGAGCAGACCCTGGAAGTCGGCAATGCCGGTGCCGTTGTCAACGACGGTGACCTGGCCATTGTGGTTGGTGATGGTGACGCGGGTGGCCCCGGCGCGGCGGGCGTTTTGCAGGATCTCGATGATCCGACCTGGCAGAGAGCCCGTGAATAGGCGATTGGCTTTGCCCAGCAGGCGCGGATTGACTTGGGCTTGGATGGTTCGATTCATCATGGATTTCCTTTTCTCTCCGGAAATGGACGAGGTGAATGAAAGCAGTAGTCGGTGATGTAGTTACAGGATGTGGGAATGATCAGGTTGTGATCGGTGGTTGCTGCATGACCTTGCTCCTGCTGATGTGTGTGAAGATTGAGTGGGGCAGTGGCCGGTAGATTCCATGCGCATTCCGACCCACTCGAAGAAGGAGTATCACAATCGGCGGGCATAAAATTAGTCTGGTAAACGGATTACCTGGCGGTGGTGGGTTTACGACTCGGTTGGGTAAAACCGCGTCCGCAGGACTTGCATTGGCGTCGGGGACGCAGGCCCATCTGTTCGGTCTTTCGATAGCCGCGGGCAGTGGTTTGATCGCTGTGGCAATAGGGACAGCGGGCTTTTCTTCCTCGTTTTCGCATGTTGGATCACCTCTGTTATGAACGAGGCAGGTGATCTTTATAAACCTGCCGGTTCGCACCGGATGGTGAGCGCCGTGCGTGCTGATTCGTCAGTGTTGAAATGACGATGTGTCTTGGTTGTGATGTTTCGAATGATCAACTTCCGGGGACGGGGGTACTTCCGGGGGAGGGGGGTGGAGGAGGTATTCGTAGGCTTGTTGCAGGGCGGTGATCGCTTTGGGTAGTTCGTTGAGGCTCAGGCTGCTGCTGCTCTTCCAGACGCCGTGCTTGTCGCGGTAGCGGACTTCGAGCACCACCTTGCGGATGGGGATCTTTTGGCCGTCCTTCTGGTAGGTGTTTACGAAGATCGAGGCGCGGACAGCGCCGGCTTTGAAGGTTTTTTCAGGTTTGTTGTGGGGCATGTTTTGTATTCCAAGGGTTATTCCCTTATCGATTGGTCTACCAATCCGATGCGATCGTTATGACGATGGCATACATACACGTGTGGCTATGGCTCCGACCAAATCGAAGGCGATCGCACCGCGGCGCTCGGCCCATGGGGCCGTTGAAGCGAAGACGAGTTGTGGTTGCCGCCGATGGTAGGAGGAGCGGGCATGATGACGTCGGCATCGATAAAGACGCGGCGACGGACATGAGCGGACAGGCGTGTTCTTATTGGAAAGGGATGTCTATTGAATATCTCCGCGCAGGGCTATGACTGACAGTGGCATGGCTGTCGCTAACTGAATGGAACCTTTCCGGGGGTTGCCGGGTGGAAACGGGTGATTCCGGGGTGGAATCGGTGGCTTCCATGGGCAAAGCTTCCGGGGGCGGGTGATCGCTGGTGTGCGCGTGATCGGACTCCGGTGCATGATCGTCACGCATGGCGTGAGTGTGGGACTGGAGTCGTTGTGTGAGGCGAACCGTCTGCTTGGGGTGTTGAGACGAATGCGTATCGGTGTTGTGCCTGGAGAAAGACAACAGAGTTTAAATAGTTTGTGGTGGGCGATGACGGATGTTGTGAAGTGATGGGGTGTCCCAACTAGTGTACCCCGCCAGATTCAATGCAACATAATAGTCGTTGCTGTGTTGATCACGGCATGAGAAGAGCAAACCCCATCATGCTGAACGAGACGCAACGCCAACAACTTGAACGCCTCAGGCGCGGACGGCGTGTTCCGGTTCGACTGGCTGAGCGTGCAGCGATCGTGCTGCACGCGGCTGACGGCCTGGAGAATCAACAGATCGCGCAGGTCATGGGCATCTCGCGTTACAAGGTGTCGCGCTGGCGGGGGCGTTATGCGGCGGGCGGGCTGTCGGGCATCGAGAGGGACGCGCCGCGTCCGGGTCGTAAGCGGCGAATCGACGACCAGCGACGGGCGGCGGTGGTGCGTAAGGCATTGCGTGAGAAGCCTGACGGTCAGACGCACTGGAGCCGGGCGACCATGGCGGCGGCCACGGGGTTGAGCGACTCGACCATCGGGCGCATCTGGCGTGAGCACGGCCTGCAGCCACACCGGGTCGAGACGTTCAAGTTGTCGAACGATCCGCAGTTCGTGGAGAAGCTGCGTGATATCATCGGCCTGTACGTGACGCCGCCGGAGCACGCGATCGTCTTGTCCTGTGACGAGAAGAGCCAGATTCAGGCCTTGGATCGCACGCAGCCGGGGTTGCCGATCAAGCCGGGGCGTTGCGGAACGATGACGCACGACTACAAACGCCACGGCACGGCGTCGCTGTTCGCGGCCCTCAACGTGCTGGACGGTACGATCATCAGTCAGTGCCAGCGGCGGCATCGGCACCAGGAGTGGCTCAAGTTCCTGAAGCTGATCGAGTCGCAGGTGCCCGCTGGCCAGGATGTGCATCTGATCTGCGACAACTATGCGACGCACAAGCACCCCAAGGTTCGGGCATGGGCCAAGCGACATCCCCGGTTCTACTTCCACTTCACGCCGACCGGCGCGTTGTGGCTGAACATGGTCGAGCGGTTCTTCCGCGACTTGAGTGACAAGGCGATCAAGCGTGGCAGCTTCTACCATGTCAATGACCTGATCGGGGCGATTACCGAGTACATCAACCAACACAACGAAAACCCCAAGCCCTTCATCTGGACCGCGTCAGCCACCGACATTCTGGCCAAGGTCAAACGAGCACGGCGGGTGTTGGATAAGTTGTAAACCGTTAGGCGGGGTACACTAGTTGAGAGATGCGCTATCTTTTCTCGTGCAAGGGTTGGAGAGTATTGGAAGCTCCGTCCGGCTAACCGATGCGGCTGGCCCAGGTGGATTCGGCGAGTTGCGGATCGAAGAGCAAGGCAATCCGATTCGTATACGACCGACCGACCTTGGTTGAACTGAGACCAACGAGTCCGATGCTTTGTAGGTAATAGAGGTTGGATAGGAAGTAGGTGTACGAAAATGGCTCTTCATGATTTCGGCGGCTGAGTGCCTGGTAGCAGCGGTAGACCTCTTTGACGAAACACTCGCGAGTCCTGATGGCCGCCAGCAGGGTAAGCATGTTATGGTCGTGCAGGTCGCGGAGCACGTCCGTGACCAGATCGCGCCGGGCCCGGTCGAAGACGGCCTGCACGCTGTTGCCCTCACCGATCGCCAGATAGTACAAGGCCTTGATGGCGATCCGAACGTCCGAATTGGTCGTCTTGGTAGTGAGGGCGGCAATCCGGGCCAAGTCGGCATCCGGGGGTTGAGCCCGCGGTGTGAGCCCATCTCTAGACCGCTGACGCAGGATTTCATGGATCTGCCCGGCATCGTAGTTGCGAAAGTGGATCAGCTCCGGCTGAAGCGTGGAGCGGATGCTGCCATCCAGCGTGTTGAGGAACCGCGGGTTGTTGCTCAACAGGATCGCCATGTAGGGCTGGGATGATCGACTGATCAGGTAGAGTAACTCCTTACTCCTGTCCTTGTCGTTGAGTAGGTCGACCTCGTCGATGATCAGGATGGTGGGGCCGGTGTGTCGGTCGCAGAAATGGTGCCACAGCTCGTCGAGGCTGTAGCCACGGGGCCGTACGTCTAAGAGATGGCTGATGATCTTGAAGCTGGTGTTGTGGTGTCGGGCGTTGACGTACCGTACGGTGGCGGTTTCGCGCCGTTGGATCAGTTCGGTGACGTACCGCACGCTCAGTGTCTTGCCGCTACCGCGTGCACCGAAGATGAACAGGTGACTGGGAATGCCAGTGTACAGGAATCGCAGGCATGCGTCTGTGATGGGCTGAATCTCCTGACGCATCAGCGGGGCATCGGGAATGTGATTGAAGTGGAAGACCTGGAAGTTCTTGATGCGGCGCCGCGCCTGGCTGAGACGTCGGGTTTGCTGGTCCAGATAGTCGTCGATTTTCATGAGGGCGAGCACGCGTTGACCGCGCTGGACATATTTACCAATGTGGCTATAAATAAGTTACGGTCGAAGATGATGGGGGATAATAGGTTAGATCGAGCAGTGCATGGACAACGAGAGAAGGCGCGGTCCTAGTGCAGTTGTCTGTACGTCACTGATCTTATGGAACACGGCATTTGCTAGACTTTCCAGGTGCCTCTGATCGGGAACACTATTGGGGTACGCCCCTGCACCCAGAAGCGCTCCTGCGGGCCTCGTGCTGGCGGGGGCGTTTTGCTTCTTCGGACCACAAATAAGCAATCGGCTATCTGGAGGTTCAGAACACCATCAATTCTCTGACTCGGGCTGCACGGTAACGGGCGGTGCCCATCGAAACGCCCATCAACGCCTCAAACTCACGGTTGAGCAAGCCCGGCACCCCGACCGGCGGCCGGTCATAGGTGACAACGGCGTAGATGATACCAGCAGCCCAGCCTTCGACCTTGCCTTTGAGCGGTTTCTCGCTTGCGCGAAGCAGGCGCAAGGCTTTGTCTGCGCGCTTCTGCATCGTGCTATCGGGATGGGCAGAGAAGAAGCGGTTCAGCAGGTTGCGGCAGTCCGCCTCAAACTCGGGGGATATCACGTCCATTGTCGCACTCCCAATATGAAAGTCTTTCCTTATTATGCACTATAACTGTGGTGCGGTTTAGCCATTTTAGGCAGCCGCAGCGAGGGTGTATGTAATGGTTTGGGTCATTTTCTGCACTTTTCTGGTCAGGCACGAGTTGGGTGAAATTCGATGAGACCAGATCACCCGCCGCAGGGCGGACAACATGTCGGCGAACGACGGACGCGTCTTGTGGCGATACCACGGCACGGGCTCCGGCAGCAAGGACGACTCCTTGGCGGCGCAACGCGCATACCAACACTTGACCAGCGTCGTCAGCACCATGGCCAACGGGGCTTGGCGGTTGACGGTTTTGCTGCACCAGCCGCGGGTGTTCTCGAAGCCCATCAATTGCTTGGCTTCCAAAATCGATTCCTCCACGCCCCAGCGATCGAAATAGCGTTGCACGATCTGCCGGTCCGGCGTGGCCGCGTCGGTGCAGAACAGGAAGTCGTCCTTCTGCACGCCCGACGGATCGCGCACGATCACCAGGCGGATGGGCGTCGTCCGGCACACGCGATACCACAGACAGGTGATGGCCAAGACTTCGCGCTGGACCGTGTGGCCCTGCTTTTGCAAAACTTATCGCGTCCAACCTTCCTGGCGTCGTCGCGCCACGGCGCGCGGCGTGGGCAGACGCTTGCCCTTCTTGGCGGGCCGACCTCGTTGGCTTTTGCGGCGAGGCTGCGGCAGGTCGTAGATCGCCGCGTTGCTGCGGATACGGCTGACCAGCGTCACCGAATCGGGCAAACCTTCGACCATGTCGCGCGTGGCGTACTGCCCGTCGGCGGCCACCCGCCAATGCACGTGGGGCAGGGTTTTGACCGCTTTTTGCACCATCTGGGCCGCCAACTGCTGACGGGTGCGAAACGGATGTTGGCGGTTGCAGTCGCCCGGCTTGCGGTACAGGGCGAACAGCACCGGCAGCACCCAGCCCAGCGTGATCTGCCGCCAGGTTCGGGCGGTGGGCGAGGTGAAACTCACCGCCAGTTGAAGTATCATCGCGTCCCATGCCGATACCAAAGAGGCAACATCCATGCCGACCTCCCGATGAAAGATGGTCTACACACTCATCCCATCGGGTCGTCGGCTTTTTCATTATCACGAAATCAACCATGAAATATGGCTAAACGCCACCTGTGCAATTGGGTGAGGTATTTCGTGCGGTTTGCGTGCGACCCAGTTCACGTGAGATAGATTGCTTCAATTCGGCCGGGTCATACCGCATCACATCGTATTGAACCGGGTCAGATTCACACCAGTCGTTGTCCACTCTGATGCCACGCAAAATCAGAAGGGGTGTTGACTTGCCAATGCTCAGGCCAGTCGTCGGGCAGCGGCAGTGGGTTGACCTGTAGTTGGTCGAGGAGGCATTGCATGCTTCGCTGGTTGGTGTGGATTTGGCGGGCGATGAGTGGCAGGCAGCTTTGAGCATATAGAGCGGGCATGGGCTGCCAGTGTACGGCGCGGAAGGCGACGGCATCGCACTGGTCGTCGCAGGCTGCCAGCAACTGGTCGAGCCAGGCAGGTCGAATCACGAGCGCGTCGCAGGGGCACAGGAGTAACCAGCGATGGTCGTGGTGCAGATCGGAGAGTGCCGCCTGTAAGCCGGCCAGAGGTCCGAGGCCGGGTGTGGCATCGGCGATGGTGCGAAAGCCCAGATCGTCGTATTTGCCCGAGCGATCCGCGACCACGGTGATGTCTGATGCGACGGGCTGGAGCAAGTCGGCGGCGTGTTGAAGCAACGATCGGCCGTCGATCATGGCGCGGGCCTTGTCGGAGCCGAAGCGCGAGCTTCGACCGCCGGCCAGGATGTATGCGGGGATACGGTTCAATGGCTGGTCCTCCGCAGTCGATCCGCGGCGGCGAAAACGAACGCCAGGGCGCAGCCGAGGGCAAAGCCGACGAGCGTGTTGACCAGGACGATGGTGCTGGCCATGAGTAAGACAATGGCTGCGGATCGGACCTGTGACAGGGCATCACGGGCCGGCGCCATGAGTGAGATGCCCGCGACGATGACCATGACGGCGAGGATGGAGACGGGATAGAGTTGAAGCAGGTGAATCAACATGCCGCCGAGCATGAGGCCGGCGACAATTTTGATCGAGCCGAGCATGACGACGCTGCCGCCGGTGCGCGCCCCGAAGCGATACTGAGCGGCCAGGCCACCCGCGCCGTGACACATGGGCATACCGCCGAAGGGCACGCACACCAAGTTCATCAGCCCGACGCTGGCGGCCATGCGCTTGGGTACGATGCCGCGGCCGGGGAAACAGTCGCTGCTCAGCGCGCACACGGCAATGACGGAGTTGAGCAGGGTCAGCGGCAACTGCGGGATGGCGCCGCGCGTCAGGCCGATCCACCACTCTGTGTTGCTGATGGAGACGACGTGGAATCGCGGCCAGTGCAAGTTGGTCAGTCGGAAGGCATCAGGATGGGCCAGCCAGAGCAGCACGAAGCCGCCGACGAAGGCGACGAGCAGCACGGGCAGACGTCGGCGAAAAGTCAGCGCGACGGCGACACCGACCGTCAGGGCGAGGATCCAACTGTCCCACCCGATGGCCGGCAACCCGCCGAGCCAGACGATGCCGGTGCAGGTGAGCTTCAACCCGATGCCGGCCTGGATGCCGCGGACCACGGGCTTGGGGATGAGGCGTACGATCATGT
The DNA here is from genome assembly GCA_020849625.1 of Phycisphaeraceae bacterium. GTDB lineage: Bacteria > Planctomycetota > Phycisphaerae > Phycisphaerales > Phycisphaeraceae > JADLFV01. The sequence goes on from JADLFV010000086.1 coordinate 29,763, forward strand.
TCACGCCGCCGATGACCGCCAGCGTGAACATGGCGACGCCCATGACCAAGCCCGCCGAAGCGATGGCGCCGGCGCTGAGTCCCTCGGCGATGGCGACGGCGGCGATGGCCTTCATGGGCTGGACGGGGATGGGCTGACGGAAAAACCAGCCGGTGGCGACGTTCATCAGGCCCGCGAAGATGAAGATCAGCCCGATGTCCATGCCGCAGGTCAGCGCCATGGCGAACGCCAGCGGCAGGAACGTACCCAGATCGCCGAGTGAGCCGGACAGCTCGCGGGCATCGAATCGTAGCGGCGCGTCGTGCCGCGGCACCAGCAGGCTGGTGAAGCCTCGCCATGTGCTGGCCAGGGTCAAGTGTGCGTCTCCACGTCGGGTCGGGTCAGCAGCGAGCCGCGTCCGTCGTCGATCACCTGGCCGCGCAGGGTTTCGATGGCGTGGGGCAGCACGTCGAGCAGCGCTTCGAGCGACTCGGTGGCGCCGCGCCTGGAGCCGGGCAGATTGATCACCAGCGTGCGACCGAGTGTGCCCGCTTCGCCGCGCGACAGGTAGGCGCGGGGCGTCTTCTCGTAGCAGCGGCGGCGGATCAGTTCCATCAAACCGTTGTGGCGCCGTTCGATGACGTCGAGCGTGGCTTCGGGTGTGACATCGCGCGGGGCCAGGCCCGTGCCGCCGGTGGTCAGGATCAGGTCCGGCTTGGGGCCATCGAGCGCCCAGCGGCGAAGTTGCCCGGCAAGCTGATCGCGTTCATCCGGCAAACACGCGCAAGCCACGATTTGGGCATCGAGTTGCCGTTGCGCCAGTTCCGCCAGCGCGGGGCCGGAGGTATCGACCGCCTCGCCGCGCGAGCAGCGGTCGCTGACGGTCAGGATGGCCACACGGATCGGCGTCATGGTTTCGATGCTCCAGGTGCGCGGTAATCACCGCGGTTACCGCCGGTTTTTTCAATCAGGCGTACACCCTCGATGACCATCGCCCGGTCGATCGCCTTGCCCATGTCGATGACGGTCAGGGCGGCGACGGTGACGGCGGTCAGGGCCTCCATCTCCACGCCGGTCTTCCATGTCGTGCGGGCCTCGGCCCATAAATAGACTGAGCCATCGTCGAGCTTCGCCCGCACCTCGACGGCATCCAGGGGCAACGAATGACACAGCGGGATCAGTTCATCGGTGCGTTTGGCTGCTGCAATTCCCGCCAGGCGCGCCACCTCCAGCAAATGGCCCTTGGCCAGTTGATTCGATCGGATCGCCTCGGCCAAGGCATCACTGATCCTGACGCGGCCCTCAGCCACGGCGCGGCGAGCAGTCAAGGGCTTGTCGCCCACGTCCACCATGCGGGCGCGGCCATGTTCATCCAGGTGCGACAAGGGCTCACTCATCCGCGGTGCTCCATCGGTAGAAAGGCCAGGGACCGGGTCCGACCTGGTTGGCGGCAATCTCCACGAAACCATCACTGCGAGCGGCGCTGATGATGTCGCCCGAGCCGCGCGAGCGGACCAGTTCCGCTCGGCCGTCACCGATCAAACGCACCGGACGCGACCAGTGCAGGGCCAGTTGCTTCTCGTCACAGTTGATGAGCGAGACCGTCGGTGTTGGGGTGTCAGCCAGGGCGAAACCTGCGCGATGGCGCAGTACGGGCAACGCGAGGCGACGGGCGGTGGTCATCACCGACACCGGGTTGCCCGGCAGCCCCAAGACCGCCTGGCCGTCAGGCCCGATCGCGCCCAGTGCGGGCTTGCCGGGCCGGATCGGCAGCTTGTGAAAGACGATCCGGCAGCCCAGTTCGACGAGGATCGCCGGGACGAAATCGTAATCGCCCATCGACACGCCGCCGGTCAACAGCAACGCATCGTTATCAGCCAAGGCCGCGGTGATGGCCAGCCGCAAGCGATCGCGATCATCGGTGACGTGACTGGCGCCGCGCCAGTTGACCCACGGCCGTGAAGCGAACATCGCCGTCAGCGTCGGGCCGTTGCTGTCGCGCAGTTGCCAGGGCTGGACACATGCGGACACATCGTGTACCTCATTGCCGGTGACGATGGCATCCAGTCGCAGTTGCCGGTACACGCGCGGCTTGTCGATGCCGAACGTCGCCAGTGCCGCAGCCACGGCGGGACTGATTGCCGCGCCCGCCTCGACGATCGTCTCGCCTGCCTGAGCGTTCTCGCCGCACCGGCGGATGTGCTGACCCGGCTTGACTTGCAGGCCCTCGGGCAAGTTGATCGCGTCGGGTAACTCCACGACCTGTTCGCGGGGAATGACCGCATCGCAGCCTTCGGGTACGGGTCCGCCGGTGAAGATGCGCAGGGCGGCGGCGGTTGCGGGGGCATCCCAGCCAAGCTCGAAGACTCGCATGGCTGGGCTTCTACCGGGGGGCGGGTGACCGGTCATGACTTCGCCGGCGATCGGTAGCGTAGGGCGATTCAGGTCCATCAACCGCACCGCGTAACCGTCCATGGCGCTGACGTCACAAGCGGGGCTGGGTCGGTCGGCTTGAAGCGCCTGGCACAGCACGCGCCCGCTTACGGCGTGCAACGGGACATTCTCAGCGCCCAGCGGTTCCACCCGCTCCAGCATCGCAGCGATCGCCTTGCCCGGAGCATCGAATTCGAAAGGGGTCTTGTTGGCCGAGGGCACGTTCATCGCGCCGTCTCCTGCGACTGCTCGACCGGTATCGGCCGCTTCCAGATCGGTACAGCCTGCTTCATGCGATCGATGAACCAGTCCATGGCCGCCAGTGCTTCTTTGCGATGGGACGAGGCGATGCGAAGGCGAAACGAACAAGCAAAGCTCGGCACAAATCCCCGGCTGTGCTCGACTTTCACGGCCAGCAGGGCGAACCGCTCGACCGCTTCACGAGCGAGCCGCTCCAGTTCCCGCTCGGCCATGGGGTCGTAGGTTTCGTAGCTCAACCCCGTGATGGGTTCGCCAGCTTCCACGGGCCGCACCATACCCTCGAAGCACAACAACGCCCCAGCGCCGTCCACCTGCCACGACGGCGCGGGTTGCAAGGGACCGTCGAGAATGGCCGCCTCGATGCTCATCCGCCGCTCACCAGGCCGATCACGGCCAGTTCGTCGTTCTCGTGAACCGGCTGGTCGGGCGGCACCGCCTGATGGTTCACGGCAATCAGGGCGCTCTTGAGCATCCCGCGCAGTTTCGGATGACGTTCGGCGAGTTGGGCTTTGACCTGGCCGGCGGTACAGGTGTCTTGCTGGGGCATGTCCAGCGTGACGGATGAATCGTGCATCGCATCGGCGTAGGGCCCGAAAAACAGCACGGTGACTTTCACGACTCGCCGCCTTCCTCGCCGCGGTCGCGATCCATTTGTTGCCAGGCCCACTGCCAGGCTGAGACGGTGCGGGGGAATCCGACGGTGTTCATCGCCAGCAGCAGGGCCTGCTCGATTTCCTGCGGCGTGGCGCCGGCCCGCATGGCGCGGCGGACGTGGCTGCGAAACGCCGACTCCAGCCCCGCGCCGATGCAGATGCCCATCTTGATCAGGAAACAGGTCTTGGCGTCGAGAGGACCGGCCTGGTCCACCGCATGGGCGACCTGCTCATGGGCCGCGCCCAGTTGCGGGAACTTGGCGATGAAGTCCTTGAAGGTCTGCGGTACTTTGTCTTTGGAGTCAGTCTGTCCTTTGCTCACGGTCAGCCTCCGATGGTGGTCATCACGGCCACGCCTTGGGCCGGGTGCTCGGATGCCTTGGCGCCGAGGGCGGCCGACAACAGCCGATCAAAGTGCGCCGCATCAAAGTGAGGTCGCACCGCCGGCAGAAACGAGCCGCGCGGCTGGTCCATCAGACAGGGATAACTATGGCCGTCGGCGGTCAGACGCAGCCGATTGCAGGCGGCACAGAAGTTGCAACTCATCGGCGTGATGAACCCGACCGTGACGCGGCGGCCGTCCGTCAGCCGCAGGTCAAACCGTTGTGCCGACTCGTGCCCCTGGTCGATCGGTTGCCAGTCGGCGACGTGGGGATTCAGTCGCTCCCGCATCACAGCCGCCGGCACGTAGCGCTTGGACCACTGCTCGGCCAGCGGGCCCATCGGCATCAGTTCGATGAAGCGGATCTCCAGCTTTCGCGCCGCGGCGAAGCGCACCAAGTCGGGCAATTGCCGGTCGTTGTCGCCGGCCAGCACCACGCAATTCAATCGAATCGGCGCCAGTCCCGCCGCGATCGCCGCATCGATCCCCGCCAGAACGCGCTCCAGGCCGTTGACCCCGGTCATCCGAGCGAACGTGTCGCCGTCCAGTGAATCCAACGAGACATTGACTCGCCGCACACCGGCCATGCGGTAATCGAGGGCGAGGCGGGCGAGCGTCAAGCCGTTGGTGGTCATGGCCAAGTCGCGCACGCCGTCGATGGCGGCGACTCGCCGGATGATGGGGATCAGATCGGGTCGAGCCGTGGGGTCGCCTCCGGTCAGCCGGACTTTGTGGATACCATGACGGGCAACCAGGTGTCGCACCACCGACTCGATCTCATCGGCGGTCAGTTGACCGGACTGATCACAATGGCGCAGCCAGTCGGGCCGGCAATACGTGCATCGCATTTGGCACGCCGAGGTCAGCGAGAGCCGAAGGTAACGGATCGATCTGCTGAAAGTGTCCTGCATGGCCTGATCGAGATCAATTATACCCGGTTCAATAACTGACGAGATACTGTAGCGAAACTGCTCCATGCCCGCATGGCTGGTATTTGCCGTGGTAGAACCCGCGTTATGTGGGAAGAGGGCGCCAGCCCATGCTCAGCGGCGTCGCCATGAGAAGCGAGGACTCCACCTCACATGGCACACTGCGAGCTGTGCCAACGTATTCAACCAAGTTGCTCTTGATCCATGATACGCGGCTCTGGGTTTGATCTCCACGCGCATATCATCAAGACCCACATTGCGGCCAACGGGATCCCCCGGGCGCGTGTCCTTAAACGCGGGTGTCATCCATAGGCGGCGTTGAAACGAACGCCGTCCCGACCCTGGGATTCACCCCTGGTCTTTCGATCGTCGATGGTCCGTTCGAGCAGGCTGGTGACCCAATGCCAATGCTGAGAATGAAGAGGATGACGCTGGGGCTGGTAACCGTTCACAGATTTCAACGCGTGCGTGTGGTGTTGTTCGATAACATTGTGGATGTCGGATGATCCAGCAGCTCAGACACGCGCCCAGCAGCGCCCGCAGGACGCGCGGAGCGTCCTGCAGCGTCCGCGGCTTGCCGATGCCGAAGCAGGTGCGCATCAAAAGCCCGAGGTTGAAGCCGGCGGCGTGTACGATCAGGCGTTTGAGGATGTTGGCGTGGCCGCGCAGGTGGGTGCGGCGCATGCCGCCGGTTTCGTACAGATGGGCGTTGCTGCGCTCGAGCTTATCCCCACGCTGCCGTTGCAAGCGTTTGCCCTTCTCTCCTCGCACCCGGCTCAGCGATGAGTGGTCCGGCGTCTCCTGCGACAACTCGTAACCCAGGAACCGACGCAACGACAGCGAGTCGGCCGTCCGCCAGGCAATGCCCCGCTCCGAATCAATTCCCTCGAACTAGCCGATCAGCAGCATGCGGAAGTACACCCACCGCGCGATGTCCGGCCGACCCAGCTTCTCGTGATAGAACCGCTCGCACACCGCTTCCACTCGACAATAAAACGCGATCGTTCGCCGCGCGTCGTTGAGCTTCTCGTAGAAAGGATGTCCCGCGGTCACCGGCAACTCCGCGATGCTGATGAACATCGCCTCCTGCCGCTCGTGTTTGCGTCGTCCCATCGCCATCGTACGTCCTCCGTGACTTCAATCCATGTCGGCCGACCGCATTGTAGCTTTCCGCGAGATCAACCGCAGCGACTTTTTCAACGGCTGCTATACTACCTTACAGCTAAACGAACCTTCCAGGGAAGCTGGAGGATCATGCACAATGTCTGAGAATCTGATCGCTTTGCAAAACAAGTTCCTCGGTCAGGGACAAACCGTTTATGACCAACTGTCCCAGCGCTTCGCCCAGCAAGGGTATCTCAGTGATGACGACATCCGCTCAATAGCTGAAACGCACAACCTGCCGCCTCAACATGTCCGGGCCACCGCGAAATTTTACGAACAGCTCTCCCACAATACCCCCGCCAAACACACCCTGAAGCTCTGCAACGGGGAAGCATGTCAAACAGCAGGAAGCATGAAACTTGAAACTTCCCTTTGCTCACAACTGCAAGCTCACGTCGGCTCAACCAGTGACCAAGGCCTGCGCGTCGCGCATGTCACCTGTCTGGGATATTGCGGCAGCGGACCCAACGCCATGATCGATGGCCTGCCGGTGTCGCTCGCCAAAGCAGAAGACGTCAACAGAGTGGCGCGTCATCTCCGTGTGGGTGCCCCCCACGGCTTATCAGAGCCGGTGAATCATTGTTTTCGTCCAGCGGCTGGTGAGCCTTGCGTTTTGATGCGTCATTTTGATCAGGATGTGGTGTCCCTGCAAAGCGCGCGCCGTGCGGGGGTTTACAAGAGTCTTGAAAAAGCCGTTACCACATTGACGCCCCAGCAGGTGATCGATCAGGTCACGCTCAGCAGGCTGCGCGGTCGGGGCGGTGCGGGTTTTCCTACCGGCACCAAACTACAAATGGTCGCCAACGCCGAGTCAAAAGATGGCTCGGGTCGAAAGTTTGTGGTGGTTAACTTCGATGAAGGCGACGCCGGCTCGTATATCGATAAGGAATTGATTGAGCGCGATCCGCACACACAACTGGAGGGCATTCTGCTCGCCGCCTATGCCTGCGGAGCGTGTGAAGCGTTTATTTATGTGCGCTTTGAATATCCGCGATCGATGCGCATTTTACGGCACGCGATTGATGAAGCGATCGAAGCGCAAATCATAGGGCCAAGAATCTTCGGCTCGAAGTATGGTTGCGTGCTCAATCTTGTTCAGGGCCAGGGCGCCTATATTTGTGGTGAGGAAACGAGCCTGCTGCGGAGCATTGAAGGTGTGCCCGCGATGGTCAGTTACAAGCCGCCATTTCCCGCGCAGGAAGGCTTATGGGGTTGTCCTACTGCGGTGATTAATGTTGAAACGCTTCATAATCTGCCGTGGATTATGGAACATGGGGGTGATGCCTATGCCAAGCTAGGCTATAAGAACTCGCGTGGCACGAAAATGGTCAGCTTTAACCGCCGCGTGAAAAACCCAGGCGTATATGAAGTTGAACTGGGCATCACGCTGCGCGAACTTATCGTTGAAGTCGCCGGCGGCATGGCGAAAGGCCAGACCTTTAAGGCGGTGCAGATCGGTGGACCCTTGGGGGGTGTTTTGCCGCAAGAGATGCTCGATACCCCGCTGGACTTTGAATCTCTCGCAGCGGTGGACGGCATCCTTGGCCACGCGGGGATCGTGGTGTATTCGCAGGAAGATGACCTGATGAAAGTCTGCCGGGGATTGATGGCTTTCTGCGCCGTCGAAAGCTGCGGCAAATGTTTTCCCTGCCGCATCGGCTCGGTGCGCGGGACCGAGTTATTCGACCAGATGATCGAAACCGGCGTCAGTGAAGACCGATTGTCTTTGCTACGCGATCTGTGTGAAACGATGAGACTGGGCTCGCTCTGTGCCCTGGGCGGGATGATTCCTCTTCCGATTGAATGCCTGATGAAGTATTTCCCGAAGGAATTGGCGCGATACAGGCCGTCAACCGCTGATGCTGCTGTAACGACTGCATGATGATGATCCTGACCGCCGAGTAGAGACACGACTCATGATACAACAGAACACGTCCAAATCGGTTATGGTAGTCATCGACGGGCTGCCTGTTGAAGTACCTTCTGACGCCACGATTCTGAGCGCGATTCGCAAGCTGAACAAGGATGTACCGACACTTTGCTATTCCGATCGCATGAAGCCGTATGGCGCCTGCCGCACGTGCCTGGTCGAGCACGTCGGTCGCAGGCCCGTGGCGGCGTGTCATACCCCGGTGCAGGCGGGACAAAGCTATCGCACCCGTTCGCCGTTACTTTCGCGTTTGCGCCGAAACATTACTGAACTAATCGTGTCCGATCACCCGCTGGAGTGTTTGGATTGCACGGCCAACGGACGTTGTGATTTGCAACAGTTGGCGCAGGAAGTCGGGTTGCGCACGCCGCGCTATGAAAACCCCCGCACGCACAATCCGCCCAGGGATGATTCGCACCCCTTCATCAAGCTGGAGATGGCCAAGTGCATTGGCTGCGCCAAATGCGTGCGCGCCTGCGATCAGGTGCAAGGTTCGTTTATTTTGGGGATGGAAGGGCGAGGATACGATACGCGCGTCATTGCGGGCAACGATACGGGTTTTGAAGAGGCGAATTGCGTCAGTTGCGGCCAGTGTGTGGTCGAGTGCCCGGTGGCTGCTCTTGAAGAGCCGGGTACGCGCGCCTTTGGTTTGCCGGACACGACGGTGACGACGACTTGTTCCTACTGCGGCGTGGGTTGTTCCTTGAATGTCAACGTCAAAGACGGCCGCGTGGTCAACATTGTGCCGAATCCGCAAGGCTCGGCGAACCTGGGCCATGCCTGTGTCAAGGGCCGATTCGCGCACCAGTTCGTTCATAGTGAAGATCGGCTGACTTCCCCCTTGATCCGGCGGACCGGCGGAAGCTTCCGCGAAGCGCCATGGGATGAGGCGTTGGCCCTGATCGCCGAACAATTCACAACCATTCGCGATAAGCACGGCCCGGAGGCCTTTGCCGCGATCAGTTCCTCTCGCTGCACCAATGAAGAAAATTACTTAATGCAGAAATTCACTCGGGTGGTGATGGGGACCAACTCGATCGACAACTGCTCGCGGGTCTGCCATTCACCTTCCGCTTTCGCGCTGGGCGCGGCCCTGGGGACCGGAGCAGGCACCAACAGTTTTCAGGATGTCCACCAATCGGATGTATTGATGATCGTCGGCGCCAATCCCACTGAAGCGCATCCGGTCTTTGGCTCGCGGATCAAGCAGGCGGTGCTGGCGGGAGCAAAACTGATTGTCCTTGATCCTCGCAATACGGAACTAGCCCGACTTGCGGATATTCATTTACCGCTTCGGCCGGGTTCGAACGTGGCGGTCGTCAATGCCATGCAGCATGTGCTGATCAATGAAAACCTGATTAACCAAGAGTTCATTGACCGGTTTTCGGAAGGTTATGATCAGATTAAGAAAGAGCTGGCGTCATGTACACCGGAGTGGGCCAGTGAAATCAGCGGGGTCAACCCGGATCAGATTCGCCAAGCGACGCGCCTTTATGCCAGTGGTAACGCCGCTCAGATTCTTTGGGGACTCGGTGTCACCGAAGCGGGGCATGGCTCCAATACGGTGTTTGGACTGATCAACATGGGGGTGATGACCGGCAATTTCGGCAGACCCGGCACCGGGACCAATCCCATTCGTGGGCAAAATAACGTGCAGGGCGCTTCAGATGTCGGCGCCCTGCCCAACGTCTTTAGCGATTATCGACCCGTCACCGATGAGCAGGCTCGTAAGGACCATCTGCAAATATGGGGAGTCAACCCGCCCGCCAACAAGGGCCTGCGCATCCCCGACATGTTCAACGCGATACACGAAGGCACGCTCAAATCGATGTATATTCTCGCGGAAGACGTGGCGCAGTCAGACCCGAACACGACGCATGTGGTCGGCGCACTGGAAGGTCTGGAATTTCTGGTCGTGCAGGAAATCTTCATGAACCCCACCGCGGAGCACGCACATGTGATCCTGCCGGGTACGACATTCCTTGAAAAGGATGGTACGTTTGTTAATAGTGATCGACGTATTCAGCGTGTGCGCCGGGCGATTGAACTCTTAAGCGGAACGATGGTGGATGGCGATATCACCAATGCGATCGCGCGTCGCATGGGTGTGGATTTACATGCGGATAACGGTCCGGGTACGCCAATTAACCCCACCAAGATCATGGATGAAATCGCCAAAGTCAGTCCGATGTGGGCGGGAGTCAGTTATCAGCGACTTGAGGAACATGGCTATTTGCAATGGCCCTGTACGTCGAAGGATCATCCGGGGACGGAAATTGTGCATCGTAACGGCCGGTTTTTGCGAGGCAAAGCGCGCCTCACACCGACTCCGTGGCAAGAGCCTGGTGAATTACCGGATGACGAGTATCCGATGATGCTGACCACCGGCCGCCAACTGTTTCATTATAACGTCGGCACGATGACGCGGCGGACCGCTGTGAGCCAATTGACGCGCGGCAAAGAAGAAACCCTGCGGATTCATCCTGCGGACGCGCAACGGATGCATGTTGCACATGGCGGATTGGTTGACGTGATTTCGCGTCGAGGTAAGGTGCGTGTGCGGGTGGAAGTCACCAAGGCGACCAATCCCGGTACCGTATTCATGACGTTCCATTTCCCTGAATCACGCACGAATCTGCTGATTTCGGGCGCGGCGGACGAATACACTGGCTGTCCGGAATACAAGGTGTGCGCGGTGCGTCTGGAACCTGTGATGGCCGCCGCATGTAGTCGGGAATGATTCGCTATGCATGAGGAGGTCCCCATTCTTAGGTGGCGGCAAGGGCAGACTGCATGTGAAAGTCGTGACGCTGTGGCGGTGGAGGAACCGATGGAAATCCGCGTGCGTGGCCGAGGCATCAGTGTGACGATGCGAACGCCGGGCCATGATGAAGAAATGGCGGCTGGCTTTTTGTTCAGCGAAGGTTTGATACGTTCACGCGGTGATATCGCCAGGATCGCCCCATGTGAGCGAGTCGCGGAGGGCAATATCACCAATGTATTTCTTTCCCCCCATGTTGAGATTGATGTCAACAAACTAACGCGTCATGTATTTGCATCTTCGAGCTGTGGGCTGTGCGGCAAGGCTTCGATTGAAGCGATCCATCAGCATTTCGATCCGATCGACAGCAAAGTTACCGTCATGGCGCAAACACTACAGCGGCTGCCGGCGATCATGCGTAGTACACAGGCACTTTTTGATCGCACCGGCGGATTACACGCAGCCGCAGTGTTTGATCTGGACGGTCGGCTGTTGATGATGCGTGAAGATATTGGTCGTCATAATGCGGTGGATAAAGTGCTGGGTTATGCGTTATTGAACGATCTATTGCCGTTGGGTCGCCATGTGCTTATGGTCAGTGGCAGAGCTAGTTTTGAGATTATGCAAAAGGCGCTGGCTGGCCGTGTGCCGATCGTTAGTGCGGTTAGTGCGCCGTCGAGTCTGGCGGTCGAATTCGCGCGTGAGAGCGGGCAGACACTAGTGGGGTTTTTACGCGAGGGCCGGATGAATGTGTACACGGGTGCGACTCGCTTGGGTTGAAGCGGTCCACTCGCGGAAGGTGTCCAATATGTTGGGCCTCGCTCGTTTTTCTCATGAATCATGTGGCTGTGCGCACATAGTGGTTGAGCCGCTGTAGCGGCCACGCAGTTTGTCGCGACATCATGTTCGGAATCTCAGCGGTGATTTTCAAGCTGCAGACGTTACGATTGGAGATAGTGACGCAGCAATACCGTCTTGCTTCTTAACAAGCAAAGTCGTTTGATCAGGTTGCCTATGAATTCAAGTTGGCAGGGATGCCTTTGACCACGTTGTACTCCGTGATACTTCGGATTGGCCTGCCTGGGAAAACTTGATCCAGCCTGAATGAGAGTCTCTACTGGCCATGTTGGCCAAGGAGATTTCAATGTCAGGCAAGAAGCGAGTTCGTCATAGCCCCAAGCAGATCGTCGGGAAGTTGCAGGAGGCGGATCGGCTGCTCAATGCGGGGCAGTCGGTGGGCCAGGTGTTGCAGGCGCTGGGCGTCAGCGAGGCGACGTACCACCGCTGGCGGAATCAGTACGGCGGGATGAAGGCCAGCGAAGCGAAGCGGCTCAAGGACTTGGAGCAGGAGAACGCCCGGCTCAAGAAGCTGCTGGCCGACGCGCACCTGGACAACGACATCCTCAAGTCGGCGTTGGACTACCTGGGAGGATCGTAACAGCGGCCCTGCCGCTAAAAGAGTAAGCCCGACACGTCGCCGTGAAGTGGCCGCGCATGTCCAACGGGATGCGGGGGTCAGCGAACGCAAGGCTTGTCGGGCGTTGGATCAGGCGCGGAGCACGCAGCGTTACCGCCGGAAGGTCAAGGCCGACGAGGGCGCGTTGCTGCGGGCGATCGAGGCGTTGGTGTGTCAGCACCCGGCTTACGGGTATCGCATGATCCACGCGCTGCTGGTCGAGGACGGGTTCAAGGTGGGTCGTGACCGTGTGTACCGGCTGTGGCGGCGGCACGGTTACGGCGTGAAGCAAAAACCCCTTAAAAAGAAGCGTTTGGGCGTGAGTGAGAACGGCGTGATGCGCCGCAAAGCTGAGTCGATCAACGACGTGTGGTGCTGGGACTTCATCCACGACCGTGATGAGCGTGGGCGTGTGCTGCGCTGGTTGATCATCGAGGATGAGTTCACGCGGGAGGGGCTGGCGGTGGAAGTGTGTCGTTCGTTCAAGGCCACGGATGTGTTGGATGTGCTCAGCGAGTTGATGTTGATCCGCGGCGTCCCCGGAAGTATTCGTAGCGACAACGGGCCGGAGTTCATCGCGCAGGCGATCAAGAAGTTCCTTGAGCAGACGGGCGTCGAGACGTTGTACATCGAGCCGGGCAGTCCGTGGCAGAACGCGTACGCGGAGAGCTTCAGCAGTCGGTTCCGCGCGGAGGTGTTGAGCCGGGAGTCGTTCGCCGACCTGGCCGAGGCGCGGGAGGTCAGCGGCTGGTGGCAGAACCACTACAACCACCGTCGGCCGCACTCGTCGCTGGGCTATCAACCCCCGGCTCGATTCGCCGCATCGCTGGCCCCGCCTCCGGTCGAGTAGGCGCGGGGCCTTGCGGCCCCGAGCCTCTCACAGAACCGGACTTGTGGATCACACATCCGGCTCTTCAAGCGAACATCTCATTCACCGAACAGATCGAGCTGTCGGCTTGAGACCCACGTTGAACTCGGATGGTCCAGTTCCCACTGCTGCATCAGCGTCAGCACGCGGTTGTAAAACCACGCGTTGCCATACGCTCGGTGCATACCGTAGGTGCTGCTCTGGAACCACACACCGCGACGGCCATAGGCCGTCCTGGCAGCCGGGCCAACGGGCACGTCGCGCGAGAGCGGGTGGCGGAACAGGTACCGAGGGCGGCGACCTTTGTGACGGACGATAATCGCGCGCAGCCGTCTGCGGATGTGCGCATCGATCCGTTCAAACTCCCGCGCCCCCTGCTCGGTGCATAAACGGAAGTAGCCATACCAGCCACGCAGATACCGGTTCAGTCGGTCCATACACGAACTGAGCGAACCGCCCCACGTCCGAGGCGTCAGCTCTCGCACGCGGTCGTCGATCCGCTGCTTCGTGCGTTGCGACAGATGAACCTCTATGCGGCCGTCCCCGCACCGCCGGAGCGTAAAGCCCAGGAAGTGCAGGTGCTCCGGGCGATCGACACGGCTCTTGTCCGGATTCACCTTCAGCCGCAATCGGCCTTCAATGAACCGCTGGATCGATGCCATGACGCGATGCCCGGCACGCTCGCTGCGCACGAAGACCATGAAGTCGTCGGCGTAGCGGACAAAACGGAGCCCCCGCCGATCCAGCTCCCAATCCAACTCGTTCAGCACGACGTTGGACAGCAGCGGCGACAGCGGCCCGCCCTGGGGTGTCCCTTCGGTCGTAGACACCAACGTACCTTCCGGCAGCACCACCTTCGCCTTGAGCATCCGGTGTACGAGTCGAAGTACCCGGCCATCTTCGATCCGCTGCGCCAATCGGCCCAGCAGCCGCTGGTGGTTGACCCGGTCGAAGAACTTCGACAGGTCGATGTCCACCACGTGGTCAAAGCCTTCCTGCACGTACCCCTTCGCCGCGGCGATGGCGGTCTGCGCACCTCGCTGTGGACGGAAGCCGTGACTGCTGTCGTGGAATGTCGGCTCGAAGACCGGCTCCAGCACCTGGAGCAATGCCTGTTGAACCATGCGATCCACCACATTGGGAATGCCCAGCCCGCGTTGCCCGCCACCTGGCTTGGGAATCCAGACGCGGCGGATCGCTCCGGGTTGATAGCTCCCTGACAGCAACGACCGACGCAGCTTCGGCAGAAGCGTTCGAGCGGACTCGACCACCTCCTCCACGCTGCGCCCGTCCACTCCTGCCGCGCCTTTGTTGCGCGCGACGTTCAGCAGCGCCCGGGACAGATTCCCGATGGACGCTGCTTCCTCCAGCAGAAGTGCCGTATCCACGACGTCATCTGCCTGGGCGTCCATCTCCTTGGCCGCCTTGTCATCCGCTGTATGCAGCAACCACGCCCTGGCTTCGGATACGTCCGCAGCTGTGGCGCCGCTGCTCCCTGAAGGGCTGTCGGCGAACACGAATGACAGTTGGCCTGAGACGGACCTTCTCAACTTGTCACCCCCTTCGCTCGACCGGCGTTACCCGGCTTCATCGCTACTATGGGGTAATCCGACTTCTCCACTGCCTTCACCGATGCGTCGTTGACTCCGCATCCGTTACCCCATCGTCTGTACCGATGATGGGGAGCCGTGGAGATCTCCTGGGGTAAGGATGAGTCGCTTCGCATGAACGCCGCCCCCTCTACCACCAGCGCCTCGGTCGGAAATCGGGCTTCGCGTTGCCAGGCACGCTCGCCCAGACCCTGACGGCCTGATCGGGGGTTCACTTGCGTTCGGTTCCATGCTTGGCCTCGGGCTTCCATCCCACACGGCCTCGCGGCGAAGACAATCTCATTCGATCTATCGAATTGGATCATCACGTGCAGTTGCCTCCGGCTCGCGGTTGCCTCCGACAGGCTCCGCAGGGGACTTGCACCCCATTGATACTCATCCATGCCCAGCGCACCTGCGGCTCGGGGCTGCGCCCCTCGCCTGCGCTACAGCGGGCCCAGCGATACAATCCGCAGATCACACCCCGACTCTCGTAGAGGCTGGTACATAGTTTTCAGGCAGGCCAGGATATCCAGGTAGTCATGCTGGCCATCATGACTTGGGCCATAACCAGCCAAAGGCGCGCGTCTTGTCGTGCCGATATGCCATCCAGCAGCAAAACCAGCTACATCCAGAGCCACCTCGTAAGCATTATTGGCTGCTGCGGCCGAGCTTAAGTCGAGTATTGGCAAGCACCTAACATTATGGACCAGTGCCGTGCAAACGCCAAGTATGGCAACTTTGCCACGATGCCAATCGCCCTCTTGTAGATACGACCGATCAGTATGAATTCGTCTCTGAGAGCCAGAAAAAACTTCATTTCACCGGCCATCACTACAACAAATCATACCCGCCTTCCCGAAGAGGATTAGGACCACCCTATTCCTTTATAATCTTAGAATGATACTAAATATAGTTTTAAAAATATTTATTGACAACTAGATAGATATGTCCATAACATTGTGCGCAGCTGCTTTCAATTCCCGTGCATCACTTCCATCTGTTGGCGTCTCAAGGTGAAGACAAGCTCGATGTGGAGTATGCGGACTGATCGGAACGTGCGAAGTCGCGTGTAAAAGGCGGATCGTACTTCAGGCGTGACAGTGATGGATGCGGTGCTCCCCATACGCAGGGCGCGCAATTGGGGAAGTTAGGGTGGATTCATCGTGGTGAATCCTGGAGGAGACAAAAAGGGAAGGAGGATTATCGCGTTCTTCATGAACTGTTACGGTTTGTTGAGCGAGAAGAAACGGTTTCAAGAACAGATCATTTACTTACGCTGAAGGAGATTGACTCATGGCAACTCAAATGAAATATTTGTTTGTCGCGTCATTAGTGTGGGTGATGGCGGCTGTGACCGTGCAGGCCGATCCATACCCCGATCAAATCCTGAAGTTCGATCAGCAGCCCATGATCTCACTGATCATCGATGGCAATGAATACAACGGTCACGACGAGCTGAGTACCGCCTATGGCAATCACTTGCAGGGCCAATACAGCGGCACATACATGGCGGATGACTTTGCGGATCGTTTCGACACCCCGGTGGTTCACGTCCGATGGTGGGGTTCGTATCTGAACGAGCAGGTGGGCACGGCCGGGGCACAAAAGTTCCTGATCGCCTGGGAGACCGATGTGCCCGTTGGATCCAACAATCCATACCCATACAGCCATCCTGGCGATTTGCTCCAGGGGGAGGTTGTCAGCAGAATAAGTCTGCCCGTCGGCGCACCGCCGCCCGGGGGTTCCTTTACCGAAAAAATCATTCATCCCGGCGGTCCCAGCAATGGTTTTGAGGCGCTCTACGAGTACAACGCCGAGCTGGCCTGTCCATTCCCCCAGCAACCGGACACCGTATACTGGTTGAAAATCGTGGCCCTTGTAGACCCAACCACAGACGGTAACGTCGAGTGGGGCTGGCATAATCGCGACTACACTATCCCCGACCCCTTGGCTTCCGTTCCGCCGGCTGTGGTTCCCGGTGAGCACGACCAGAGACCTCTCATTGATCCCGGTTATCCGACACCCGTTTGGCACTTTCAGGATGACGCGGTTCAGGGCTCGCTGGGCATCGCGGTCAATCCTGAGAATTGGTGCCAGGTGCTCGTCAATCAGGCTTCCTATTTTGACCAATACTATGTAAATGGCGTGGATGGACCGGGCCCCGTACCCGGCGTACACGAAGGCATCGGTCAATTCTCCAAAGACCTGGCTTTCCAACTTTATACCATTCCTGAGCCAACGACGCTGGTTTTGTTGTCAGGCGTCATCGCTCTGGTTGTGGCGCGCCGGCGTATCTGAAAGGACTCACGCCCGCTGAGCCAGGCATGGGCCGGCCAGCGGGCGAACATATCACGGTGGAGGCAAAGACGAACCGAATCCTGACAAAGCCCATGGATTCAAATTAGAACGTGCGTGAGAAGTCGTAAACGACGGACGAAGTCATCGGTGTCGGTCTAAAGTCCGGCAACTTCCTGCTCGGGCGGCCCACCCACAGGAGTGGGTGGGCTTGGGAATGGCGCCATTTCACAGCCCAACGCTTCTCACACATGCACTTATCAATTAATCAGGGACAGCTTTTACGAACGCATTCTTCTTTGCCTCCTCAGCAGAATCTATGGGTGATCTGCGGTTCGGGTAGACAGCTAAGTTGGTGATAGAGCGCGACTTGTACGGCGTCGAAGGTGCGGAAGCCGTAGGCTTTTCTGAAGCGCAGTTTGGCGTTGGCGTTGAGGCCCTCGACGATGCCGGCGTTGTACTGCTTGCGGGCTCGGAACCAGTTGAGGATCAGTCGGCGATGCTCCCGCAGACTCCGTGCCACCTTCTTGAGC
>JADLFV010000087.1 GCA_020849625.1 Phycisphaeraceae bacterium
GCTTGTAACCCTCCAGCCAGCGATAGCCGCCCTCAGCGGCGGCATCTCTGATCAACACGTACACGTCATCGTGCCAGACTTTGCTCGCATCCCAGATGCTCTGGCCTTCCGCGGTGGGGAAGTTGGCCCCGCCGCCGACGATCAGGGCATCGTTGTGCACGCCCACCACCGGCCCCGCCACCCCGATCGCATCCGGCAGCGGCGGCAGGGAATTCCATTGCAGCAGTTGTTGATTCGTGTGCTGCACCTGCTGGCTTTGCGCAACAGCGACCGTGGCGAGGCACAGTGTAAGACCGATCAATGCGATCCACTTCATGCAGAAACCCCTAACAGGAAAGGAAGCCCAGTCTGACCCAGCCCCACGATAGCGAATTGTGCTCAAACTGTAAACATGGCCGCCAGCACGTCTTCTCGCGGATAGGCATGGCCGCGATGCTGCACGAAAGCCTCAGCCGCTTCCACCCCGCACTCGCTGCCGCGCCAGCGGGCGTGCTCCGCCATGGCCTGCTCGAAGGCATCCACGTGATGATGATCGCGCAGCCACTGGGCCTGGCTCTGGTGGCACAGCAGCATGCGGGTCACCAGTTGCAGCTTCGCGGATATATCCACATAAACCGTCGGCTCGACGCGCTTGCCGAATATATCCACGCCTTCGTTGGGATCAGCGTAGTAGAGATAAGGCACCGTGGCCCGCGGCGACAGCGGCAGCGTCGAGCAATTCGGGCATGGATAAAGAAAGCTGGCCGTGCGAGCCAGGCGGCAGATCGTCTCGTGGTCCGTATGATAGTCCATCGGATGATGCGTGATGACCAGTGCGGGCGACAGCCGGCGAAACAGGTCCACACACAACTGCAGCGTCGGACGATCGTACATCAGCATGCCGTCGAACTGATCGAGGCAGTGATAGATAGCGCCGATCACCGCCGCGGCGGCGCGGGCCTCATTGAGGCGAATCGCGGCGATTTCCTGCGGGCTGTGGGTCATGGTGCCGCACTGGCCGGCGGTGGCGGAGACGATGTGCACCTGCCAGCCGGCCTCGATCAGGCGCAGCAGCGTGCCGCCGCAGTGAAACTCCGCGTCGTCAGGATGGGCCATCATGGCCACGGCCGTCCTGTTGGACTGTGCGCTCATGCTGGTTTGGGCGCTTTCTGGTTGCGGCACTGAGCCGGCCGCACTTTGGGTGCCACACCCGCGTGCGGGTGTGCCCTGGTGATTCGCACGGCCGGCGCGCGGCCGTGGCACCCGACCAGGTGATACGTTGTCGTCCTGTTGGACTGTGCGCTCATGCCAGTTTCGGCGCTTTCTGGTTGCGGCACTTCTCAAGCAGTTGCCAGCAGTAAAGCTGCATGCGCGGCAGATGGAACGGGCCTTTCCACATGTTGCCCTTCAGCGGCACGGAGAGGCGCCCGTCGCGGTGCAGATAGCCGAACCATTCGCCGTGCTCGGGATCGGGGAAGTGCTGGTGGGCCCAGTCGTGGACCATGCGGTGCCACTGTTTGAACTTCGCGTCGCCGGTGACCACGTAAGCGGTCAACAGGGCCGCGGTGGTGTCGGTGTGCGGCCACCAGAACTTCATGTCCTGCCAGTATTCCTGCACGGGTTTTTCATAGACATCGCGGAAGTAGAGGATGCCGCCGTGCTCGCCGTCCCAACCTCGCCGCCACATGTAGTCGATCATGGCTGTGCCCAGCTCGATCAACTTCGGATCGCCGCCACGGTTGCGGGCCTCGTGCAGGACGAACCAGCCGGTCTCAATGGCGTGGCCGGGATTGAGGATGCGGCCGTCGAAATGGTCGAGGATTTCGCCCTCGGGCCCGACGTTTTCCATGACCACCTTCAGGTCGTGCTTGACGAAGTAGCGTTCGAGCCGATCCAGCCAGCGATCGATGTCAGCGTTGACGTCGGTGTCTCCGAAGTTTTCGCGCAGGCACTGGGCGACGGCGATGCCCATCATGCTGGCGCCGATGCTCTGCATGGATCGCGTGGATGGGATGATCTTGGGCTCCAGGTGGCCCGGCTCGGTCATGCACTTGACGAACAGGCGGTGAAGCTGGCGTGCGCGATCGGCGGCTTTGGCATCGCCGGTCGCTTTGGCGTAGGCGGCAAAGGCCATCGATGCGAAGGCCTCGGAGAAAACATAGCGCCGTTTGCGCAGCGGTTTGCCTTCGCGGGTGACAGTGAAGAACATCCGCCCGTCACTGTCGAAGCCGTGCTTCTCGAGGAAGCGGATGCCGTGCTCCGCCAGTTCCAGCCACTGCGGGTTCTTTTCGACCGTGTTGTAGAGCGTGGCCAGCAGCCAGGTGAAGCGGCCCTGAATCCAGATGGACTTGTCGGTGTCCAGCACGGCGCCGTCGCGGTCGAGGCAATGCAGGAACCCGCCGCACTCGCGGTCGATGGCGTGCCTGATCCAGAACGGCAGCACGTCCTGAAGCAGGCCGTCACGATAGCAACTCAGCAATTGCTGATACTCACCGTCAGCGTACAGCATGTTTCGCCTTTCACCGCGGCGGTAGCGTCCGCAGTTGCAGTCTTGCTCCCTCTCCCCCTGGGAGAGGGTTGGGGTGAGGGCCGAAACTCCAACATCGCCATCAATCTCAACGGCGATGCGTGGTGATCCGCCCTCACCCTGCCCTATCCCGTGGGGAGAGGGTGTTGGTGTTACGCGTTCTTGACCGCCGCCTTCGAGGCCGGCTGAATCAGTTCCTTGACGATCTGGCGCAGTTCCTCGATGGCGTGATCGGGCATCGGCGCCACGGGTGCCCGGGGCGGACCGCAATCGACATCCCACAGCGACATCAGGGCCTTGCCGGCCGCCAGCACGCTGTAGCGCAGCAGGTTCTGCACCAGCAGGACGCTTCGCCGCGAGCAGTCACGGGCGGCAGGGATGTCGCCGCGATCGAAGGCATCGATCATCTGGTTGTAGATGGGGGCGGCATAGTTGTAGGTGCTGCCCACCGCGCCGCGTGCGCCGCAGGCCAGGGCGCCCAGCAGCACCTCGTCGGTGGCGAAGGCCATGTCGAAGCGATCGCCGGCCACGAACATGCACTGCTGGTACAGGAACAGGTTCGTATCGTTGAACTTCACGCCCGCCAGTTCGGGCACGCGCTTGTTGGCCTTGTCCAGGAACTCGAGCGTCGAGACGCTCTGGCTGACCAGCGAGGGCGTGTGGTAGTAGTAGAGCGGCACACCGCGGGCCGCCTTTGCGATGTGGCGGAAGTAGGTCACCAACTCTTCGACGTTCTGGGCCTTGAGCACCGCCGGGGCTGTGGAGCAGATCGCCTTGACGCCCAGCGAGGCCGCGTCGCGGGCCAGCTCGCAGACGTCCGGCAGGTTGGTCTGGCCGACGTGGGCGATGACGTTCATGTCCTTGCCCGCCACCTCGCACCAGCGCTTGGTCACATCCTTGCGCTCGCTGACGGTCAAGGCGCTGGCTTCGCCCGTGCTGCCGCAGACGAACGCGGTGTGCACGTTCTGGCGATGCAAGGCCTCGGCCTGGCCTTCGATCGCCGAAAGATTCACCTGGCCGTCGGCGTGCATCGGCGTGTGCACGGCAGCCACCAAGCCTTCAATTTTAATACTCACAGATTGACCCCTTTCAAAAATGGCCCAGCTCCCCGACGTTGAACCTCACGCTGACCACCAGCGGATTGGTCCCTGCCTCCAGCACGGCATACGTCGTGGCCACAAATGTACCATCTTCCAGCACTTCAAGTCCAGCGTAGCCCGTGTCATAGGGACTGCTGCGATTATCCAGCAGGCGCACGCGGCACTGCCCGTCGCGGCCTTCGACCATGTCCTGCCAGGCGCCGACCCACGCCACGAAGTCCCCGTAGGTCGCGCTCCCGGCCGCCATGTCACGGAACACGATCACCAGCCGGCCGTCCGGAGCATAGCGGGCCACGTGGCGATCGCCCGTCAGGCTGGCGGGCAACTCCACTGGCGGCGTCCAGGTGTTTCCGCGGTCGTCGCTGAAGGTCACGAACGAGTTCAACTTTCGGCTGTTTTCCCGCATCAGCACCGCCAGTTGCTTGCCGTCCGGCGACCAAACCGCACCTGGCTCGCAAAGATCCGCCAGCGAATGGCCTGTCACAATCTGTGGCGACGACCAGGTTAGACCACCATCGTCGGAAAGCGTCTTAAGAATCTCCAATGAGCGGCGTCCCGACTCATCGGTGTGGTGGTGGTACAGCGCCATGTACCGGCCGGGGCCCAACGCCACCATACTGCTCATCGCCACCGTGCCGTTAAAGTCGCCGATCGGAGCCAGCGGTGACCACGTCACGCCGTCATCTTCCGACACCGACATGCGGATCGGCACCACGCCGGAAAACAGCACCAGCCGGCGCACGCCCTGGGCATCGGTGACGCGGAAGATCGTGGGACACTCTTTGCTGGTGGACCAGTTCTCCGGCACGGGCAGGCGCGGCGACCAGGTCAGGCCGGCATCCTCGCTGCGTTTGAGCACGATCTGGCCCTCGCCGTGGCCCATGGGATAGACCACCAGCATGGTCTTGCCGTCTTCCAGCAGCACGGTCGTGGGATGCCCGAGGTATTGGCCGTCCTGTTTGTCGACGATCACCTGCCGCGAGGTGTCGGCCGCCAGGTCGAGGAACTTGAGGTCCGGCCCGCAGGCGATGCCATCACGATTGCTGTTAAGCCAGCCCATCGGGAAGCGAGCCAGCATCAGACGGTAGGCGATCTTGTCATCGCCCGGGCGGCTTTCGTCGCGCTGCCAGGTCTCAAAGAAACATCCGATGCTCAAGTCCGGCAGCACCGTCAGGCAACTGTAGCCGAACTCTTCCGGCATCAATACCCGCGAGGCGGGCCAGGTCAGACCTCCATCATCGCTCAAGCGCACTGTGCCATTGAGTCGCTTGCTGCTGGATGCGGGATTGCTGAAGATCAGGCGGCCGCGGTAGCCGTCCAACGGATCGGTCAATCGCAAGAAGCTGGCCTGGCAGATCGGCTCGGGCAGTTGCGGGTCGGCTTTCACCGGCGACCAGGTTTCGCCGCCATCGTCGCTGTACGCCACGCCGCGACAGCGAGCGGCATTGGATTGCAGGCGGGCGTTGAGCATGATGCGGCCGTCGTCCAGTTCCACCGCCTGCACCTCGTTGGCGAAGAAATCGCCGCTGTTTTCAGCCGTTTGGCCATAGCGCCACGTTTCGCCGCCGTCATCGCTGTAGACGGCGTAGATTTTCCAACTGCACCACGGCCCCTGGTTGAAGGGATACAGAATGCGTCCCTTGTGCGGGCCGCGCCGCAGTTCGATGCCCACGCCCGGGCCAACCGCAATGCTGGTCACGTCTGTCGGGCGCTTGACGCCTCGCGTCACTTCCACCGGATTCGACCAGGATTGCCCGTCGTCATCGCTATGGATCACAAACGCTCGCACCACGCCTTCGCCTTCGTAGCCGGGGCGAGCTTCCTTTTCGTGAAAGTCTTTCTGGTAACGGCAGTACATGAAGACAACGCGGCCGGTCTCACGCAGCACCACGGGCGTGGGATTGCCCAGTACGTTGTCGCCGTCCTCTTCCAGGATGCGCATCGCGCTCCAGGTGCGTCCGCCGTCGGTGCTGCGCTTCATCACCAGGTCGTTGCCGGAAGCATCACTGCGACTGCCGCGGCCCTCGGCGAAGGCCAGCAGGGCGCCGCGGTGCGTGCCGATGATCGAGGGAATGCGATAGGTGTTGTGCCCGTTGGGCTCGTGATTGCTCAGATACACGGTGGTGAAAGACAGTGCGTTATCCAGCGAGGTGCTGGCGGTGATCGGGCCTTCGATGGTCCAGTCCTTGATCTGCACCGTGGCCCGACAGGGGTAGAAGCCAATCTTGTCGATGGGCTTGTCGCCGTAGTCGAATTCGTACACAGGCCGGCCGTTGATGAAATACTGGAGCTTGCCCGCGGTGCGGGTCACGAGGAAGTCGAACCACGAGCCGCGCTCGAACACGTCAGCGCTGGGCCCTAATCGCGACAGGCCGCCGAAAGCCTGGCCGTTGACGAAGATTTCCTCCTGGGCGCCTTCGAAGCCGAAGTGGTTGCCGTCGAGCATGAACGCGACGGCTGACTTCTGCTGGTTCTGCAGGCAAACGCGGGCGCTGATGCGGAAATCGCCTTTCCCCAATCCGACTACCGACCACAAGGGGTTTTTCTCGCCCTTGCCAACCAGTTTGCCATCCTGCTCGGTCCACACGTCGCCGGGATAAGCCACGTTGAACGGCCGCCCGTCGCAAACCAGTTGCGTCACCTGCGCCTCATCCGTCGCAGCCAAGCCAACCTGGGCAAGCATCCCGATCACAACGACAATCATCGCCAGCAGTTTTCCAGCCATCATCGAGCCCTTATCTGGATGTTGAAGATGTTTAGACATTTGGATTGAGTTGACCGACGTCGCGCGTTTCACGGGGCCAGCATAACCATGCTGGGGTTGGCGTCCACCGGCTGATTACTGGTCATGAACGCCCAGAACGTCTCCAGGTAGTGCCACTGAAAGTCGGGGTTCTTCCTGTAATCAACCTTCAGGGCGTTGTCCTGCTCGGCGGTGAACTGATCGAGCACCTGCTTGTCCGCCAGGGGGAAACGCGTGCGGCGGGCCCAGTCCCACCAGGCTTCGAACAACTGTTGCCTGACGGATGCGTATTGCGGGTCGGCTGCCAGGTTGTGGTACTCGTACGGATCGTTTTCCACGTCATACAACTCAAAGTATGGCACGTGCAGGAACAGGTCATAGACCTGCTGCACCAGGGGTGAGCTGGCGTCGATCTCCTGCTGCTGCGTGCCGGCGGTGTAATGGCCCTGGTTGCCCATGTAGGCGGCAGCGATGGGATTGGGCCGATCTCGCAACGGGGACATGATCAATTTGTAGCGATCGTCGCGAATGGAGAACTGCGGGAAGTACGCGCCGGGATAAGCACCGGTGGTCAGACCGATGACGTGCGTGCGCCAGGTCACCTGCCCGCCTTCCAGCAACGGCTGCAGGGCCTGGCCCGGCATCTGCTGCGGCAGCAGCTTGTCCTGCGGCCAGTCCACGCCCGCAGCCTGCAGTATGGTGGGCAGGATGTCCAGCGTGGTGACCAGTTCACGGCGCACCAGCCCCGCCTGGGCATGGCCCGGCCAGCGCACGATCAGGGGAATGTGCAGGCTGGCTTCAAACACCGACATCTTGGCTCGTGAAAATTGCGGGCCGTGGTCCCCGATGTAGATCACCAGCGTGTTATCCGCCTTGCCCGAGCTTTCCAACTCGTCCAGCAGCATGCCGATGCCGGTGTCGAGGCGGCTGACGCAGTTGTAGTAGTCAGCGGTCAACTCGCGCAGGCGCGGCGAATCGGCGCCGACCCAGGGCGGGGGCTTGATGTCCTTGCCTTCGTAAGATTTCTCCGGCAGTCCATACTGCTGGCGCAGCCAGGGCGTGTGCGGATCGGGGTAGTTGACGGTCAGGAAGAAAGGCTCATCGGAAGCGTTGATGAACTCAGCCGCCTTGTCGGCAAAGCCGCGCATCGGGCGATCTTTGAAGTTGAAACCGGGATAGGCGCGAAAGTCGATGGGGAAGGCGGACTCGGGATTAACGTGCAGCTTGCCGATCATGCCCGTGCGGTAGCCGGCGTCTCTGAGGATGCTGTACAGGTTGGGCACGTCGCCGTACATGGAGAACTTGTGCGTGGCCAGACCGACGTGCCCGTTCTGATGCGTGTACAAACCGGTGTAGAAGCTGGCCCGGCTGGGCGAGCAGACGGCATAGGTCACAAACGCCCGCTCGAAGCGCACGCCCTGCTCGGCCAGTCGATCCATATGCGGCGTCTTGACGTAGGGATCGCCGTAGCAACTCAACTCGATGCCGTGATCATCGCTGACGATGAACAGCACGTTCGGCCGGTCGCTCATCGGCGGTGGCGCTTCGGCGGCGGACAACTGAGTGCAAACCGTTGCAGTGGGCACTGCGACCAGTGCGGTCATGGATTGCCGCAGCCAGATGGAATGCCCCTGCCTCGACCGAGGCGCGAATGATGCATTTGATTTCATGCCCAAATCCCAGCCTGTTTGAAACCAGTGACCTGCGATCAGCCGACCATCGCGTCGGATGCCTCAACGCCACGGCTGGTAAACCAGCCTTAGCCGAGGTGTTGCAGAAATCCCGCAGCAATCAAGCCCAGTTGGTATCGTATGGGTTAAATATTTCTCTGCAAGGAGATGCAAAAAATGCGCCGATCCGCCTGGACGATCCCAAGTGTGTCGATTGCCTGCACTGTGTTGTTCGCGCTGCCTGTTGCCGCCATGGTGCCGCAGCCGCTGCGCGTCACGCCGATGGACGGGGCGTTCCCGCTGCACGCGCAGACGCGCATCCTGATCGATGCGGATGACGCGCCGCTGCAGCAGGTCGGCCAACATCTGGTCGATGCCTTGGCGCAGCTGACCGGGTGGACGCTGCAGTTGGGCGAACTGGCGACCGCGCAGGAGATTCCGGCCGACTGCATTCTGTTGTCACGTCGCGAGGCCGACGCGGCGCTGAGCGATGAGGGTTATCAGATGATGGTGGGCCCAGAGGGCGTGGTCATCAGCGCCGCGCAGCCGGCTGGTCTTTTCTACGGCGTGCAATCGCTGATTCAAATGCTGCCGATGGGCTGGGACGGCATCGATTCATCTGCCGAATCCCTGCCACTGCCGTCTGTGATCATCGAAGATTCGCCGCGCTACGCCTGGCGGGGACTGATGCTCGACGTGTCCCGCCATTTCTTCGACGTGAATTTCATCAAGAAATACATCGACCTGCTGGCGCTGTACAAGCTCAACCGCTTCCACTGGCACCTGACCGACGAGCCCGGCTGGCGCATCGAAATCAAGAAATACCCCAAGCTCACCGAGATCGGCGCCTGGCGCACGGAACCAGACGGCTCGCGCTACGGCGGGTTCTATACGCAGGAGCAGATTCGTGAAATCGTCGCCTACGCGGCCGCCCGGCACATCACCGTCGTGCCGGAGATCGACATGCCCGGGCACATCATCTCCGCCATCGCGTCCTATCCCGAACTGGGCTACGGCGACGGCGAAACCTACGAAGTGGCGCAGATCGGCAAAGGACGCCAGCCCCTCAATGTCGGGCGGCCGGTGGTTTATCAGTTCGTGTATGACGTGCTGGACGAAATCTGCGAACTGTTTCCCAGTCCCTGGATTCACATCGGCGGCGACGAGGTGGTCAAACGCTTCTGGCAGGATGCGCCCGAATGCCAGGCCCTGATGAAGCAGGAGGGCATGGAAAACCTCGACGAACTGCAAAGCTATTTCATCCACAAAGTGGAAGAACATCTCAACGCCCGCGGCCGGCGCATGATCGGCTGGGATGAGATTCTTCAGGGCGGCTTAGCGCCCAACGCCACGGTGATGAGTTTGCGCGGCATCAAGGGCGGCCTCGCGGCGGCGAGCATGGGACACGACGTGGTCATGTCGCCCACCGACTACTGCTACATCGACTACCGCCAGGCGGAGTACGAGACCGGCTTCGGCAAGAGCACGCTGACGCTGGAGAAGGTGTATTCCTTCGATCCCACGCCCGCAGAACTGGATGCCGAGCAGGCCAAACACATCCTGGGCGTGCAGGGCAACCTGTGGACCGAGCGGATCGCGACGCCGCAGCGGGCTGAATACATGGCGCTGCCGCGTAGCTGCGCCATCGCCGAGGCCGGGTGGTCCACGATGGATCGCCGCGACTGGGCGGACTTTCAGCGACGGCTCGAGGCGCAGTATCGCCTGCTGTCGGTGCTGCGTTACGAGTTTCGCGTGCCGCCGCCGGTCGGCGCGGAGGAACTTGGCGAATTCAGCGAGCCGATCACCGTGGACCTGCGCAGTCCCGCGGCCGAGGGCGTGGTGCATTTCACCACCGATGGCAGCGAACCGACCGCCGACTCGCCCGTGTTCGATCAGCCGCTGACCGTAACCGAAAGTCTCACCATCAAAGCTGTCACCGTGCTGCCCAACGGCCGATGCAGTCCGGTGCGTCCGATCGAGCTGACGCGCCAGCCATGACCTCCCGCTTTTCGCCCGCACGCCAATACACCAGCCGCGGCCGAATCCGCAGCACCTCCGGGATATCCACCTTGATGGTGAGCGTGGTTATGGGTGAATCCTCGCTGTCCGTCCGTACGACAATCCGTTTAGACTGACTCCCCACGCGATCACCGAGGATGAATCGGGCATCGACCTGACCCGAATCACCTGGCTTGTAGACCTTCTTTTCCAGATCAGCCGTGGCGCAGCCGCAACTGCTCTTGACCGAGGTGATGGTCACCGGCTGCTTACCCTGGTTGGTGAACTTGAACTTCGCCTCCACAGCCTCATCGCCCAACCTGCTGTCCAGTTTCACCTCCCGTTGCTCCCAGGCGAGTTGCGCGGAAGCGAGTTGCGGCACTGCCATGACGAAGATAATCAAGATGAACCAGGCTCTTTCAGAAGACAGCATGTCAAACATGGGGATACTCCGATATCTAATCAGCCTTCCTCTGTCCATCAAAAACTCCCGGCCCCCCCACTTCCGGCGAGATGGGGTGGTAGTCGATGCCTACGGGCGAATCACCTTGTTGGTGAAGCATCTTCTTTTCGACAATTTTGAATAGAAAGCGATTCAAATAGAGAAGTTACCTCTGCTTGCGAAATATCAGTGTTATCAACACGAAGAAAGTTAAGATTTGGCATGTTCCTAAACGTTTCTATCGATAACGATGTTATATCAGTTCCGGAGAGATCAAGATACTCTAGCTTTGGCAGTAGGGCTAAAGCTTGTACGCCTAGGTCACCTATTGGACAATAACTAATATCAATGACAGCCAGATTAGGTGCAGCACGAACTAATACTTTTAGCGCGTCGTTGCCCATAGCAGATCGCGGAACATAAATATGCGTAAGCTGCTCAAAATATGGCAGATCTTGAAATCCTGTAGCCGTAATACCTGAACTGTAGATCCGCAGTCTACGCAGATTTAAGAATTTAGCAAGTTCTTTGATTGATTGATCGGTACATAATTGAGTCGATAGCGTTAAGCTATTTACACGTTTCGCAGTCCAAACATTTGTGTTAATTAACTCTGCATCCGATTTCACCTCAAGATGTTTATGACTGCACCCTAACAATAATCCGAGTGAAAGGGATATCTGGATGTATATCAGAATCCATAACTTGGACATCATGAATCCCCTTTACAAACAGCATCCCATTGTTCCTCGGGAAAATCAATCTTAAATGGATTCTTTCTATACATACCACCGTTTGCCTTTCCATCGACTCCGTTTGGAGGATAATAATTGTGGTCAAAACTTAATGGAAGTCGAAACGGGGACGCAGCTAGTTTCTGGGCGTGACGGTCTTGGGACGACCTTCGCGACGCAACGTGTGCAGCAGCCCCAATCGCCTTGCCTGCCGATTTTGCCATGTCTCTTCGCCATAGGGACGACTCCGTGCCATGCACATCTGAAATCGTTCCGCTTCCTCTTGGGTCATCGGCTGGTTCACCAACGCCATCCAATGACGCGGACGCTCGATCGGCCAGTCGCTCAAGATGCCCTGCAACTGTTCGTGGCCTTGACGCCGCGCCCACAGGCTCCCCCAGCGCCATTGCTCGGCGCGGTTGACCACCCCCGCCTTGAGCGCGTTCCGCTCCACGTAGCGACACGCTGTGAAGAAATGCTCGTCCAACTGGATCGGAAAACTCTTGAAACGCCCCTGGTACAGGTGCCCGCGGCCCACCGTATTGTGCGCCACATGCCATCGCATGGCGTGCGTGTGAGTCAGCCAGCGAAAGTGGGCCGTGACTTGCCCTTCCGCCCGCGGCCAGACCACGAAGTGCCAGTGGTTTGGCATCAGGCACCACGCCAGAATCCGCAAAGGGTGTCGCTCGTGCGCCTCGATCATGATCCGCTCGAACGCCTCGTAGTCCGCCTCCTTGCGAAACAAAGGCAACCCGGCCACCGTCCGGTTCAGGACATGGTACACGAAACCACCAGGCGTCACTCTCGGTCGTCTTGGCATCGCAAAA
>JADLFV010000088.1 GCA_020849625.1 Phycisphaeraceae bacterium
AGGATTTCAAGATCGACATCACGCTCGACCAGGGCATGCACGCCAAGGCCATCACGCTGCCCCTGAAACCCTTCTGTCTCATCGGCGCCACCACCCGGGCCGGCTTGCTCTCCGGCCCCATGCGCTCGCGCTTCGGCATCGGCAAGCCGCGGACGCGGCAGGACGCTCGGCGCGCCCTGCGGGCGCTGCTGAGCGCGTGTCTATGTCACTGGCTCAGCAGGCTGACGCTGCTGTTGACCATCCTGACTGCATGGCTGCTTCGTGGCCGCCATCCGATACCCCGCAGCGGTCTGCGTCTGGCCGCGTAGCCGCGCCGGAGAAACAGGCCTTATTCAACGGGCTGCTAACGTAGAAGCGTTCAGTTGCCAGCCGCCTGCGGAGGACTGTCCCCCTGGCCCCGGATCAGTCCATTGTCGCTCCCGATCCCGTCAACTGCAACGCCTGGCTAGCGGGCAATTTCAGCCAACCAAACGCGGAAGCAATGAGCCACGTGGAAGCGACACACACCAAAAACGTAAGTCCGATGTCCACAATAATCATCTCTGGCCTGATCCACCATTCCGGCTTATCGCTCATCTTTGGATAGCGATCGTATGCCACGCAAACCCATGGATAGCCGACAACGGTGATCCGCGAGTCCGAATACCGAATCGTTCGAATGATGTTGGCCGCCACAAACGCTGATAGGATCGCGATGGTAACGAGAAGGATCTTGAATGTGTTTCGGCGAGACATGGCTGTGCCCGCTAATGAAGATGCGTTCGGTGGCAATCCCGGGGGAGAGCGGGACGTGGTGCTCGTACCCCGGCTGCTGGTGGCTTGATCCATTGTCGCGAGCGGGAGCTTTGGATGCAATGGTGGTGGGTTGGCTTTTGCTGAAGTGATAAAACCATCGCAGAGGAACGACGGGGTATGGCGGATGGCGGATGGTAACGGACGTGGGGAAGGCGGCTGGAGTGGCAGCCGCCCGCTGGATTGAAATATCCCCGACGGGATTCGAACCCGTGTTACCAGGATGAAAACCTGGTGTCCTAGACCTGGCTAGACGACGGGGACAGCCCGGGAAGGTCGGCATTGTAGTCATTGGCCTGCGTCTGGCCAATCGGGGGTGTTGCGGCGGGCGGGGCGGTTCTTATCGGATTGGGGGCCGGGATTGGATTTTGGCCCCGAATCGTTGATAATGAGGGATGAATCTCTCGGTTTGAGGGGCAGGGACTGAATCTCAGAAAGTTCTGAGAAAGGCGGCGTGCGTGTTAAGTCTGATTGTCCTTCAAGGGCCGGGCAAAGGGCGGGTGTACCGCTTGAACGGGGATTTCCCCGTGCTCATCGGCCGCCAGGTCGGTGACCTGCGCCTGATGGACACGCAGGTTTCTCGCCGCCATGCCCAGATCGCCTTTGAGAACGGGGCCTGGATCCTGCGCGACCTGGGCTCGACCAACGGCACATTCGTCAACGGCGAAGTGGTCAGCGGCATGGTCGAGTTGGAGGAGAGCGATCAGATACAGATCGGCAGTTTCGTGCTGCTGGTTGGGCCGTTGAGTCTGGGGCCCAAGGCGCTGGACGACACCAAGATGGTGGATGCCGAGAGCATGGACCACGTGCTGCTGTCGCCGGTGATGCCGCCGGAGGCAGAGGTTTCCCAGTTGCATGAAGTGTCGCAGGAGGATGAGTCATCGCACGACGTGATGCACGTTGAGCCGATCGCGCATGAGGATCGGCCCGAGCAGCCGGAGGATGCTGAGGGTGAAGCCGCCATGTCGGATTTGTCCGACGCGGCATCCGAGTCATCCATTTTCGATCAGATCGCAATTGAACCCCCGCCCCCGGAAGTGGAGCCGCCACCACTCCCGGAGTCACCGCCCGAAATACCCCCGAACGTGGACGACCGCAGCGAGGAAGCTGCGGCTGAAATCCCGGAGTCGTCACCCGAATTACCCTTGAATGTGGAGATGTACCCGCGGATCGAGCCGTCGGCTCACGAGGCTCCGTTGTCGGAAGAAGCCGAGGAAGCGGCTCCCCCTTCGCCTGCGGAAGCTGAAGCTGAAGTTGAACCTGAGCCCGTGTCACAAGCCGCGTCGCAGGAGGCACAGGAGGCGCAAGAGCTTCAGGAGTTGCCGGCCAACATTCTCGATTCGGTGATGGAGGGATCGTTCGAAGATTTTGACGATGAGGACCATGTCGATGCCGGCCGCAAGCAGGCGGATCGACTTGTGAGTGCGTCAACGGACCCGTCGCACCCCGCCTGGCAGGATGACATGCCGAAGTTGCCGCGTGACGTGGTCAAGTCGCCCAAGAGCCGGCTGCTGTGGCCGCTTTCGGTGGCGGTGGTGTTGCTGGGTCTGGCGGGCGGCGGCACGGGCTATTGGCTGATCGCCGGCCGATCCTCGCCTGAATCATCCCGGGCCGCGCCGCAAGCGCCGGCCGATCCGCTGGCATCGGCACAACTGGCCGCCCCGGCGCCGGCATCAGCATCATCATCAACACCCAAGCCCGCGCAGCCTGACGCCAGCAAACCTGCGCCTAAAGTTCCACCCGCTGCGGTGACTGAAGCACCCAAGCCACCCACGTCTGACGCTGCGCCGGTCAAAGCCGCGGCCGCGATTCATCCCGGTGCGGCGCTGCTGACTTCCGTGCTGGAGGATGGCCCACAATTGATGGGTGAAACCGTTCTCCGCCAGCGCGTCAGAGACGCATCTTCGCAGCCGCCTGCTCCAGCCCCTGCCCCGCCCCCGGAAGGCAGTGCCCCGGCAATCGGCGACCAACCCCCGGCAACCACGTCGCCGGCCGATTCACCGGCCGTGCCTGCGCCCGCACCCGCAGCCGCGCTTCCGGTCACCGCCGCGAATGCGCAGCAGGTCGAACCATCCACGGTGTCCGAGTCAGCGATGACCGAGCAACCCGCATCCTCGTCCCAACCGGCCGTCGAAGCGCAGACGTCGCAACTCTCGCCTGCGGCACCGGCCGCGCTGCAACTGGATCAGGCAAACGTCGCATATCTGATCGATGCCTCCGGCTCACTGGTGGATACGCTGCCGGAACTGCTGCACTGGCTGGATGAGCAACTGCAGCAGATCGATTCAGACCTGCACTACACCGTCATCTTCTTCCGCGGCGGCGAGGCGGTCGAGGCTTCACCGGCTGGTCTCAAGGATGCGGATGATCGCACACTCCGCCGCCAGGTGCGCCGGTGGATCGACTGGGACAGCGGCAACATCATTCCCGCCGGCCGCTCCGATCCGCGAACTGCCATCGACCTGGCGCTGCGCTACCGCGTGGGCCGGATTTATCTGTTGTCCGACGGGCACATGGGCGATCGGCTGAGCGACGAGCAGGTGGCTGACTACCTGGTTCGCCTCGAACAGCAGGTGGGGCAGGAGAAGCTGGTGATCAACAACGTGCAGTTTTTTTATCCCGAGGTTGAAGGTCTGCTGGCCCACCTGGTTCGCCGTTACCCGGGTGAGCGCATCTTCATCGAGCCGCCGCGCCAGCAGGATGACCAGGGCAGCTTGCTCGACCAGTGAACGACGACGCACACGCAGTCGAACCGCGTGATCTGCGAATCGCGTTCGCTCATTTCTGACGCCAAATAAACTTTCCTGCCATTTCTGGCCGATAACCGCCCTAGGCGTATGTATGGCAGGATGCCGCTGCGCCCTGCGCGTCGGCCGAATCGGTCGGCGATCGAACGTATGGCAGATTTTGGAAGGGTCATGGATGACCGCCCACCCGCTCGAAACCACCGAAGATGAACTGGTGTCACCGCAGCAGATGCTGCCTCTGCTCCAGCAGCAGCGCGATGGTTACGTGCAACTGCTGGAGATTGGCCGGGATCAGTCGCAGTTGATCCAGGATGGCCAGCCCGAGCAACTGCTGACCCTGCTGTCGCAGCGGCAGAAGCTGATCGACGACTTGGCCCGACTGGGCAGGCGCGTGGCTGCGGTCCAGGATCGCTGGCGGCAGGTCAGCGATCAACTGGATGGCGCGCACACGCAGCAGGTGCGCAGCCTGGTGGCCCAAGTCGAGCAACTGCTCTCACAGATCATCGCGCAGGATGAGAAGGACCGCGCGCAACTGGAGGCAGCCCACAAGCAGACCGCCCAGCAACTGTCCCGCACCGCTGCCGCCCCGCGGGCCCTGAACGCTTACAAGGCGGCTGTGCCCCTGGTTCCCCGATACACCGATCGCAACGGATGAGCACTGACACGATCAACAACCCGGACCGCAAGCTCGACGACCTGGCCCAGATCATTGCCGCCTACAACCAGGTCACCGAGAAGCTGCGCCATTCCCACGATGCGCTGCACGACGAGGTGGCCCGCCTGCGCGAGCAGTTGGCCGGCGCCAATGCCCAGCTCGAGCGCTCGCGCAGACTGGCAGCACTGGGTGAGATGGCGGCCGGAATCGCCCATGAGATCCGCAATCCCCTGGCTGCAATTCATCTTTACACCCGGCTGATCAGCGATGATCTGACATTGGCCTCGCCCAATACCCAGGCTGCCACGGACAATGCCGGCAAAATCGCCGACGCCGTGCGCAGCCTCAACGCCATCGTCACCGACGTGCTGCACTTTGCCCGCGAAATGTTGCCGCGCCGTCGTACCGTGTCCGCGTCTGATCTGATCGAGCGTGCTGTGTGCGCTCATCGACCAGCCATCGAGCAAGCGCAGGTTGCGGTATCCATGCAGGTGGATGACGACCTGCTGCTCGAGGTGGACGGCGACCTGGTGCAGCAGGCGCTGCTGAACCTGATCCGCAATGCGGTGGACGCCATGTGCGAATCGCAAACGCGGCGCAAGCTGACCATCAAGGCGGTCCGTCGCGGGCGGGAGGTGGTCATCGCCGTGGCTGACACCGGCCCCGGCATCGCCCCCGAGCATGCCGAGCGCCTGTTCAATCCGTTCTTTACCACACGCAACACGGGCACCGGGCTCGGTCTGGCCATCGTTCATCGCATCCTCGACGCCCACGGGGCCGCCATCAGCGTGCGCAACCAGCGCGGCGCGGTGTTCACGTTGACTTTCCCTGCTGACTGCTGTGTTTTTGAATCCGCCGGAGCCATCGCATGAGCACCAAGGTCCTGGTTGTCGATGACAAACAGATGATGCGCGACAGCGTGGCGCAGACGCTGCAGCGGGCCGGCTATGTCGTGGTCGTCGCGGCAGAAGGCAAAAGCGCCCTGGAGCAGGTGGCCCGCCATCGACCAGCCGCGGTCATCACCGACCTGAAGATGCCCGAGATGGATGGTCTGGAACTGCTGACGCGCCTGCGCCGGGCGGACGATCAGTTGCCGGTGGTGCTGATGACCGCCTTCGGCTCGATCGAGGATGCCGTGCGGGCCATGAAGCAGGGCGCGTTCGATTTCGTGACCAAACCGTTCGAGGGCGATCAACTGGTTTTGACCATTCGCCGGGCGGTCGAGCATCGTCGGCTACTGCAGGAAAACGAAGCCCTGCGCAGCAGCAGCCGCAACTACGAAGCGCCCCTGTCCCTGATCGGCAACTCGCCCCCCATGCGCCGCCTCGCCCAGCAGATTCACCAGGTGGCCCAGTCGCACGGCACGGTGCTGATCTGCGGCGAATCGGGCACCGGCAAGGAAGTAGTGGCCCGCACCATTCACGCTCACTCGCCGCGCCGCGACCGCATCATGCTCTGCCTCAACTGTGCCGCGCTCTCCAGCAGCTTGCTGGAAAGCGAACTGTTCGGCCACGAGAAGGGCGCCTTCACCGGAGCGGATCAGCTTCGTAAAGGCCGCTTCGAGTTGGCCGACGGCGGCACGCTGCTGCTGGATGAGATCAGCGAGATTTCACCGGAGTTGCAGGCCAAGCTGCTGCGCGTGTTGCAGGAGGGCCAGTTCGAGCGCGTCGGCTCGTCGCTCTCCATGCACGTGGATGTGCGGGTGATCGCCACCACCAATCGCGACCTGGCCAAACAGGTGGCGGACGGCGAGTTCCGCCAGGACCTGTTCTATCGCCTGAACGTGCTGCCGCTGTCACTGCCGCCGCTGCGACAGCGCCTGGAGGACGTGCCGCTGCTGGTCAATCACTTCCTGGCCATGGTCGCCATGCGTGAGGGCCGCGAGGCGAAGCGCTGTGATGCCGAGGCCCTGGAACTGATGAAGCAGTACACCTGGCCGGGCAACGTGCGCGAGTTGCAGAACATCTGCGAGCGTGCCAGCGTGCTCAGCCGCGGCCAGGTGATCACGGCCGGTCTGCTACAGCCCTGGCTGCTGACCCCGGTCCCGCGCAAGTCGAGTTTTGAACCGAATGAACTTCCGGGGGCGGGAGTGCGCCCGCTGGAGGAGACTGAGCGCGAGCAGATCATTCGCACGCTGGGCCACTTCGGCGGCAACCGGCAGAAGACGGCCGAGGCGTTGGGCATCGGCGTGCGCACGCTGGGTCTGAAACTTAAGAAATGGAAGGAGCAGAACCTCGTTGCTCAGACGATCTGACCCCCGCCCCCGGAAGTGTCGCTGCGCAAAAGTTGCGCGATCGCTGCGCAATTTTCGCCCAGGCCGCTCCAGTTCACTGGAGCGGGCCCGCTCCAGTGAACTGGAGCGGCCTCTGGCAAAGTTGGAACGTCAATTGCTGGCGGTTCCAGGTGATGACGGTCGAGGTGCGCGATGATCGACGGCCTGTTCAACTCCGGCTCCATGCCCGTGCTGGAGAAGCTGTTGGCGTTCACCGACGCCCGGCACAAACTGTTGACCGAGAACATCGCCAACCTCAACACCCCCAACTACCTGCCGGCCGACATGGACCCCCGGAAGTTTCAAGCCGCGCTGCGGAAGGCGATCGAGCAGCGGCGGCGCGGCGATTCGCCGCATCACGGCCCGTTGAACATCGACAAGGACGCCCTGCGGTCCGAAACGCGCAACCAGAACATCCTTTTCCACGACCGCAACAACCGCGACCTGGAACGGATCATGCAGGACCTGGCTGAGAACACCCTCGCCCACCGCACCGGCATCGAGTTGCTCAAAAACCAGTTCGAGATGCTCAAAATCGCCATCCGTGAACGCGTATGACACATAGCCCCGGCCTTGGTCGGGGTACAACGGAGACAACATGTTCGGCAGCCTCGACATCTCGACCTCGGCCCTGGTGGCCCACCGGCAGTGGCTGACGGTGATCGCCAACAACCTGGCCAATCAGAACACGCAGTTCAACGCGGACGGTGCGTATGCACCGTATCGCCGGCAGGTGGCGCTGTTCGCCCAGGGTGCGGGCTCCGATGGAAACTTTCGGGGGGCGGGGGTTCACCTGCAACAGATCAAGATGGACGATTCGCCGTTCCGCCGCGAGTACGAGCCGGACAGCGAGTTGGCCGACGCTGAAGGTTACGTGTACTACCCCAATGTCGATCCGGTGATCGAGCAGATGAACGCCATGATCGCCACGCGGGCCTACGAGGCCAACGTGACCGCGGCCGAGGCGACCAAAAGCATGATGCTGACCTCCCTGCGCCTGCTGGCGTAGGTTTTTCGGAGCTTGAAGAACGATGGCTGATCCCCTGGGACTGATTGGATCCGTCGGAGCCACGTCGCTGTTGTCCGCGCCCAAAGCGGTCGGACAGGCCGGCGGTGTGCCAGGCGGTCCTTCGTTCAAAGACGTGCTGCTGAAGAACATCGAGCAGGTCAATCGGCTGCAGCAGGATGCGGACGCGGCGATTGAAGACCTGGTCTCGGGCAGGCGCGACGACCTGGACGCGGTGCTGATGGCCAAGCAGAAGGCCGACGTCGCCTTCCAGATGCTGCTGCAGGTTCGCAACAAGGTGATGGACGCGTATGAGGAAGTGAAGCAGATACGTGTGTAGGCGTGAGGCTTGAGGTGTGAGGCTTGAGATCGCCAACTCAAGCCTCAAAGCTCAAGCCTTCCCCCGGCATGGAGGCCGATGAATGGAGTTTCTCAAGCGCCAATGGGCGCAGGTGCATTCAGGACTCGGCGGGCTGAGCGCCGAGAAGAAGGTCATCATCGTCCTGAGCCTGGTGGTGATGCTGGCGGTGCTGTTGCTGACGCTGGTGTGGGCGGGCAAATCGCAGTACAAGACGCTGGCCTTTGCCGGCAGTCGCACCAACGAGGTGGTGGCTGCCCTGCAGCAGCGCGGCATCGAAGCGGAGGTCGTCAACGGCCAGGTGCGCGTCAAGTCCAGCGATGAAATGACCGCCAACTCCGTCTTGCTTGAAGGCGGCCTGATGACCGAAGACCCCTCGCAGGTCTGGGAGAACATGCTCGGCAATCAGTCGCCGTGGGAAACCACCACCCAGGCTGAGGAACGAGCCCGCATCACCATGCAGGCCTATGCCCGGGGTGTGATCAAGGCCATGCGCGGCGTGCGCGACGCGCGTGTCAACATCTCGCCCAGGCCCCGCGGCGGCTTCGGCGATCCCAACCTCAATCGCACCGCTTCGGTCACCGTCTGGCTCGAGTCCGGCCGGAGGCTCGATCAGCCCATGGTCGAGGCCATCGCCTCCTTCGTGGCCGGCGGCGACGCGGAGATGAACACGACCGACGTGACCGTGATCGACGGCGACAACAACGTCGCCCATCACGTTGACGATCCCGATCAGGTCATCCCCACCGAAACCGTCGAACTGGTCCGCCAGCACGAAAACGTCTGCAAGCAGAAAATCGTCAACCTGCTGGGCATCGGCGGCCTGCGCGTCGAAGTGGCCGTGCAGCTTGACCCGATCCACAAGCAGCAGCAGGAGGAAACCGAGTACGAAAAGAACCAGCCGCTCGAAAGTGAAGAGAACGAAAGCACCAGCCGCACGCAGACCACCGACAGCGGCGAGCCGGGCGTGCGCTCCAATGCCGGCGTCTCCATCGACAGCGGATCAGGTGCCGGCAGCAGCGAAACCACCGATCGCACGCGCACCAATTTCGCTGCCAGCAAGATCGTCAAGCAGACCGCCACCGTGTTCGCCGGCCACCAGATCAAAAAGGTCAGCGTCTCCATCGGCGTACCGCGCAGCTTCTTTGTCGCCCTGTACAAGGCTCACAATCCGGACAACAAGGATGAGCCAAAGGACGCTGACCTTCAGCCGCTGCAGACTGAGAAGCTGGCCGAGATCGAGCGCCGCGTGCAGCCGATCATCGAGGCGGAAGGCCCCGGCGTGGTGGTCACCGGCGTGTACGAGGACGTCGGCTCGTTCCAGCTCGCCGGTGGCGAAAGTCAATCGGTCACCGCCAGCATCGGCAACATGATGAGCAGCACCTGGGGCCAGTCCGCCATGGTGGGCGTGCTGGTGCTGGGCGCGTTGGGCTTGATGTTCTACATGGTCCGCCGCGCCACCCGGCCCGAAGCGCTGCCGAGCGTGGAAGAGTTGGCCGGCCTGCCGCCACGTTTGCCGGTGGAGGACGACGTGGTGGGCGAAGTCGATGAATCCGAAGCCATGATGGCCGGCGTGGAACTGGATGAGAACGAACTGGAGAGCCGCAAGATCGCCGAGCAGATCAGCACGTTGATCAAAGCCAATCCGCAGGAAGCGGGGGCCATCATGCACAAGTGGGTCCGCAAGATTGAGTGACATAAGGAACGCGCATCACCATGACCCGAGCACCCGAGGTCAGCACGGAAAAGTACAGCGAGATGAGCGGAACGCGCAAGGCCGCGATCCTGCTGCTGGCGCTGGACCAGGAAGCGTCGGCCATGCTGCTCAAGGGCCTCGGCGCCAAGGGCGTGGAGGAAGTGACGCGCGAGTTGGCCAGTCTGGAAGACGTGCCCCAGTCGATCCGTGACAAGGTGCTGCGCGAGTTCTACGAGTTGGCGGTGGCGCAGTCCTGGGCCCGCGATGGCGGGTTGGATTTCGCCCGCGGCCTGCTTCAGAAATGCCTCGACCCCAAGGAAGCGGAAAAGGTCCTGGCCAACATCTCCACCCACGTTCGCCGCACCCCGTTCAGCTTCCTGCAGAAGGCCGAGTCCACGAACCTGCTGACCTTCATCCAGGACGAACACCCGCAGACCATCGCGTTGATCGTCAGCCATCTGCCATACTTCAAAGCCAGCGAAATCCTGGCCGGCCTGCCCACGCCCAAGCAGATCGAAGTGGTCAAGCGCGTCGCCAACATGGAGCAGACCAACCCCGAGGTGATCCAGGAAGTCGAAAGCGGCCTCGAAGCCCGCCTGGCCAACATGCTCACCCAGAGCTTCGAGCGCATCGGCGGCGTCGATACCGTGGCGGAGATGCTCAACCTCGTCGATCGCACGACGGAAAAGAGCATCATGGAAGGTCTGGAAGCCGAAGACCCCGACCTGGTCGAGGAAATCCGCCGGCTGATGTTCGTGTTCGAAGACATCCTGCTGGTCAACGACAAGGGCATCCAGGCGGTGCTCAAGGAAATCGACAACGACGAACTAGCGTTGGCCCTCAAGACCGCCAGCGAGGAACTGAAGCAGAAGATCTTCAGCAACATGTCCGAGCGAGCCGCCACCATGATCAAGGAGGACATGCAGTACATGGGCCCGGTGCGGGTCAGCGACGTGGAAGGCGCCCAGCAGCGCATCGTGGACGTGGTGCGTCGCCTGGAGGACGCCGGCGAAATCATGATCCAGGGCCGCGGCGGCGCCAACGAGATGGTCGTCTGATTACGTAGCGACGCGGCTTGCCGCGTCAAGGCAAGACAAGCAACCGCAGATGAACGCGGATAAACGCAGATGCTAACCGTGATGAGTTGATGAATTGTTTCTATATCCGCGTTCATCTGCGTTCATCCGCGTTCATCCGCGGTTACTTCCGATAGGAACTCGTGATGCCGATACTCAAATCCAACCAGGCTCCCGGCTACGCCAAGGATGCGGTGGTGCTCGACCTGGGCGACATCGGACGCCAGGCGGCGCGGATTCGTCTCAATGCCGAAGCCAAGGCCGCCCAGATCATCAACGAGGCTGAGCGCCAGGCCCAGCAGATCATCGCCGAGGCTGAGGGCATCGGCCTTCAGCGCGGTCATGAACAGGGCATGCAGCAGGGCCTGGAGCAGGGCCGCAGTGAAGGTCATGCCGAGGCTTTGCAGCAGACCACCGAGCAACTGGCCCAGTTACAGGCCGCCTGGTCGGACGTGGCTGATCAACTGGACGCTTCCCGCCGGCAGATGGACCGCGAAGCGCGGCAGACGGTGCTGGAGTTCGCCCTGAAGATGGCTGAGCGCCTGGTGCATCGTGTGATCGAGGTCGATCCCACGGTGGTGGTGGATCAGTTGGCGGCAGTGCTGTCGCTGGTGACCCGGCCGATGGACGTGACGGTGCGCATCAATCCCGCTGATCGGGCGGTGCTCGCTGAAGCTATGCCGCAGTTGATGAGCGAGTTCAACCAGTTTCAGCACGTGCAGCTCACTGATGACGGCGATATCGCCCGCGGCGGCTGCGTGGTGACCTACGGCCAGGGATTGATCGATGCCACCATCGAAAAACAGATCGAGCGCGTTGTCGATCTTATTCTGCCGCGCGAAGCGCACATCGTTGACTCAGCCGACGAGCCAATCGTTGAGCAGCCACAGACCGATAACACGGACAGCCATGAGCCATGAGCGATGAGCCAGACGCAAGTGTGCTAGCAAGCACATTGCTCATTGCTCATAGCTCACAGCTTTTCCTGGCATCGCATTCGCAGGAAGTACCCCGATGTCCATTTTGAGCGAGCAGATTGGGTTGCTCGACCATTGCGCCCCGCTGGAATTGCGCGGCTCGGTCGTGGAAGTGCGCGGTCTTGCGCTGGTGGTCGCCGACATGCCGGCCCCCGTCGGCTCGGCGGTGCGCATCGAGACCGGCCGCGGTGGCGCTGAATCGATCAGCGGCGAAGTCGTCGCATTCGAAAATGAGTTGACCATCGTCATGCCGCTGGGCTCGACCCAGGGCGTGCGCCGCGGCGATCGCGTGATCAGTGGTCACAGTGCTCAGACCGTGCGCGTGGGCGAAACGCTGCTCGGTCGCGTGCTCGACGGCCGCGGCGAGCCGATCGACGGCCTGGGCCCGATCCAGGACACCATGCCTCGCTCGATCTACGCCAAACCCATCGAGCCGATGGACCGCAAGCTGATCGATGAGCCGTTGGCCACCGGCGTGCGGGCGGTCGATGCGTTGACCAGTCTCGGCCGCGGCCAGCGCGTGGGCATCTTCTCAGCGCCCGGCCTGGGCAAGTCCACGCTGCTGGGCATGATGGCCCGACACACCGCGGCCGACGTGTCGGTGCTGGCCCTGGTGGGTGAGCGCGGCAAAGAGGTGCGCGACTTCATCGACAACGTGCTGGGCCCCGAGGGATTGGCCCGCAGCGTGGTGGTGGTGGCGACCAGCGATGAGCCGGCCCTGTTGCGCATCCGCGCCGCCCTGGTGGCGATGACCGTGGCGGAGTATTTCCGCGACTCGGGCATGGATGTGCTGCTGCTGATGGACTCGATTACGCGCTTCTGTCATGCCCAGCGCCAGGTGGGTCTGGCGGCCGGCGAACCCCCAGCCACCAAGGGCTTTCCGCCCAGCGTGTTTGCCATGCTGCCTTCGCTGCTGGAACGGGCCGGCCGCAGCAATGATGGCTCGATCACCGGGCTGTTCAACGTGCTGGTCGAGGGCGACGACTTCGCTGAGCCGATCGCCGACGCCTGCCGCGGCGTGCTCGACGGGCACATTCAACTGTCGCGCCGCCTGTCCGAGCAGGGCCACTATCCGGCCGTGGACGTGCTCAGCAGCGTCAGCCGTTGTGCTGACGACGTGACCGATCACAAGCACCGCGCCGCCCGTCAGCAGGTGATCAAGCTGCTGAGCGCCTACCGCCAGGTGGAGGACCTGCTGAACATCGGCGCCTACGCTCCCGGCGCCAACCCCGACTTCGACCTGGCCATCGCCTGCAAGCCGGGCATCGATCAATTGCTGCAGCAGGGCCGCAACGAAGTCAAAGGCGCCGCGGACTTCCGTCGCACCGAGGCCCAGTTGTACGCCCTGATTCAGCAGATCGAACAGAACAAAGCCAAGACAGCCAGGCGTGCTCCCGCCCCCGGAAGGGGCCCCGGAAATGCGGCCGCTCAAGTGAGGAGGTCGTAGATCATGGCGCAATTCATCTTCCGCTATCAGACGTTGCTCGATCATCGTCGTACGCTGGAGGACCAGGCTCAGCGCGAACTGGCCAAGCTGCTGCGCACGCAGGCCATCCTGCACGATCAGTTGCGGTTGCAGCAGCAGACCATTCGTGACTCCAAGCGCGATCTGGCTGACAGTCTGCTGGGCAAGGTCGATCTGTCGGCCGTGGGCCAGTTCGCCCGCTACAGCGGCGCGGTGGCCGACCGGGCCCGGCAGGTGGTCGCC
This sequence comes from Phycisphaeraceae bacterium, assembly GCA_020849625.1. Lineage (GTDB taxonomy): Bacteria > Planctomycetota > Phycisphaerae > Phycisphaerales > Phycisphaeraceae > JADLFV01. Next base: position 13,288 of record JADLFV010000088.1, read on the forward strand.
CATCTGGCCAAGCTGGAAAAAAGCATCGAGGAGTCGCGCAAGCTGCTGCTGGACGCCACGCGCAAGCGCAAGGCCCTGGAGCTGCTGCACGACAAGCACGAGGCGGCATGGCGGCGGCAGCAGGAGCAGCGCGAGCTGGCTGAACTGGATGATCTGACCACGCAGCGCTACGCGCGGCTGGCGATGGGGGTGACTGAATGAAAGCCCTGTGGAACGCCTTTCTGATCGTGCTGTTCCTGCACCTGGCCACGGCGGTGGGTTTCGCCGGGTGGCTGTACAGTTCCGGCCGGCTCAGCAAGGAACGGCTCAACGCCGTGGTCGAGATGTTCAAGCCCACCCTCGAACAGGAGCAGGCCTTGTTGGAGCAGCAGCAGGCCGAAGCGATCGAGCAGCAGAAGCAGTTGGAAACGAGCCAGCGTCTGGAAGCCGCCAAGCAGGGACCGCTGACGCCGCAAGAGCGTCTGACCATGCTGCAGGAATCCGACGAACGGGCGCAGCTTCGCATCGATCGTTTGGATCGCGCCCGCCAGGACATTCAGGGCCAGATCGAGCGAGCCCAGAACATGCTGGCCCAGGAGAATCAGAAGCTGGAGGCCGCCCGCACCGAGTTCCAGCAGTTCATCAATCAGCGCACCGAGCAGTTGCGCGACGCGGACTTCCAGAAAGCGGTGGCCATGCTCGAGCAGCAGCAGCCCAAACAGGCCAAGGCCATGTTGCAGACCCTGCTGGTGGCCGGCGAGCAGGAAAAGGTGGTCGATTACCTGGCTGCCATGCAGGAGCGCAAGGCCGCCAAGGTGCTGGGTGAATTCAAGTCAGCCGACGAAGTGGCGCAAGCCGCGGTGCTGGTCGAAGCACTGCGTCAGCGCGGCGTGTTCGATCTGCCGGCCACAGCCGACGGTGCGACCACGACGAAAGGAGGCAGCACATGATGGTGGCGGCCTGCAGGAATCAAACGGATGTCGAACTGTTGCAGGTACGCGCCGACAAGGCCTTTGCGGCCGATCGCGCGACGGCTGAGCCATTCGTGCAGACGCTTCAGCGCCAGCGCAGCAATGCGGACTCGAAGAATGCCGAGGCCGCGGAGGTTGAACCTGCGTCGCGAAACAAACCGCGCCCCGAGCAGAAGACGGACAAGCCGGAGCAGGTCGCAGCGGCTGATGAAACCGAGGCGACTGAGTCAGGCGCTGATGTGAGCGATCAGAGCGAAGTGGCATCGGATGCGGTGGTCACGGACCCGGATCAGGAGGTTGATGCCGGGCTGACCGATGAGGATTTGCCCGCGTCGGCCGTGATCCAGCAGCCGCTTGAGGTGGTGGACCTGTCGCCGCTGTCGCAGACCGGCCCGGGGCAAACCGAAGCGATCACCGCTGAACCTATGGCACAGGCACAAGCTGGCAGCGCGGCCCAGACCGTTGCGGCATCGCAGCAGAGCGAGCCGGCCATCGCCGCCGCAAAGCCGGTTACCGCGACGTCACAGGATGCAGCCAACCATGCCGCGCAGTCGCCGCTGGCAGTACAAGCAATCAGCGCCGGCCCACAGGTGGCGACCGGCGACAGCTCGACGGAGGATTCAACCTCGCAGCTACCCGCGCAGCCTCGCCCCGCACCGCAGGCACCACAAGCACCGCAGCCAACCGCAGCGCCGCATGCCGCCAGTCATGCCGAGCAGCCCGCAGCGCCGGCGCAGACGGCCACGGTCAGCACCGTTGCAACGCCGGTCACGGATGTCGCAGCCGCGCCGGCTTCCGCAACGTCCGGACCTGCGATCACGGAAAATCAGCAGACAACGACGCAAACGACGACCAGCCAGGACGATTCGCTCAATGCCGCGCGCCTGGCCCGTGGTTTGAACAACGCGGTCAACCAGCGTGGCGGGGCGGTCACTCTGCGCCTGACGCCGCCGGAGATGGGCACCGTGCGCATTCAGATGCAGATCACCGGCACGCAGGTCAGCGTGCGCTTCCACGCCGAGACCGAGCAGGGCCAGGCCATGCTTGCCCAGAACCTCGGCCAGTTGCGTCAGACGCTGGAGGGCCAGGGTTTACATGTGGATCGCATCAGCGTGCAGACCATGCAGCCGCAGCAGTCCACGTCGTCCAATCACAGCAGTCAGCAGCAGGATCAGCAGCGCAGCGACAGTCAGCAGCACGAATCGCGTGCTGACGACGGGCGCAGCCGCGGCTCGTTCGATCGTCGCCAGGACGCCCGCGAAGGTGATCGCCGGCAGCGCGACGAACAGTCATTTAATTTCCAGCAGATGCTTCAGGAAGGAAACGCGAGGTAACCCATGAGCGCAGCAGCCATCGGCGGCTACACCGCCGCAGCCGAGTACCAGACCGAGGGTGTCAACGCCTTCGCCGACATGGACAGCAGCGATTTCATCCGCGTGCTGATGACCGAGCTATCCAACCAGGACCCGCTGGCGCCCAACGACACAGCCAAGCTGCTGGAGCAGCTTTCGTCGCTGCGCAACATCGAGAGCCAGTCCACCCTGGAAGACACGCTCAAGAGCCTGGTGCTTCAGAACGGCGTGATCCAGGCCAGCGGCATGATCGGCAAGCTGGTGCAGGGCCTGAGCGTCAACGGCTCGCAGATCAGCGGGCTGGTCACCTCGGTGCGCGTGGTGGATGGCGCGGCGCAACTGGAACTGGACAGCGGTGTATCGCTGCCGCTGGAGAACGTGCAGTTGATCACCCCGGCCCCGACGGAATGAATCGAGCAGCATGATGTCGGACAGCGCAGCCCTATTGCGAATGCTGGAGCCGGCCGTGCGGCCGGTGACCACGCCAGCCGCCTCCGGAAGTGGCGCCCGCGCCTCGCAGCTTCCCCTGGAGCAGCGCGATTTCGAATCGTTGCTCAACGAATTGCAGACGATGCAACAGACCGAACAGACAGACGCGGCCGCGGAGCAGAGCCGGACCAGGCTCAATCCGCTGCGGTCGCTTGGACAACTGGGCGCTATCGAGAACGCCTCGATGCGCGGATTGATCAGTGGGAATCCCGCAGGTGGGAATCCGGTAAGTGAATGAAATTCCGTCCAAGCTGCGCATGGACGGGCTTGGGATAACGCAAGGAGTGAATCATGGGACTGACCACCGCCATGTTCTCGGGGCTGACCGGGCTGAGCACCGCGTCGCAGATGATTTCCGTGGCCGGCAACAACATCGCCAACGTCAACACCACGGCCTTTAAGCGCAGCAGCATCAGCTTCCAGACGCAGATCCTGCAGACGCTGGCCAACGGTTCGGCTCCTTCCGACACGCTCGGCGGCACCAATCCCGCCCAGGTCGGTCTCGGAGCTGGTCTGGCCACCATCCGGCGCGATTTCTCCTCCGGCTCGCTTCAGCCGACAGGATACAGCACGGACATCGCCATTGACGGCAACGGGTTCTTCATCGTGAATCTCGCAGGCTCCACCCGCTACACCCGGGCCGGCAACTTCACCCTCGACCGCGACTTCAACCTCGTCAATCCCGGCGGGGCCAAGGTCCAGGGCTTCATGGCTGACGACAATTTCCAGATCACCGAAGGCGTGCTGACCGACATCAACATCCCCCTGGGTGTGATGACCCTGGCTGAAGCAACGCAGAACGTGACCTTCTCCGGCAATCTTAACTCCGGCGGCGACGTCGCAAGCCAGGGTTCGATCAGCACCTCCGATGTGCTCTACTCCGACGCCCTGGCCACCACGCCCATCTTGGCCACTGACGCCCTGACCACCGTCTATGACGCCGACGGCAGCGTGCTGTTCAGCCTCGGCGACGTGATCACGCTCAGCGGTGCCACCAAGGGCGGCGCCACGTTGCCCGATCGAACCTTCGAGGTCGGGCCTGCGGACACCACCGGCTCGGACGACTTCGGCACCACCGTGCAGGACCTGATGGACTTCATGGAAGCGGTGCTGGGCATCGACACCGCCATCTCCGGCGGCCTGAGCGTGGTGGCGGGGGCCATCACGGTCGAAGGCAACACCGGCACCGCCAACGACCTGGCCATCGGTGACGGCGACCTGGTCGTCAACGGCACCACCGCTCCCATCGGCTGGACCAAAACCCAGGACGCCGATGGCGAAAGCGTGCGAACCACGTTCGTCGCCTACGACAGCCTCGGCAACGAGTTGACGGTTGACCTGAGCATGGTCATGGAAAGCAAAGACAGCACCGGAACCACCTGGCGCTTCTATGCCCAGTCGCCCGACGACACCGACCTGGACCGGGCCATGGCCACCGGCACGCTCAATTTCGACACCGACGGCCAGTTGGTCAGCGTCACCGACGGTTCATTCACCATCGACCGGGCGGACACCGGCGCCACCACGCCCCTGGAAGTCAACCTCCTGTTCGACTCCGGCGGCTTCACCGTGACTTCGCTCAACGACACTCAGAGCCAGCTTGCCGCACGTCTGCAGGACGGTTCACCTATCGGCACCCTCGAGGATTTCATCATCGCCGAGGATGGCACCATCAACGGCGTCTTCTCCAACAGCCTTATCCGAACCCTCGGCCGGGTGACACTGGCGATGTTCACTAATAACAACGGCCTGGAGGAAGAGGGCGACAGCCTCTTTCGTCCCACCACCAACAGCGGTACCGCCACCATCGTCGCTCCCGGCACCGCCGGCGCCGGGCGCACCATCGGCCGCAGCCTGGAACTGTCCAACGTCGAACTGAGCGACGAATTCGTCAACCTCATCAGCGCCACCACCGGCTTCACCGCCAGCTCGCGCGTCATCACCACGGCGGATCAGCTTGTGCAGGAGCTTTTGAACATCGTTCGGTAGGGGGATTTTAAAATTTAGAATTTAGATTTTAGATTTGGGTTCCGCATCCAATCTAAAATCTAAAATCGCAAATCTAAAATTTCATGATCACCGTCACCCGACTCAACGGCAAGAAATTCGTGGTCAACGCCGAGCTGATCCGCACGGTCGAGGAGAATCCCGACACGACGATTCAGTTGATCAACGGCGACCACGTGATCGTGCGCGAATCGCTGCGGGAAGTGGTGGAACTGGCGATCGAGTACGGCCGCTCTCTGCGCAAGCTGCTGCCGCCGTCGTAGGGGGATGGGGGGGAGACATGGAGACAAGCAGACAAGGGGAGAGATAAATCGAACCACGTTTCGCGTCCCTCGTGCAATCCCCTTGTCCCCTTGTCTCTTACCTCCCCTCCGCGGGCAAACCTTCAAAGAATAACCGCCCCGTGGGCCGATAAACACGACAAGGTTGATCCTGCCTCAATGATTTGGGTGCGCCAATGGACCTCGGTGTTTTATTCGGATTCTTGGGAACGTGGGTGGTGATCACCTGGGCGCTGCTCAGCGGTGGCAGTCTGCTTTACTACGTGGATGTGCCTTCGATCATCCTGGTTTGCGGGGCCACCTTCACCATCGTCTTCTACGCTTTTCCCGCCCGCAACGTCAAGCGCGTGATGTCGGTGGCCAAGCGGCTGTTTTTCTATCAGGGCCAGTCCATCGAGAAGCTGATCGAGGACATGGTCAGCTTCGCCGAGATCGCCCGCCGCGACGGCATCCTTTCGCTGGAGAATGCGCTCAAGGACATTGACGATCCGTTCATCGTCACCGGCATCCAGATGGCGGTGGACGGCACGGATCCGGAGCTGATCGAGCAGATCATGCTCAACGAACTGGAAAACCTGGAGAATCGGCATGCCGTGGGCAAGGCCATGTTCGATTGCATGGGCAAATACGCCCCGGCCTATGGCATGATCGGCACGCTGGTGGGCCTGGTCATCATGCTTCAGAACATGGACGATCCGTCCAAGATCGGTCCCGGCATGGCCGTGGCCCTGCTGACCACCATGTACGGCGCCATTATCGCCAACGCCTTCGCTCTGCCCATGTCCGACCGCCTGGCCCTGCGCAGCGGCGAGGAAGTGCTCTACAAGACCATCATCATCAAGGGCGTGATGGCCATCCAGAGCGGTGACAACCCGCGCATCGTGGAGCAGAAGTTGCGCACCTTCCTGCCGCCTTCCATGCGCAAGGCCGCCGAGGAGGAGGCCGCCTGACCCCCGGAAACCCGACACTCCGGACCGCATGACATGGCACGCAAGAAGCCAGCACAATCCTCCGGCGGAGCCCCCGAATGGGTGCTGACCTACGGCGACATGATGTCGCTGTTGCTGACCTTTTTCATCCTGCTGGTGTCGCTTTCCGAGATCAAGAAAGAGGACGAGTGGAAGGCCATCGTGGAGCAGGTGCAGAAGGCCTTCGGTATGTCCAGCGGCGGTGGCAACATGCCCACCAAGGAGGACCCGGAGCTGAGCTTCATCCAGATCAAGGAGACGCTGCGTTCCCAGGACCATATCCAGCCCAATCACGCCCAGATCGACATCGAGGGCATGGAAGGCCCCCAGCCGCAGGTGACCCGGGTCCGAGAAGGTCTGATCTTTGTTCAGGGCGGGCGGATCATCTTTGAGCCGGGTTCTGCCGATCTGACGATAAAGGCCAAGCGCCAGTTGCGCTCCGTGGCCGCGCAGCTGCGCGGTAAGAACAACGTGATCGAGATTCGCGGCCACGCCGCCGCCTTGGAATTGGCCGGCGGCAATGACAAGTTCAGCGACCTGGAAAATCTCAGCTACGTCCGGGCCAAGCAGGTCATGGAGTATCTGACCCAGGATGAATTCGGCATCGCCGCCGCCCGCTTCCGCCTGATCGCTTGCGGCGATCACGAGCCGCTGAACAAGCGCGACTACAACCTCGGCGAGCAGGAACCCAACCGCCGCGTCGAGGTCTTCGAGGACGAAGCTTTAATACAGGACTTCATGAAACCCGAGATGAACTGATTCGAGAGGCGAGAGAAAGAAGGTTGAATCGTCATGGCTGAAGAGGCACGCAAGAAACCCGCCAAAGAGGAAGAGTCGGCTCCCAAGAAGAAGGGCCTGCCGCTCAAGACCATGATCCTGTTGGGCGCGGTGCTGCTGATTGAAGGCGTGGCCATCAGTGCCGTTTTCCTGCTGGCCGGCGGCCCCGCCCCGGTTCACGCCGAAGGTTCGGCCGACGACCCAGCCGTGGTCGCCGAGCAGCCGTCTGAGGTGCTGGTCATCGCCGACAAGTTTCAGAACACCCGCCGCGGCCGCGCTTATCTTTACGACACCGAGATCTTCATCGTCGTGGCCAACAAGTACAAGGACAGCATCGAGGAAAGCATCGAGGCCAAGCGGGCTGCCATCACCGCCGATGTCGCGGTCATCATCCGCAAGGCCGAGCCGGCCTACCTGATGGAGCACGAGCTGTCCACGCTCAAGCGCCAGATTCGGGCGGCCCTCGATCAACGCCTCGGCTCCGACAGCGATGGCAAACCCTACGTGCAGGAGGTTCTGATCACCCGTTGCGATGAATACCGGGCTGACGGATGAGTCACGCTCATGGCTGAACAAACCAACAAGAAGAAACCCGCTGCCGACGACACCGTGGAAAAGGCTCTGGACGAAGCCCGCCAGTCATTGGACGAGGTGCGCGAAGCGGTCGAGCCGACCGGTGAAGTTGACGGCGCCGAATTGATGGAGCAGGGCGCGGGTCCGGCTGACATCGGCCTGCTGGGCGATGTCGATCTGCACGTATCGATCGAACTGGGCCGCACGGAGATGCTGGTCGAAGATGTGCTGAAACTGGCAGGCGGCAGCGTGGTCGAACTGGACAAGCTGGCCGGCGATCCGGTGGACGTGTTCGCCAACGGCCGACTGGTGGCCCGCGGTGAAGTGCTGGTGCTCAACGACAACTTCTGCATCCGCATCAGCGAGATCGTGGACGATCTCCAGGAGCAGGTTGAAGCGGTGGCTCAGGAGCAGGAAGTCGCTTCCACCACCTGAGCGAAGACGATTGCCCGCGGCCGGAGGCTGCGGTTAGACCCCGGACCCCCTGAAGTGTCGCCACTGGCGACTGCTTCACAAGGGACCACTTCCGGGGGGCCATGGAGGGCCGACGTGTTGAAGCGCAGAACGCTTCTATTTTCGATAGCCGTCATCACCCTGGCTTTCGCCACGCCCGTGAGAGGCCAGTCGTCGCTGTCCGACCTGGCCCAGCAACTGGCCGAGACCAGAGCCAACACCGAAACCGAAGCACCAGCCCCGGTTGAAACCAGCGCCGTCGAAGCGCAGCCGCTGGGATCGGTGGTTCCCGATCAGAGCGGGCCTTCCGATCCGGCCGATAGCGGCGTCTTCGACACCGGCAACTCCTGGTTGCTCAGCACCCTCACCGCCCTGGGCGTCGTGCTCGGCCTGGTGCTGCTGCTGCGCTGGCTCTTCGTGCGCTACTTTGGCGGCCGATTGGCGGTGCGCTCCACACCGGTGGTGGAAGTGCTCAGTCGCAGTTTGATCGCCCCGCGCCAGCACGTGCTGCTTCTGCGCGTCGGCTCGCGCATCCTGGTGGTCAGCGAATCGCCCGGCGGCATGCGCACGCTGGCGGACGTCGATGATCCCGAAGAAGTCGCCTCGCTGATCGGTGCGGTTTCGTCAGCCCGCGACAACTCCATCAGCCGCGGGTTTAGCCGCATGCTGCACGGGTTCCACGGCCAGTACGAAGACAAGCAGACCGAACTGGAAGGCGGCGACGACGGTGAAGTTGCAGTGGATCGCGCCCGCGATTCGCTCGACGGCCTGCTCTCGCGCGTGCGCCTGATGAGCGGGCGGCAGGGGGACCCGTCATGATTCGCCGCCGCACCCTGCTGCTGAGTCTTGCTCTGTCGCTGTTGCTGCCGTGCACGGTGTTGGCCCAGGATGCCGCCAACGAGCCGCTGGATCTTTCCAACCCGGTGACAGTGCTGCGTAACGCCAGTGCCGCGCTGCCGATCGCCGCACCGGATTCGCCTGCGACCACTTCCGAAGGCACTTCCGGAGGCGGTAGCCAGAAGCTCAGCGCCACGCTTTCGATTCTCGCGCTGCTGACGGTGCTGACACTGGCCCCGGCCCTGCTGGTGATGTGCACCAGCTTCACGCGCATCGTGGTGACGCTGGCCCTGCTGCGGCAGGCGATCGGCACCCAGTCGCTGCCGCCATCGCAGGTGATCGTGGGTTTGTCGATGTTTTTGACGTTGCTGGTGATGGCCCCGACCTTCGAGCGGGTCAACCGCGAGTTCATCGTGCCCATGCAGGCCGGGGAGTTTGAGAACAACCAGCAGGCGTGGGCGGCCGCCCGTCAGCCGCTGCGCGATTTCATGTTCGCTCAGATCGAGTATGCCGGCAACTGGCAAGACGTGTACATGATCCTCAACTACCGCGGCATCGACACCAGCGAGCCGTCGAAGCTGACGCGGGCCGACGTGGACATGATCACGCTGGTGCCGGCCTTCATGCTCAGTGAATTGAAGGTGGCCTTCCTGATCGGGTTTCGCCTGTTCCTGCCGTTTCTGATCATCGACATGGTGATTTCCAGCGTGCTGATATCAATGGGCATGTTGATGTTGCCGCCGGTGTTCATCAGTCTGCCGTTCAAGTTGCTGATGTTCGTGCTGGTGGACGGGTGGATGCTGGTGGCGGGGAATCTGTTGAAAAGTTTTGCGGTACCGGGGGTGACGACGTAGTGGGAGAGGCTTGAGGGATGAGACTTGAGGCTTGTGGCCTCGAACCTCCCGCCCTCAAGCCTCAAGCTTGAAACCTCAAGCCTAACACACATGACCATTGACCAGTCCATCGAGATCGTTCGCCAGACGCTGACGCTGATGCTGATGCTCAGTCTGCCCATTCTGGGGGCGGCCCTGGTCATCGGGCTGCTGGTCAGCATTCTGCAGGCGGTGACGCAGATTCAGGAGCAGACGCTCAGCTTCGTGCCCAAGATCGTGGGCATGGGCGTCGTGGCCATCTTCGTCGCGCCGTGGCTGTTCATGAAGATCATGGAGTTCGCAGCAAAGATGTTCGGAGAGATGTGATGAAAACTCGAAACTCGAAATTCGAAACTCGAAATAAACTCAAAACTCGAAACAAACCTGAAGCAAGATCCCTTCTGCTTCGAGTTTGGGATTTTAGATTTATTTCGAGTTTCGAATTTCGAGTTTCGAGTTTGGAGGCACTTTAGTGCCGATTGACCTGACGCCCATCCTCGCTCACGCTCCCGCATGGCTGCTGGTGCTGTTCCGGCTGACCGGCATCTTCGTCATCGCGCCCATGCTCGGCAGCGAAACCATTCCGCGACAGGTCAAAATTTTCCTGGCCCTGGGCTTGTCCTTCTGCGTTTATCCCATGTTGCTGTCCCCCGCCCCCGGAAGTGCTGTTTCCGGGGGCACCCCCGGAACGCACCATGCAGCGGCGCATCTTGGCGCGGTGATCGAGCAGGGTGTGCCGCTGTGGCCGATGACGGGCATGATCGCGGTGGAGTTGCTGATCGGTTTCGCCATCGGTTTTGCCGCCAGCCTGCCCATCATCGGCCTGCAGATCGGCGGGCAGATGATCGATCAGCAGATGGGCCTGGGTTTTGCCGGCATCGTCAACCCGGAGATGGACGAAGAGGCCGGCATCGTGGCCCGCACCCTGTTCATGCTGGCACTGACCATCTTCATCCTGATGGGCGGCCACCGGGCGATGTTCGCAGCCCTGATCGGCTCCTTCGACAAGATCCCTTTGGGCGGGTTCGACAACTTCAGCGGGCTGACCGTACTGATGGTGGGTCTGCTGGGCGTGGTCTTCGACATGGCGGTGCGGGTGGCGGCCCCGATGTTGTGCGTGATGTTCCTGGTGCAGCTTGCACTCGGTTTCATCATGCGCACGGTGCCGCAGATCAACGTGCTGAGCGTGGGTTTCATCGTGCGCATCCTGCTGGGCGCGACGTTCATGACCGCCTTCGTGGCGATCGCGGCCGGGGTGTTCAGCGAGACAGTGCGGCAGGTGATGTCGCAAGTGTTGCAGTTTTTTACCTTCGTAAAGTGACTCATGGCTGAAAACGATTTCGAAAGAACGGAAGACGCAACGCCGAGGCGCAAGCGCGAGCAGCGCGAGAGCGGCAACGTGGCTCGCTCCACCGACCTGACCGCGGCGGTGCTGCTGCTGGCCAGTGTGGTGCTGCTGCACATGTTGGGCCTGCGCGTGCTTGGCGGCATGAAGATGTCGATGCAGAACCTGCTGGGCGCGGTCCACACCGACAATCCCGCCTCGGCCGACGATTTCGCAGCCCTGGCGTCCTACAGCGTGCGCATCGTGGTGGTGAGCCTGGGGCCCATGCTGCTGGCTTTGATGGCCGTGGGCGTGATCGCAGCCATGAGTCAGGTGGGCTTGCTGTTGTCACCCAAGCCGCTGGTTCCGAAATTCGATCGCCTGTCACCACTACGTGGGGTTAAGAACCTGTTCAACCTGCGTGCTGCAGTGCGGCTGGTGATGAGCCTGGCCAAGGTCATCGTCATCGCTACGCTGGCCACTTGGGTCATCCTCGACGACCTGCCGCGCATCATGCACATCGGCGAACTGGCCACTGGGCAGGCCTTTGCCGCGTCTGCGGAGCTGGTCTATCTGCTGGCGCTGAAGCTGGCAGCCCTGCTGATCGTGCTGGCGGTGCTCGACTACAGCTATCAGCGCTTCCAGCACAACCAGGACATGCGCATGAGCAAGTACGAGGTCAAGCAGGAGATGAAGGAGATGGAGGGCGATCCGCTGATCAAGCAGCGCCGCTCGCGCGTGGCCCGCCAGCTTGCCCTGCAGCGCATCGCTCACGACGTGCCCAAGGCTGACGTGGTGGTGACCAATCCCACGCATTTTTCGGTGGCGATCCGCTACGACTCAGCCACCATGGCCGCGCCCAAGGTGATCGCCAAGGGGGCTGACTACCTGGCTTTGCGCATCCGGCAGATCGCAGTGGCCCACGGCATTCCCATCATCGAACGCAAACCCCTGGCCCAGGCGCTCTACAAGAACGTCGATGTCGGCCAGGAGATTCCACCCCAGCACTACGCCGCCGTGGCGGAGATTCTGGCTTACGTCTATCGCATGGCCGAGCGCGAGGCGGCGGCCGTTTGAAAGAAAACAAGGAGACACGGTGACAAGGAGACAGGGAGAGGGAAGAAATAAAGGAAGCGCATCATGAGTAACCAGGCCAACGACCACACAATCCCCTTGTCTCCTTGTCTCCTTGTCTCCTTGTCTGTCTTGTAACCAGCATGGCCAAAGCAGCGAACAACCTGACCATCCCCGCCTGGGTGCAGCAAGTGGCGCGCTATCGGTCGATCATCGTGCCGCTGGCGTTCATCGGGCTGCTGGCGATCATCGTGGTGCCGCTGCCGCCGGTGATGATGGACGTGCTGCTGAGCCTGAACATCGCCCTGGCGGCGGTGATTCTGCTGACGACGCTGTACGTCGAGACACCGCTGGAGTTTTCGGTGTTTCCGTCGCTGCTGCTGGGCACGACGCTGTTTCGCCTAGTGCTCAACATCGCCACCACGCGCATGATCCTGACCGCCGACGCCGCCACGCCGCAGGAGGCGGCGCAAGTGGCGGGGCAGGTGATCGAAGCGTTCGCCAGCTTCGTGGCTGGGTCATCGGTCGTGGTGGGCGTGATTCTGTTCGTGATCCTGATCATCGTGCAGTTCGTGGTCATTACCAAAGGCGCCACGCGCATCAGCGAAGTGGCCGCCCGCTTCACCTTGGACGGCATGCCCGGCAAGCAGATGGCCATCGACGCCGACCTCAACGCCGGGCTGATCGACGAGGCCGAGGCAAGAAAACGCCGCGCGCAGATTTCGCAGGAAGCGGACTTCTACGGCGCGATGGACGGTGCCGCCAAGTTCGTGCGCGGCGACGCCATTGCCGGCATCATCATCACCCTGGTCAACATCGTCGGCGGCTTCACCATCGGCGCGCTGGTCAAGGGCTGGACGCTCACCGAATCGCTGGACGTGTTCACCCGGCTGACCATCGGCGACGGCATCGTCTCGCAGTTGCCCGCGTTTGTCATCTCCCTGGCCGCGGGCCTGATCGTCACGCGCTCCTCCAGCCGCAACGATCTGGGCACCGAGCTGATCAGCCAGTTGACGCACCGACACACGGCCCTGTTCATCGCGGCGGGTTTCCTGGCGGCCCTGGCGCTGACGCCGCTGCCGACTGTTGTCATGCTCACGCTGGCTTCTTCGGTGGGCGGCCTGGGCTGGATGCTTCGCCGTATCAAGGTCGTCGAGCAACAGCGTCTTGCCGACAGCGAACGGAAGAAGGGCCAGAAGAAAGCTGAGTCCGCGCCCGTTGAGCAGGCCCTGCACGTCGATACGCTGGAACTGGAGATCGGCTACGGCCTGGTGCGCATGGTCGATGCCTCGCAGGGCGGCGATCTGCTGGACCGCATCACCATGATCCGTCGCCAGCTTGCCGCGGAGATGGGTTTCGTCATGCCGCCGGTGCGCATCCGCGACAACATGCAGCTTCAGCCCAACGAGTATCACATCAAGATTCGCGGCAACTCCGTGGCTGATGGGACGATTTACCCCGGCCACTACCTGGCTATGGACGGCGGGTTGGCCAGTGAGAAACTTCCGGGGGTGCGCACCCGCGAGCCGGCCTTCGGGCTGGAAGCGGTCTGGGTCGAGCCGGGCCAGAAGCAGCGGGCCGAGGCTCTCAACTACACCGTGGTCGATGCCGTCAGCGTGCTGGCCACGCACCTGACCGAGGTGGTCAAGAACCACGCCTGGGAATTGCTCTCGCGCGAGGAGACCAGCAACCTGGTGACGCAGCTTAAGGAAAAAGCCCCGCGCCTGTGCGAGGAAGTGTTCACCGGCGATCACAAGCTCATCAAAGCCGGCGAGTTGCAGAAGGTGCTGCAGAACCTGCTGCGCGAGCGCGTGCCCGTGCGCGACATGGAGACCATCGCCGAGACGCTGGGCGACTGGGCCGTGCGCACCAAGGACCTGGACGTGCTCACCGAATACGTGCGCAATGCGCTGCGGCGGACGATCTGCGGACAGTTCGCGGTGGTCGAGCCTGCCGACCGCAACGACCTGGACCAGGCCCAGTCCGCCACCCGTCTCTACTGCGTCAGCCTCGACCCCGCGCTGGAGGATCAGATCAACGGCTTCATCGAGCGATCAGTCGAAGGCACCAGCATGACCATGCCACCCGCTGTCGCCAATCGCATCACGCACGCGATCCTTGAGGAGTTGCAACGATTGATCCAGGCGGGGCATCATCCGGTGGTGCTGGCTTCGCCGCAGGTCCGCGCCCAGGTGCGGCAATTGCTCGAACCGCACTTGCCCAGCGTGGCGGTTCTCGGATACAACGAAGTCAGCAAAGGCGTCGAGGTCGAATCGCTCGGCCTCGTGCAGATCCATGAAGGCAAACCCACCCAAACCTACGAGGGGGCCGTGGCTTGAAGTTGAAGACTTTTTCCGCAGACACGATGGCTCAGGCGCTGGCGAAGGTCAAACGCGAGATCGGCGCCGATGCGGTGATCCTGCACACGCGCAGCTACAAGCGCGGCGGGCTGTTCGGCATCGGGGCGCGAACCGTGGTGGAAGTCACCGCCGCCGACGGCCGCCAGGTCGGCAAGGTCAATCGCCGCAAGGCTCAGAACTCCCCGCGCCGCGCCGCCCTGCGCCAGGCCAGCGTGCCCGTCGATCCGCCCACCATCAAGCTGCCGGCGGCTCCGCCCGTTATGCCGCCCATCGGTGAAGTGCAACTGGCCGGCGACCTGATCAAGCGCACCTACGCGGCCGCCAAGGTCGAAATCGAACAGCGTCAGCAGCAACAACAGCTGGCTGCGGCCGTTACCGTAGCGCCGATGCCCGCCGATCATCTGCAACTGGTCGAGGAAATGCGCGCGGTCAAACGCCTCGTGCAGCGGGCCATCGCGCCCAGCACGGACAAGGTGGATGCCAGGCAGTTGCCCGATGCCCTGTTCGATCAGTATCGCGCCCTGCTGGAGCAGGAGGTGGCCCAGGAGATCGCCGACGAGGTCGTGCACCAGGTTCGCGGCCGACTCGATGACGAGCAGTTGGAAGATCATGAGGCTTGCCGGGCTGCCGTACTGGAGGCGGTCAAAGCGTTGCTGCCCAAGTCGTCCGGACTCGCAGAGGCCAACTCGGCACAGAAGGCAAAAGTGAAACTGGGTAAGCCGCGCACCATCGCCCTGGTGGGGCCGACGGGTGTGGGCAAGACCACGACCATCGCCAAGCTGGCTGCCAATTTCAAGCTGCGCGAGAACCGCCGCGTGGGCCTGGTGACGCTGGATACCTACCGCATCGCGGCCGTAGAGCAGCTTCGCACCTATGCCGAGATCATCGGCGTGCCGCTACGAATTGTGACTTCCGGGGGTGAGCTTTCCGACGCCATCGCCTCCATGGCCGACTGCGACGTGGTGCTGATCGACACCGCCGGGCGATCCCAGCGCAACGATCAGCGATTAAATGAGCTTTCTCAAATCTTAGAAAAAGCTGCCCCTGACGAGGTTCATCTGGTATTATCTTCCACCTGCACGCAGAAGGTTCTGCTGGAGGTGGCGGAGCGCTTCAGCATCATCCGAACTGATCGGGTGATCTTTACCAAGCTGGACGAGGCGGTGACCTTCGGCGTGCTGGTGAACGTGTTGAGAAAGGTCAACAAGCAGTTGAGTTACGTCACCACGGGTCAGGAAGTGCCGCATCAGATCGAGCCGGGCGATGGTCAGCGTCTGGCCCAGTTGGTGCTAGGGGGCGAGGGTCCAGGAACATGATCACGGATCAGGCGCAGGCTTTGCGCGAACAGGTGGAGCGGAGGTCACGTCCGGAATTACCGCCCGGCAGTCCACTGATGGTGGAGGCTGCCAACCCCGCGACCCGCACGGCCCGAGGCGCGGCCACCACAGGCGCCACCGCCCGCACCATCGCGGTGACCAGCGGCAAGGGCGGAGTGGGCAAGACCACCCTCAGCGTCAACCTTGCCGTGCAACTGTCCTCGATGCACCGCCGCGTCGTGCTGCTGGACGCCGACCTGGGCACCGCCAATGCCGACGTGCTGTGCAACCTTTCACCGGCCAGCACACTGGCGCATGTCGTGGCGGGTCGCAAGCGTCTGGAAGAGGTGTTGATTGACGCGCCCGGCGGCTTCCGCCTGGTCCCCGGCGCTTCGGGCCTGGCCCAGATGGCGGCCCTGAGCGAGTTCGAGCGATCACGCCTGCTGGCCCAGCTTCATCAACTTGAAACGCGCGCCGATGTCATCCTGATCGACACCGGCGCCGGCGTCAGCCCCAATGTGTTGGGGTTCCTCGTCGCCGCCGACGAAGTTCTTGTGGTCACCACGCCCGAACCGACGGCGGTGACCGATGCTTATGCGGTGATCAAGACTTTGTACCGACAGAAACCCGGCGCTTCAGTGCTGTTGCTCGTGAACATGGTTCGAGACGAAGTCGAAGCGCGACAGGTCTTCGGCCGGTTGTCCGCGGTGTGTCGCAAGTTTCTTCAGATGTCGTTGCGCTATGCCGGTCATCTTCCGAGTGATCCTCGTGTGCAGATGTCCATTCGTCGTCGTCAGCCGTTTGCGTTGGATGCATCCGCGACTGCGGCCCGCGCGGGGTTGAGTCGCCTGGCCCATCGGTTGGATCGTCATGCCACCTCGGCGCGCAGCGAAGGTTTGTTTCGGCGTATGGCGAGCTGGCTGGCGCGCTGAACATCGCACACTGCGTGGCGCACTTTTTTCATTTTTTTTTGTCGCGCAAGCGGTAACCGCTTCACAACGGTTGTAGCTTTTGATTAGAATGCCGCTGCTCTAATGGATTAGGGCGACGTGATTTGACGCATGTTGGGGCAGAGGCGGGGTCCTCTGAGCAAAGGAGTGCTTCACATCCCTTCCCGTGTGATCGCCACAAGTTTCGCGCTTGTCGCCTTCGCGGCCGCTGCCGTGATCGGTGTCTATGTCGGCAACGACGTGTTCACCGTGTTGTGGCGAGCGGCGGTGATCATGCTGATCTGCTATCTGATCGGACGCGGTGTGGGCGCGGTGGCCCAGTGGACCGTTGACGATCACATCACGCATTACCAGAAACAACACCCTATTCCCGGAGAGACTTCCCAGGATTCTTCCTCGCAGGAGTCCGCCCCCGGAACCTCGACCCGCGCCGCGGCATGAGGCGCAACGGTTGACCGGCGCTGAACGCACCGGGCATTGAGGCCAGTCAAGGAGTCGATGAAGATGGCGAAACGGACAGCAGCCAAAACCATCAGCGACGATAAACGCAGCATCCAGGAGGTCTGGGTCGAGTACCAGAAGACCAACGACCAGGATCTGCGCAACCGCCTGATGGAAAACTACCTGCCCCTGGTGAAGTTCAGCGCCGAGCGCCTGCACACCAAGCTGCCGGACGAAGTCGATGTCGAGGACCTGATGAGTGCCGGCATCTTCGGCCTGATGGACGCCATCGACGCCTTCGACATGAGCCGCGGCGTGAAGTTTGAAACCTATTGCGCCCCGCGCATCCGCGGCGCCATCCTCGACGAGTTGCGATCCATGGACTGGGTGCCGCGACTGGTCCGCCATCGCACCAGTCAGCTCGAACGCGCCCGCAAGTCCATCCAAATGGAGACCGGCCGGGCCCCGACCGATGATGAACTGGCCAGCAGGCTCGCCGTCAACCAGGACGAGTTCGCCAAGATCAAGAAGGACGCCGGTGCGGTCGGCGTTGTCTCCCTTTCACGCAAGTGGTTCGAAACCGACTCCAACAAGGACGTGCGCGAGATCGACGTGCTCGAAGACGCGCGGCAGACCAGCCCCCTGATCGCCGTGCAGAAGCGCGACCTCAAGGAACTGATCACCCACGGCCTGAGCCGTGCCGAGCAGTTGATCGTGGTCCTCTACTACTTTGAAGAGATGACCATGAAGGAGATCGGCACCACGCTCGATCTGTCCGAGTCGCGCGTCAGCCAGATGCACTCATCCATCCTCGCCCGCCTCAAGGCCCAGCTTCAGCACCGCTCCGCCGAACTGGAGCAGGAAGCGTAAGCGGGATTTTCAACCCGCGATTTTCAATTTTCGATTTTTGATTTCACTTGCGTTATCCTTGCGCGCGTAGGCTGCTCCAGTTCACTGGAGCGTTGAATAACCCGGAGCGTTCGATGTCTCTGCAAACCCAACTCGATGCCGCCCTGCGTCAGGCGATCCGAAGCGCTTTGGACCGCGACGCTGACCCTCTGCTGGCCCCGGCGACCAACCCCAAGTTCGGCGACTACCAGGCCAACGCCGCCATGGGCCTGTCCAAGGCGATGGGCCAAAAACCCCGTGATTTAGCGGAAAAAATCGTCGCCGCCCTCGCCCCCGGAAGTGGCGCCTCCGCCCTGATCGCCGAGGCCACCCTCGCCGGCCCGGGCTTTATCAATCTGCGCTTGACCGATGCCGCCCTCGCTTCGGCTGCATCTGACATGCTGGCCGACGATCGACTGTCCGTCGCCCCTGCCGATCCGCCGCAGCGCATCGTCATCGACTACTCCGGGCCCAACGTGGCCAAGGAAATGCACATCGGCCACCTGCGCTCGACCATCATCGGCGACGCCCTGGCCCGCACCCTCGACTACCTCGGCCACACCGTCATCCGCCAGAACCACCTGGGCGACTGGGGCACACAGTTCGGCATACTGATTGAATTTCTTGTAGATATGAACTGGGACGCAGATCCCAAGCAATTGAATCATCAGGTCATCGCTGATCTCGATAAGTTTTACCGACAAGCGAAGCAAAGGTTTGATAGTGACGGGACATTTGCAGCAGCAGCACGCAGACGAGTTGTCCATCTGCAATCAGGTGACTCGCGAACGCTCGGACTCTGGAAATACTTGATTAAAAACTCTTTGCTTCATTTCAATACCATCTACATGCGGTTAGGTGTGTTGTTGAACGACGGTGATATCCGTAGCGAAAGCTCTTACAACGCTTCTCTCGCGGGCGTCGTCGAAGCGCTGAACCACGCGGGCCTGCTCAAGGTATCCGACGGCGCGCGGGTGGTCTATCCCGACGGCTTCAAGGGCAAGGACGGTGAGCCGATGCCCATGATCGTGCGCAAATCCGACGGCGGGTATCTCTACGCCACCACCGATCTGGCCGCCGCCCGCTATCGCATCGAGCAACTGCACGCCCAGCGCGTCATCTACGTCACCGACTCGCGCCAGAGTCAGCACTTCGCCATGGTGTTCCAGGTCATCAAGCAGTTGCAGTGGGGCGATGATGTACGCTTCGACCACGTGCCCTTCGGCACCATCCTGGGACCGGACCGTAAACCCTTCAAGACACGCAGCGGCGGCACGGTGAAACTCTCCGAAGTCTTGGATCAAGCGGTGCAGCGTGCAAGCCGCGTGGTAGCCGACCGTGACCTGGACGAGAAGGATAAGCAAAGGATCGCCCAGGTCATCGGCATCGGCTCGGTCAAGTATGCCGACCTTTCCAACGATCGCATCAAGGACTACGTGTTCGACTACGACCGCATGCTGGCCCTGGAAGGCAACACCGCGCCGTATCTGATCAACGCCTACGTGCGCATCCAGTCGATCTTCCGCAAAGTGGAAGAGTCGGGTATCGGGTGTCGGGTATCGGGTGTCGGGTTGAAGATCACCGATGAGGCTGAACGATCGCTGGTGTTGAAGCTGCTGCAATTCCCGGGGGTGGTTAATGCGGTGGCAGAGAGCCTGGAGCCGCACCGGCTGTGCACGTATCTGTACGAACTGGCCGGCGGCTATCACCAGTTCTACGAGCGCTGCCAGGTATTGAAGGCGGACGATGCCGCAACCCGCGACAGCCGCCTGGCGTTGTGCCGCCTGGTCGCTCGTACGCTCCAGAAGGGCTTGAAACTGTTGGGCATCGAAACGGTCGATCGAATGTGACCATGTTAACCATCGCACTCAAGGAATGGGCTGTCGTTTGTGACCTGCTGGTCGAGGGCGGGTTGGCTATCGTGTTGCGTAAGGGCGGCATTCACGAGGAGGGCGGACCGGGGCGGTTCAAACTGGAGGTCGAACGCTTCGCTCTGTTTCCCGCGTGGGAGCATCAGGACCCCCGGAAGTTGAAGCAGGCATATCAAAGCCGTGTGAAGACATTCGGGCAGGAGCCGAGCGAGTTGCTGATTCGTGGTTACGCGGAGGCTGCCCGCATCTGGCAGGTGCCGTCACGCGAAGCGTTCGATCAGCTTGATGATCTGCATTGTTGGACGAGCGAACAGATCGATATGCGCTTCAACTACAAACCCGATCGCCCGATCTACCTGCTTGCATTGCGGGCGTTTCGGTTGCCTGATGCGAAGTTGATCGCCAATCAGCCGCGCTATGCGGGGTGCAAGAGTTGGGTTGATCTGGATGAAGCCGATGCGATCGATGAGAGCGGGGCGATGCCCGCGATGAGCGATGATGCTTTCGCGGCTTTACTCGAGCGCATCGAAAAGAGTATGGCCACGGATGGACACGGATAAGCACGGATGAGATGGGAATCCAATGCGTTTTTATCCGTGTCTATCCGTGTTCATCCGTGGCTCAATTTGTTTTGCTGATCCCCATCGCAGTGCGCAGTTCCCAGGCGATCCAGGTCAGCTCTTCGTTGGGTAGCTGGGTCAACATGCCCTTTTTCCTGCCGACTTTCGGGTGAATCTGCAGTTGCATCACGGGCACGTCGTTGACCTCCATGCCCGAGGGGCCCATGCGGATGTCCTCGATGTCCTCAGCACGCCATTCCATTTGTCTGGTGCCGAAAATCGATTGCCGCGTGACCACCAGCGTGTCGCCCACCACGTCGAGGATGGCCCGCCTTTTTCCGGCATTGAACGCAGCCAGAAACATGCCGATGCCGATGGCCCAGAACAGGGCAAGGAACGCGATCAGGGCTGGGACGACCGCCCACTCCGGCAAATCACTTTCCACCTCACCCTTGAACAGACCCATGAGCATCAACGGCGTGAACACCGCCATGAAACCATTCCACAGCAGGCTGAAGAAGAACAGACCCTTCGAGCCTTTCCACACACCCAGCGGCGGCACGGTGAGCGTCAGGCCGGCATCATTGCGATCCAGCAGTGTGACAGCATCGGCCGGCCGCGATACCGGGCGATCGACGGTCTGCTCCTGTTCATCAAACGACCCGGCCGACTCGGTCACCGGCAAGGCGTCCGCATCATCGATCAACCTGCTGCCGCCACTGAGCGCCAACTCGTGTGACAGTTCGTTGGCAACATCAATCAGCAGCTTCCGCGGGTAACCCCAGGCCATGATCAGGCTGCGGCGCAAGTTCTGTTTGCGGGTCAGCGAAGGATCTGCCTCGACCATGCCCGCCAGCAGGGCGAAGCTTTCCACCGGTTTCGCCGGCCCGCCGTTGGTGGAGCTGGTCATGGTGTTGACTTCGAGTCGGCGGATATCAGCACGATAGCGGCGGCGGGTCCAGTGCAGCGGGCCGAGGTGATCGACGCTGAGG
This sequence comes from Phycisphaeraceae bacterium, assembly GCA_020849625.1. Taxonomy (GTDB): domain Bacteria; phylum Planctomycetota; class Phycisphaerae; order Phycisphaerales; family Phycisphaeraceae; genus JADLFV01. Next base: position 34,623 of record JADLFV010000088.1, read on the forward strand.
ACGTGATCGCGAGTGATCTGGATGCTGTTGTGGCCGCCATAGACCGTTGCGGCCAGGGCGATGGCTGTCAGTCCGAACAGCACGAATGGCAAAGCGAGAAGATGAAGTACGCCCACGGTCACCAGGGTGCCGCCGATCAGTAGCAAAATGATCACGAAGAGCCGCCCGGCCCGTCGCGGGGGCAGGTGATAGACCCGCCCGTCGATCTTCAACTCGCTGCGGAAGCCCTGCCCCTGGTCCATAGGGGATTTCATCGGCTGCGATACCTCAAGCGACATGCCGGAATCGTCCGATAAAGGCCGTAACGGCTCAGAATCAAGGAACAGGCGGTAACCAATCCGATAACCGGAAAGCGACGTTTGTCCCCTGACTGCTTGCCGCGAGGCCACCATGAGCCAGTCCCATCGACACATGACCGCACTGCTGCTGACCGTGCTGCTGACTGCCGGTGGATGCCAGCAGCACTACAACGGCAGCCTGGGCATCAAGTGGCAGGAACAGCAGCAAGTCGATGCCTATCAGCAGTTTAAGCAGGAACAGGCAGAGAAACTCAATCAGGGCGAACAGCGTTCGATGGCGCCCGACAGCCCCATCGAGTTTGAGGCCCCGCACACTGAGCAGTTGGGACAGATCGGCCAGGATCAGGCACTGATCGACCCCACCGGCCGTCCGGTGATCACTTCCGCCAGCAGCGCTCCAGCCGCACCAGTCAACAACGCTGAGGCGGACTTTGGTCCTCAGGGCTCATCCACCCCCTCGCCTACCCCCGCCCCCGGAAGTAATCAAATTCTGCCCATCAATAGCAATTTAACGGCCGACCTGCCACGGCAGCGCGTCGGCGCTCTGGGTCTGTTCGGACATGTCGATGAGGTCAACTTCGCCGGACGCTCCAGCCCGCTCGACGGCACCGACGACCTGCGCCAGATGACCTTCACCGTCGAAGGCGCGGACTTCGATCCCGATCCAGATCCGGCAGGCAAGCTGATCGTCTATGCCTCCACACGCCATCGCGACACGGCTGACCTGTACGTCAAACGCATCGACGGTACGGCGGTCACGCAACTGACCGATGACCAGGCCGACGAGATCATGCCCAACTGGTCGCCCGATGGGAAGTGGGTCGCCTTCGCCTCCAACCGCGGCGGCTCCTACGACATCTACGTCATGCCCGCCACCGGCGGCCATCCGCGACAGATCACCAACGATCCGACCATCGATCTGCATCCATCCTTCTCGCCCGACGGCAGCAAGCTGGTCTATTGCAGCCTCGGCTCGATGTCCGGGCAGTGGGAGATGGTGGTCATTGACGTGAACAATCCCTCGACGCGACAGGTCATCGGCCTTGGCCTGTTCCCCAACTGGTCCCCGGCCGGCGACACGATTCTGTTTCAGCGGGCCCGGCAGCGCGGCACGCGCTGGTTCAGCGTCTGGACCATGAACCTGGTCAACGGCGAACCGACGCCGCCCACGGAAATTGCCGTCAGCGCCAACGCCGCGGTCATCACGCCCGACTGGTCGCCCGACGGCAACCAGGTGGTCTTCTGCACGGTGATCGATCCGCAGGCGGATGCCTCAGCCAGCGCCACCCGGGCTGACCTGTGGGTGACCTCTTCCGACGGCACCGGACGCATGAAGCTGACCAGCGGCAAGTTCACCAACATTCAGCCGGCCTGGTCGGCGGACGGGTCGATCCTGTTCGTCTCCGATCGGGCCGCCAACGGCGTGGAAAACATCTGGGCCGTGCGACCGAGTTTCGCCGCCCGGGACGTACAGCCGTCGCGCAACAGCAACCCGGCCTCGGTCATGGTGCCGACGCCATAGGGGAGTTTCAAGTTTCAAGTTTCGGGTTTCGAGTTGAAGACAAAGACTTGAACACTCAGAACTCGAAACTCGAAACTTGAAACTCGTAACTCGCATCGACGGAGTCGATGCATAACAGGCAGGACGCCATGACAAGTAAACAGGTCATGCTGACCCTGATCGCCGTCGCTTTGCTCAGCGGCGCCAGCGGTTGCTCCGAACTGATGGTTCGCCGTCCGCAGGCGCAGCCTCCGCTGGAGACGCCGTACGCCGAGCGCCAGTTGTGGGCGGTTGCCCCGATCCGCAACGAGTCCGGCAGCAGCTACGCCGACGGCTACCGCATGGCTGATCACCTGTCCCGGCAGTTGGAGTCCGTCGCTCGCATCGACGCTCTGCCGGTCAACCGTGTGATCGCAGCCATGGATGTGCTGCAGATGCCGGCCGTGGCATCACCGGAGGATGTGCGGCGGCTGATGCAGACGCTCGGGGTTGATGGACTGATCGTGGGCACCATCGCGGCATACGAGCCGTACGACCCGCCCAAGATCGGCCTGGCGGTGGAGTTGTACCTCGATCCCTTGCGGCCGATGCCGAAGGTGATCGATGAACGAGCTCTGACCCGTGCGGCCGTCGATCAGCAGACGCGCCCCATCGTGCCGCCGCGTGGCCGAGGGCCCGATTCAGCCGTCAGCGCCTTTTACGACGCCGCCGATCCGGGCATGCGCAGTCTTTTGGAGGTGTATGCCGCCGGGCGAGGCGAGTCGGACAACGATGCGATCAGCAGTGCATTGTATCGCAGCAGCATGGACCTGTTCAGTGAATTTGTCGCCCACTTGGCGGTGGCGCGATTGCTGGCCGGCGAACAGGATCGCCTGGCTGACAACGCCCCGACCGCCGCGGGCGAGCCTTAGAGGGGGCCGGCGCAGGTCGGCCCGGTTTGGACCGACAACGCATGAGCCTCAACCCGTCATCCTGCGACCGACCGAACCTCGACGCCTGGCGCCGCGCGATTCGCTGCGCTTCTCTGTCCATCGATTCATCCACCCTATACGCCTGAAGGAAGTCCGCCATGTCCGACCCCAATCACTCGCTCGTTCAGCAGTTCGTTGACTACCTGCGTCACGAACGACACTTCAGCCCCTACACCGCTCGCTGCTACGGCGCAGACCTGCGCCAGTATTGCGAGCACCTGGCCGGGCAGAGCAACAACGGCAACGGCGTCGATCAGCAGCTTTCCGCCATCGACACCGTCGGCATCCGCAGCTTCCTGACGCACCTCGACGGCTTCGGCTATTCGCCGGCAACAACCGCCCGCAAGATCGCCACCCTGCGATCCTTCTATCGCTGGATGCAGAAACGTGGGCACATGCAGTCCAATCCCATGCTCCTGATCCGCACGCCCAAGCAGACCAAGCGCCTGCCCAAGGCCATCAGCGTCGATCAGGTCGAAAAACTGTTGGCTGCTCCCGACAACCGCGACACGCTCGGCGCCCGCGACCGCGCCATCCTCGAAACCCTTTACTCCACCGGCGTGCGCGTGTCGGAACTGGTGGACCTGAACCGCAATGACCTGGACTTCGGCGGACAGACTCTGCACATCCGCGGCAAGGGCAAGAAGGAACGCATCGTGCCCCTGGGCTCGCATGCCCTGGCAGCCATTCGTCACTACCTGACCCTGCTTGAGCCGGATCCTCGCTTCCGTGCGTTGCGCGATCGCTCGATGACCGAAACCGCCATCCCGCTGTTCGTCAACAAGAACGGCGGCCGACTCAGCTCGCGCTCGGTCCGTCGCAAGCTGGATAAATATCTCAAGGGTGCAGGCCTGGACCCGACCATCAGCCCGCACACCCTGCGTCACAGCTTCGCCACCCACCTGTTGGATAACGGGGCCGACCTGCGCAGCGTGCAGGAATTGCTTGGCCACCAGTCGCTCTCGACCACCCAGATTTACACGCATCTCTCGAGCATGAGACTGCGCACGGCCTACAACGAGGCGCATCCCCGGGCGGTCTGACAGGGCCCGCAGGGACACACAAGTTTGACCAACGGCTCATCTTCACGGCCCCCGCAAGGGGGTCGTGTCATTTCTGCGAAACTGACTCGTATTATCTTGCCCTGAATCATCCCCAACGGGTGTCAACGTACATGAGGCGGTGGGACTGTGCGATATATGCAAAAAACACCTTGACAGGCCAGAAATGTCGAGTTACACTTATTGCATCATCGTTTGTGCATCTTGTGCGATTGATGGTCTGAAGGAAGCAAGCTCGCCGACTCAGGCCGACAGCATTCGGTTGAAAGGGCAGGATTTCAACTGTGAATTGATTAAAGGTCATCATGAAGGGAACTGGCCAGTGCACAAGAGCATCGGCAGGTCAGACTCCTGATTGACCAGACCTCGCAAACCCACCCGGCCGGGCATTAGGAAGTGCACAACATGGCGAAAGTTCTGACCCATTTCCAAATCGAGGTCTTAATGAAATGAAGCTTGTTTTTCAGGCCGGCGTTATCCGATCCGGCTATGCAATAACGTTCGTGCAAGAGTGAAGTTTGTGTCCGGTATCGCTAAAACCCTCTGGAGGAAGATCATGATGAAACCCGTACGTGCAATTTGTGTTGGTGTGGTGGCGGCAAGCTGCCTGGCAGCCCAATCCTTGGCCGCGACCATGGACATCGAAACATTCAAGGATAACTCGGTGTATCGTGACAATGTCACCTGTGTGCTGGATTACGCCGGTACCATGGGCGGCGTGCTCAACGTGGACTGCAACAACGTCGAATTGACCTACGCCGCTTTCGACCTGTCCGCCTTGCCCAGTGGAGCCGTGATCACCTCGGCCCAGATTGGCGTGTTCGATCAACGAACCAACAACAGCGGCTTCCCGGCCTTTGTTTCAATGGTGGACGTGGCCGATGACTGGGATGAAACCACACTGGACTGGACCACTGCCGCGGCGTCATACGGCGCCACCACCGGCATCGACCAGAACGGTGCCACTCAGACCATTAACTCACCCATGGTCAATTTCAGCCTCGTGCTGTGGCAGGGCAGACTCGGCATGAACGCCGTGCCCGCTGACATGGTCTGGTCCACCAGCCGTCTGGCTGACAACCTGTACGTCGGCACCGACACCTATCACGGTGGCGTGGGTTGGACAGATGCTGATCTGGTCAGCGCCCTCAACGACGTGCTCGGCGGTGACCAGGTGGCCGTCTTCGCTGTCTCCTCCGTCTATGGCAAGAACCAGTACTTCGCCGAGCGGCGCAGCACGGACGGCCCCGGCGCCACGCTGCGTCTGGAGTATGAAATCCCCGAGCCGGCCAGCCTGGGCCTGCTGGTTCTGGGCGCGACGCTGTTGCTGTCGCGCAAACGTGACTGATCCTCGTTTTCCCGCAACGGCGCCTAACCGCGCTGCTGCGGTTTGCAGGGCCGACGCAGCTGAACAAGCATCACTCGGCACAGGAAGCCAGCTATGATCGATGTCACATGCAGGAGGCACGCAATCAGGCCACAACGCCCGTTCAATCAGACCGGGGCTTTCACCCTGATCGAACTTCTGGTGGTCATCAGCATCATCGCCTTGCTGATCTCCATCCTGCTGCCGGCCTTGCGCAAGAGCCGGGACGTGGCCCGCTTCGTGGTTTGCTCGGCCAACGTCCGCCAGATCGCCCAGGTTTATGCCGTCTATGCCAACGACTATCAGGACCAGGTCCCCATCGGCTGGCGCAACCAACAGTCGTTTAATTACCTGTTCCATACCAAACCGGGCGGCGGCATCTTCATGCAGTTCGGTTACGTCTTTCGCGGCGGGTACAGCACTGACTGGCGTTACCACGACTGCCCCTCGTCATCCGAAGGCACTCTCGGCACCATGTTCTATTCCAGCAACTGGCCGCCGGGACAACAGACGGGCAACTATTCCCGCTCCAACTACTCGCAGCGGCCGTGGGGCAACGTCGAATGGGCGACGCCGAACAGTCCGGTGGTATTCCCCCGCATGGGCGATCTGGCGGGCAAAGTGCTGGCCTCCGACCGCCTGCAGCCAGGCACCGGCTCGGGAGGCTACTTCGGGATGGAGTTTTCACTGAGACTGTCGCACGTCACCGGCCTGAACCACAGCTACGGCGACGGCTCGGCCCGGATGTTCAGTCGCCAGGCCTATGCCGAGTATCTGGCCCCTCTGGGTTTGACTTTGAATACTCCGCTCACCGAGCAACCCGTATCCGCATACCCGGCTGAACACGACAACCTGTACAACGACCTGCTCGACCGCGATCACAAGATGGGTTATTGACCCATGGCTCGATGACTGTTTCTATTCACCATACACGATAGGAGGTAAAGCATGATAGTGGAACTTCGAAAAGCAGTGTTGGTTGGATTGGTGGCGGCGGGGTGGTTCGCCGCCCAGGCGATGGCCACGTCCGTGGACATTGAAACCCACAAGGACAACTCGGTTTATCGCGATAACACCACGGCGGTGCTCGATTACAACGATCTGGGCGGCGGTCTGCTCAACCTGGACTGCAACAACGGCGCGCTGACTTATGCCGCTTTCGATCTGTCCGCGCTGCCCGCTGGGGCGGTCATCACCGGAGCCCAGGTCGGCGTGTTCGATCAGCGCACCAGTAACAGCGGTTTCCCGGCTTTTGTTTCGCTGGTGGATGTGGCGGACGACTGGGATGAAGCCACCCTGGACTGGAACACCGCGGCTGCATCTTACTACTGCACCACCGGCATCGAGCAGAACGGCGCCACCCAGAACGTCATCACGTCCATGGTGAATGTCAGCCGGAACCTGTGGCAGGGCCGCCTCGCCATGAATGCCGTGCCCGCTGACATGGTCTGGTCCTCCAGCCGGCCGGCTGACAATCTGTACGTCGGCACCGACACCTACCACGGCGGCGTGGCCTGGGAGGATGCCGAACTGCTCAACAACCTCAACCTGATTTTCAGCAGCGGGGACAAGATTCCGGTCTTTACCTTCTCCTGCGTTTACGGCAAGAACCAGTATTTCGCCGAACGCAACAGCAGCGACGGCCCCGGCGCCACGCTGCGTCTGGAGTATGACGTGATCCATGCCGGCGATGCCAACAATGACGGGATGGTCAATCTGTCCGACCTGCAGATCCTGGGCGACAACTGGCAGGCGGCGAAAGTCTCCTGGGCCAATGCGGATTTCACCTTCGACGGCGTGGTGAACCTGGCTGATCTTCAGATCCTGGGCGACAACTGGGGCTTCGGCACCAGCGCTGACATCGCGTTTGATGAAGCGCTGGCCCTGGCGGGCCTTGCGATCCCTGAGCCGGCGAGCATGAGCCTTCTGGCCTTGGCGTTGCCGCTGGTTCTGCGCCGCCGCGTGAACCGTTGAGTGCAACCTCCTTCCGCACGGGTCGCCTGACCGCGGCCCGGGCGTTTGATCGACAACGACGCATTTTGACAAAGGATGGAGCCGCTTTATGCCACGACGCAAAGGTTTCACGTTGATCGAACTACTGGTGGTCATCAGCATCATCGCCTTGCTGATCTCAATCCTGTTGCCGGCCTTGCGGCGCAGCCGCGACACCGCGCTCGTGGTCGCCTGCTCGGCCAACGTGCGGCAGATCGTCCAGATCTATGCCGCTTATGCCAACGATGAAGATGACTATGTGCCCATCGGCTGGCGCAATGATCAGACGATGAATTACCTGTTCGGTCGATACAACCAATACCTTCAGTTCGGCTACACCTATCGCGGCCGTTACGCCAACGACTGGCGATTTCATGTCTGTCCCGGGTCGACCGATGTGGATGAAATCGTCATGTTCGCAGCGTGGAACTGGCCGCCGGGAAGTGCCAGCCTGACGCGCGGCTATTCCCGCTCGACGTATTCCAATCGCCCTTGGGGCGCTGTGGCTTGGCAGTTCCAGGACCAGACGGACGTGGTGTTCCCCCGCATCGGCGACCTGGCCGGTAAAGTGCTGGCTAGTGATCGAATACAGGGAACTTCGAGCATGGGCATATGCCTGGACTATGCCCACGTCCGCAGCCACAACGTCGGCTATGGCGACGGCTCGGCCCAGGCCTTCGGCCGCCAGGATTTCGAAACGTACCTCCGGTCAGTGAGTACGGACCTCTATGCCCCGCTGTCCGTGCGGCCGACCGCGGCCCCCAGCCAGATTGATGATCTGTATAACCAACTGCTCGACCGCAATCATGAGGTCATGTATTGATACGTGATCGTTCAGCCTCCCCGTGTTTGGACGCCATGAATTCACGATGCTTTCTACTGTTGGCCGCGATGGCCGTGTGCTGCACTGCAAACGCAGCACGCGCTGACGTTCCGAACATCGACTGGAACAATCTCCACAGCGTCGAGCAGCTCATCGCGGCTTGGCCGCAGTGGACGGGCGAGCTTTTTGCCGCCCTCGATCTGGATCGGCCCGGACTGGAGAAGGTCCGGCGGGCCTATCAGGCGGGCGATCTACCGGCCGCGTGTCGTCATCTGCTGGACTACTACCAGACCTGCGACAGCGGCAGTTGGCTGCGCTGGACCGAGCCGGTGACGGTCAACCCCGACGCCAGGCATGATCCGCTGGCCGACTTGGTCATGCAGGATCGCATCATCAGCCAGGATCGCCCCGGGCCACTCGTGCGCATGCCCGACGGCCGCATGGACTGGCTCGATCGCGGGCCGGTCAACGACATCGAGTGGACCGTCTTTCTCAACCGCCACATCTTCATCCGCGCGTTGACCGGCGCTTACCGCGCCACGGGCGATCCGGCTTACGTCGAGAAGATCGATGAGTTTCTCCGCGACTGGATCGTCAGCAGTCAACCGCCCCCGGAAAGCAAACAACAGCGCGAGGGAAACTGGATGTGGCGGCCGATGGAGATGGGCATCCGCACGTTCTCCTGGGCCCCGGCCTTCTACGGCCTGATGGATTGCCCGCAACTGCGGCCGGCCACGCGCATCATGATGCTGCGCAGCCTGCTGGATCACGCTCTCGGCCTGCGCCAGGATCACTCACGCAGCGGCAATCACGCCACGCTCGACCTGTCAGCACTGTCGCTGCTGGGCGCCGCCTGGCCTGAATTCAGGGAATCTAACGAATGGCTGCACTATTCGGTTGATTACCTGATGAAAGACTTCTCGCACCAGGTCTATCCCGACGGCGTGCAGAAGGAATTGACCAGCCACTATCACCGTTACGCCACCGGCAACTACGAGCGTCTGGCTGAGGTCTGCCGCAATGCCCACCTCGATGCGGCCGCCGACCTGGACAAGGCCATCGAGTCGATGTGGAACTACACCGCGCTCGTGCTGCGTCCCGATGGGACCAATCCGCTGAATAACGATTCGGATCGCGAGCGCATGGCTTCGGAGGTCATCGATCGGGCCGGTCTCTACAATCGTTCCGACTGGTTATACATCGCCACCAACGGCAAGCAGGGCACGCAGCCGGAGGGCCCGCCTTCGGTGGTTTTCCCCTGGGCTGGTCAACTGATCATGCGCAGCGGCTACGACGCCGAGGCCCAGTGGGCCTTCTTCGACATGGGGCCCAGTGGATGGGGCAGTCACGCTCATTTCGATCGCCTGCACCTGTCACTGGCAGCGTTCGGGCGCGACCTGCTGGTTGACAGCGGGCGCTTCGCCTACGACGGCCAGCTCGCTGACAAGTTCCGCGATCCCTATGCCCGTCACACCCGCGGCCACAACAGCATCGTCATCGACGGCTGCGGCCAGTCCCGCGCCAACAGCGAAGCGCAGCAACCTCTCACCGCCGATCAGTACCGCATCACCGACGATTACGACTTCGGTCGCCAGTCCTGCGACGGATACACCGACTTGCAGGGCCAAGCCAGACACACACGGGCCGTGATGTACGTGCGAGGCAAATTCTGGGTGGTGGTGGATCGCATCGAAACGGATCGGCCGCGGCAGATTGAAGTGGACTGGCACTACCACCCGCATTGCACCGTCGAACAGGTGGGCGCGGCGGTGCGTTCGACCGATGCCGAGGCCGGCAACCTGGGCATCGCACCGCTGGGCGATGTGGCTTGGGACGTGCGGATCGTTCAGGGCCAGGAGCAGCCGGTGCTACAGGGCTGGTACAGCGAGCGTTACAACAGTTCCGTGCCAAGTGCGACGGCGGTGTACAGCGCATCGGTGCAGCGCCAGGGGGCGACCTTCGCCTGGCTGCTGCTGCCGTACCGTGGCGATTCCGCGTTCGAGGCGCCGGCGCAGTTGCTGGCGGTTGATGCGGCCGGTGCCTTGCTCAACGTGATGTTTGAAGGTAAGAAATACACACTCATGGTGCCATTGAGCAGCGCCCGTCAGCCGGCATTGAAGATCAACCCCTAAACGTGATTTGCGCCGACTTTTTCATGCACGCAAGATATCGAGGGAGCGGCATTTGAATATCGACCTGGGCGTTGAGATCGTCGTCATCGTAGTCTATTTGCTGTTCCTGCTGGTCATCGGCTGGCTCTACAGCAAGGCCAGTCACGACGTGAGCGACTACTTCCGCGGCGGCGGCAAGGCGGTGTGGTGGATGGTGGGCCTCAGCGCCTTCATGAGCGGCATCAGCGCTTTCACCTTCACCGGCAACGCGGGCGCAGCCTATGAAGCGGGTTGGGCGGTGGCGGCCATCTACATGGGCAACGCCGCGGCCTTCATCGTCAACGCTCTGTTCATCGGGCCCTGGCTGCGCCAGTTGCGCATGATCACATTCCCAGAAGCCTTGCGGGCACGCTTCGGGCGAGTCACCCAGCAGTTCTACGCCTGGCTCAGCGTGATCCAGAGCATGTGCTTTGCCGCCATGCCGCTGTTCGCTCTGGGCATCTTCTGCTCGGCGGTGTTCAAACTGAATCTGTACGGCGTGATCGCGGTGCTGGGCGTGGTGGTGGTCAGCTACTCGGTGATGGGCGGGCGCTGGGCGGTGATGGCGGCTGACTTCCTGCAGGGCGTGCTGATGATGGTGGTGACCACGCTGCTGGCGGTGCTGTGCCTGTACAAGGTCGGCGGCATCGGCGGCTTCTTCCAGGCGGTGCGCGACGCGGGGCTGGCCGATGACTTTCAAATGCTGCAGGAACCGGGCGTGTTTCCGCTGAATCGCTACACCATCGGCTGGGCCACCGCCACGTTCTTCGTGCAGTTGCTCAACCAGAACTCGCTGACCGCCGCCCCGCGCTATTTCAGCGTCAAGGACGGCCGCGAGGCCCGCAAGGCGGCTCTGCTCAGTGCCGTCCTGATGATCATCGGCATCTTCACCTGGTTCATTCCGCCCATGGTGGCCCATGTGATGTACGCGGCAGAGGTAGCTAAGGTGAATCTGCCCAATCCGCCCGATGCTTCCTTCGCGGTGGCGAGCATGGAGCTACTGCCCAAGGGCATGCTGGGCATGGTGGTGGTCGCCATGTTCGCCGCCACCATGAGTTCGCTGGACTACGGCCTCAACGGCGCGGCGGCCATGTTCACACAGGACATTTACCCCGGCGTCTGCAAGTTGCTGGGCGTTAAGCCAGTGACCGGACGCAAACTGCTGACCGTGGGCCGTCTCTTTTCACTGTTGTGCGGGCTTGGATTCACCTTGTTGGCCCTGGTCTTCGCCTTCAAGCGCGGAGCGGGCATCTTCCAACTCATGCTCGACCTGGCGGTCAGCCTCGGCATGCCGTTGACGTTCCCGCTGATTTTGTGCCTGTTCATCCGCAAGGTGCCGCCGTGGTCGGCCATCGTCACCGCCGCGGCCATGTTCGGCGTCACGATCCTGGGCACCTACAGCAAGAAGCTGTTCGGCCACACGTGGCTGTTCCAGGAGCAGATGCTGATCACCAGTGCCGTGGGTCTGGCGGTGTTCGGCGGCAGCAGATTGTTCTGGCGCACGACCAGCCAGGCCTATCGCGAACAGACCAAACGCTTCTTCACTCTCATGCACACGCCGGTCGATTTTGAGAAGGAAGTCGGCCAGGGCACCGACCACGAGCAGTTGCTGCTCAACGGCTCGGTGCTGATCGCAGCCTCGGGCTTCTGCGCGTTGCTGCTGCTGGTGCCTAACACATTCATCGATCGCATGTGGGTGCTGCTGGTGGCGCTGACGATCTTTGCCATCGGGCTGCTGATGCGTCTGGCCGGCGCCCGCCGCCGCAAAGCCGCCCTGGCCGCACCGGCCGTCACGCCGCACGAGCCGCACATGCTGCCGCGCAGGGAAAATGGTCAGATCGCCGAGACTGAAAACGCCTGAACAATGCAATATGTCATGGTCAGTGAGCGCGGTAGCGACGTGATCGCTCCAGCAGATCGCGGCCGAGCCGGGTCAGCCGGGCCCGTTCTTCGGAGCTGGTGCCCAGCAGCAGCTTCTGTTCGAACGAGCCGGGATCGCCATTGACCAGTTGTGGATTGCGGATTGCTTCTTCGAGTGGATTGCTGTCCACCCAGCGCAGGAATTCGTTGCCGCCGTCGATGGCTTGGAGCATGAACAGCAGGCGGTCGAGGAACGGCCCCTGCTGGTCGGACGGTAAAGCTTCGTAGTCCTGAGCCAGGCTGCTGGCCATCGCCAGGTCGATCTGCGCTTCGATCTGGCGTCGGGTCTGGCGGTTGAGCCCGCTGGAGCGCCAGGCATTTTCAAAATCGCTCCGCTGGTTGCGGTCCATGTCGAAGTAGCGCCGGGCCATCCCGTGCAGAAATTGCTGGCGATCGCCGGCAGAAACGCGGTTGAAATCTTTGCCGGCCAGGAACGCCACGATCTGATCCTGACTGGCGCTGGCAGCATCCGGCGGTGAAGGGCGATGGAACGTGCGATAGGCCAGCAAGCCTCCGCAACCCAGCAGCAGCAGGCAGACCGCAATGGTCGTCCATCGGTGTGAAGGTTTGTCGTTGATCCAATTCTGGATGCGCTTGGGCATGATTGAACCTCGCAGGGTCATTCCGTCACCGGCGGCAGATCGACGTTGGGGATCGCGTCCCACAGCCAGTCCACATGGGCGTCGTAGTACACGGTCTTCAGCGGCTGCACCACATCGAGCGGGGCCGGATGCACCTCGTCGCCGTCACACAGGATCGGCACCAGGTGCGGCTGCTTGCGGGCGATACTGGCGATGGCGACCGCATTGCGCGGATCGAGCGTGATCATCAGACCGGCCAGATACTCATAACTCGTGCCGCGCAGGGTGAAGCGCTCCACGTCGGCCGGGCAGCAGTAGATGTCCTGGTCCTTCAGGTGCGGCAGCATCGCCTTCATGAAGGTCTTCTCGTTCGGCGGAGCAATGTCGATCGGGTCGGGCATGCTCACCGCAATCGGCAGCGCATCGGGATATTCATCCGTGTAGATGGTGAAAGCAGCCCCGATGTTCTTGAGGTTCGACGCGCACTGCGTGGTCTGAGCTGTCTCACGGGCACGTTTCAGCGACGGGGCCAGCAGCCCCATCAGCAGACCAATGATGCTGATGACCACCAGTAGTTCGATGAGCGTGAACGCGACGCGGTGTTGCCTTGATTGGTGAGGCTGACTCGTCATGGGGTCGTCTCCATCTGCAGGTTGCCGCGCACGATGCAGGTCGAGCCGTCGGACTGTCGCCAGCTCATCAGCACGCCGTCGTCGCCGAGGCGCACGCGATCGCCAAAGTATTTCGGGTGCTTGTCTGCTTCCTGCACTTGCAGGTAGAACAGGCCGCCGGCGATGGCGTCGCCCAGGGCCTGTCGCTGACCGTCGGGGCCGCGCATCGAGGCTGGCAGCATGTCCCAGGTCGTGCTCGGCTGCACCACGATGGTCAGCACTTTGACCAGCGCTTCCCAGGTTGGCATTTCACTGGAGGGAAATGCGTCGGCGTTCAGGTCGGCAAAGCGCCCCAGCGTGCGCACCAGGGCTTCGGCGCTGGGCGGCGGTACCACCAGCGTTTCGGTCCGTTCGTAGTCCACGGGCAGGTCCAGCAGCAGGTTGGCGCTGTTCACCGGTGCGTCCCACTGGAACTGCTCGGTGGTCCACAACACCGCCTGCCCGTTGCGCAGCGGCACGCGACAGGTGAGCCTGGCCGGCAGACTGGTGGCGCGATCGACCCAGAGTTCGATACGCGCGTCGGCCGGCAGGTGCAGGTCGGTGGCCGCGATGGCGAAACCGATCCGATCCCCGGCATCGTGGGCGGGAATCGGCTCGATGTGACCGCCGAACCGGCTGATCTGGTGGACCAGCGTGGCGGGGTCGAAGCGCAACAGCACATCCGGATCGAGCATGTCCGGCAACTGGATGGGCATCACCGCCCGGTGCAGGTGATCGACCAGCATGGCCGGGCCGTTGCGGGGCAGCCAGACCTGGACCATGGGTTTGCCCATCAGGTTGATGTCGCAGCGGGTGCCCGTGTCGCGCACGATCCAGGTGCGGGTGTCGCTGATCGGCAGCAGATTATCGCCAAAACCGACTTCGATACGGGTGATGTAGTTGAGGCTGACAGATTGCTGCATGTGCAACTGGACGTCGGCGAAGCTGGGGCCGGGTCCGGGCAGGAGCATCAGAACCGCCAGGGCTGCGCAGGCCGCCACTGCCGCGCCTCCCGCCAGCCAGGGCGTTACGCGCCGCGGTCGCCGCACAACCGCATGCGTGCGCACCTGCTGCTCCAGCGCATCGAGCCACGCCTTGCGCGGCTCCTGGGGTTCAATCCTGCTCAACAATTTGTCCAGTTCGTCGTTCATCTTCCGGTTCCCAGGCCTTGCGGCTGGTGTTTGGGTTCGTACAACTCCCGGAAGCGCAGCCGCGCCCGATACAGCAGATTTTCCGCCGCCTTTTCCGTGCGATTCAGTCGCGCGGCAATCTGACGCACGCTCAGTTGGTCGCGGTGCATCCACAGCAACACGTCCCGTTGCTGAGCACTCATGCGGGCCAGCGTCTGGCGAACCCGCTCGGTCGTCACGTCCTCCGTCCGGCTGTCATTACCGGCCTGGTCCGGCGGGTGGGGCGTCAGGATCAGCCGGAGGCGGTAGGCGGCCCGCAGTCGATCCGCCACTTTTCGCCGGGCGATGCCGTACAACCAGCCTTCCAGCGAGCCGCCAGCCGGGTCATAACGTTCAATGGACTTGATGGCCGCCATGAACGTTTCACTGACCGCGTCCTCAGCCTCGGTTTCCTGGTTGAGCCGGCGACGGGTGAACTGCCACAACGGGCGCACGTGACAGCGATAGAACGCCGTCCATGCCTCGGCGTCGTGGCACTTGAGGGCGATGACCGTGATCTGGTGTTTCACCGTCCGGCTCACATCCGCTGGTCTCTGGCGCTACGCTACCACGACCAGCCCGGTTGCGAGACGCCTTTTGCAGTCTATTCGCAGCCGCGTGCGCCGATCACTCACCCCCGTAAGGTTTTTTGGGGGAGACGCCGAGCCCTGAGGAGGAGTCCGCGACGACGAAGGGCCGGATCGGTGGCGCGTTTACGATTTGGCCCGGCGTTCCTGCCGGCGGCGGTCGGCTTCCGACATCAACTGCTTGCGCATGCGCACGCTGTCCGGGGTCAGCTCAACCAGCTCGTCTTCCTCGATGTATTCCAGGCACGCTTCCAGCGACATGTCGCGGGCCGGGCGGACGCGGGTGGCGTCGTCGCTGCCGGTGGCCCGCATGTTGGACAGCTTCTTGTTGATTGTCAGGTTGACGGTGATGTCGTTTTCCTTGCAGTGCTCGCCTACGATCTGGCCCTCATAGACCTGGTCGCCGGGACGCACGAAAAACACGCCGCGGTCGTACAACCGGTCCAGCGAGTAGGCGGTGACGCGCCCGGTCTGCAGTGACACCATCACGCCGGCGGCGCGGCTGGGCACTTCACCCCGCAGCGGCTCATAGCGCAGCAGGTTGTGGTGCATCACAGCCCGGCCCTGGGTGGCGGTCAGCATGCGCGAGCGCAGCCCGATCAGGCCGCGGGCGGGAATGGTAAAGGCCATGTGGGCATAATCACCGCGAGGGTCGATCGACACGATCTCCGCCCGCCGCAGGCACACCAGGGCCATCACGTCGTTCTGGCACTCGTGCGGACAATCGACCACCAGTTGCTCGATCGGCTCGCAGGTCTTGCCTTCGATTTCTTTGTAGATCACGCGCGGCTTGCCCACGCAAAGCTCGTAACCTTCCCGCCGCATCGTTTCCAGTAGCACGCCAAGGTGCATCAGCCCGCGCCCGGAAACGTCGAACTGCTCCGCCGAATTGCCGGGCGCCACGCGCAGGGCGACGTTGGATTGCAGCTCCGTTTCCAGGCGCGAGCCGATCTGGCGGCTGGTGACATAGGTGCCTTCGCGCCCGGCGAAGGGGCCGTCGTTGACGCGGAAGATCATGTTCAGCGTCGGCTCATCAATAGCCACCGATTTCAACTTCCGGGGGTTTTCGGGGCAGGTGATGGTGTCGCCGATGTCAACTTTTTCCAGGCCCACCACGGCACACAGATCGCCCGCTTCCACCCGTGGCGCTTCCTGCCGCGACAGGCCTTCGAAAGCCAGCACCTGGAGCACTTTCTGCTTGGAGGATTTGCCGTGGCGGTCGATGACGGTGACTTGTTGAGCGGGGCGGATGTGGCCGTGATGCACGCGGCCGACGGCGATCTTGCCCACGTAGTCGCTGTAGATCAGCGAGCTGACCATCATGGCCAGTGAACCTTCGCGGGCCGCCTCGGCTGCGCCTTGTCCTTCTCTTGCGTAGGGCGCGGGGATCTTTTGCACGATGGTTTCGAACAGGTCGCGGATGTCGGAGGGATGATCGTCGCCCAGCTTGCCGTGGTCAGCGGTGGCCCAGCCGTCACGGGCCGAGGCGTAGATGATGGGAAAGTCGAGGATGTCGTCAGGGGCGTCGAGTTTGACCAGCAGGTCGAACACTTCGTTGACCACCTCGTCCGGTCGGGCGTTGGGCTTGTCAATCTTGTTGACCACCAGCACCAGTTTCAGGTGATGGCCCAACGCTTTGCTCAGCACGAATCGCGTCTGCGGCATCGGCCCTTCAAAAGCATCGACCAGCAGCAAAGCGCCGTCGGCCATCGAGAGCACGCGCTCGACCTCGCCGCCGAAGTCCGCGTGCCCGGGCGTGTCGATGAGGTTGACCTTGTAGGTGTTGCCGTCGAGCGATTTGTAGCTGACCGAGCAGTTCTTGGAGGTGATGGTGATGCCGCGTTCGCGCTCCAGGTCCCCGGTGTCCATGATCAGGTGGTGCTGACCGCCGGCCAGCTTGTCGAGCTGCTCGTGGCGGAACATGCCCGATTGGTAGAGCATCTGGTCGGTGAGCGTGGTTTTGCCGTGGTCAACGTGGGCGATGACGGCAACGTTGCGGATGAACTGCGGGGACATATTGCAC
The DNA here is from genome assembly GCA_020849625.1 of Phycisphaeraceae bacterium. GTDB lineage: Bacteria > Planctomycetota > Phycisphaerae > Phycisphaerales > Phycisphaeraceae > JADLFV01. Next base: position 51,716 of record JADLFV010000088.1, read on the forward strand.
CGTGGGGAATCAGTTTACGCACCTGGCACAACGATCTGCCGCTCTGGCAAGCCCCGCATTGTAGCACAGTCCGGGAGTGGGTGGGCGGGAAGGTAAACTCGAAACTTGAAATCCGACGGCTTCAACAGCGGCCATGCCGCTAAACTCGAAATAAACTCCAAACCCGAAATCTCAATAAAGCCCTTGACTGTCGCCATTCGAGTTTTGAGTTTTTGGTTTATGTCGAGTTTCGAGTTTAGCGGCATGGCCGCTGTTGAAGCCGTCGGATTTCGAGTTTCCCCATCTGCGGTATGCTGTGGGGATGAGCGGATTGCTGGTGTTGTTCGCCGTGGCGCTGCTGCTGGTGCTGCTGATCGGCACGGCCGGGCTGGTCCGCTCGATCATGCATCCGCGGCGGAAAACCCTGGCGATTGCCCTGGCCAAAGGCGATCCGACCGAACCGGCCGAGGTGGGGTTGCAGGCTGAAGAAGTGGACTGGTCGCTGACCGGCGGCGTCAGCTCCCCCGGCTGGATCATCCAGGGCCGCCGCGCTGATCTTGCTCCCATCATCGTCATCCACGGCCACCGCAATAGCCGCTACGGCACCCTTCGCCGCGCCGTGCGATTGGTGGATTACGCCTCACAGGTGGTCATCTTCGATCTGCCGGCCCACGGTGATGCGACCGGCGGGCGCTGCACGCTCGGCGCGGATGAGCCGGCCGACGTGGCGAAGATCATCGAACAACTCGCCGCACCTCGCGTCCTGCTGTACGGCTCATCCATGGGCGCGGGCATTGCCCTGGGTGCCGCGTTGCAATGCCCGCAACAGGTCGGCGGCGTGATTGTCGAAGGCGTGTTCCCGCGCTGGAGGCAACCGGTGTGGGCGACGATGCGGTTGCGACGTTGTCCGCCGTTTCCGTTCACCGATCTTGCAGGTCTGGTGATGCGACTGTTGGGCGTGCGCCTCGGTTATGACCGGGTAGCTGATGCGGCGAAACTGCACTGTCCGCTGCTGGTGCTGCACGGGGAGCAGGATGCGATCTGTCCGTTGGCCGGCGCCAAGGCGGTGGCGGCGGCCGCCAGGCGCAGCACGCTGATGATCTTTCCGGGCGCCGCGCACGAGAACATGGCCGAGGCCGATGAGTCCACCTATCGCGCGGCCGTCGAGCGGTTCGTCAACGCGCTGGCTGAGCCGGTACAATCAGGGCAAGTCTGCCAGGAAACGACATGAAGAACATCGCGTCCACCATCGATCACACGATTTTGAAACCCGAAGCGACCACCGCCCAGGTCGATGCCGTCGTGGCTGAGGCCTTGCAGTACGGCTTCGCATCGGTGTGCGTTAACGGCTGCTTCATCGAGCGCGTGGTCGCAGCATTAGCCGGTTCGACGGTCAAGCCCTGCGCGGTGGCGGGCTTCCCGCTGGGGGCGATGCAACCGAAGAACATGGCGGAAGAAGCAGCCGTACTGGTCCGCCTCGGGGCGCGGGAGATCGACTTCGTCGCGCCGCTGCGTTACCTGATGGCCGCGGACGAGAAAAAAGCCGCCCAGGTCATGCGGCAACTGGTCGATGCCGTGCGGCAGGCCGGCGAAGGCGTGGTGGTCAAGGTGATCATCGAATCGGCTGCGTTGATGAAGGACGCTGATGAACATTTGGCTGAGCAGCGCATCGCCGTGGCCTGTGCGGCAGCGCGGGCGGCTGGTTGCGATTTCGTCAAGACCTCCACGGGCTTTCACCCGACAGGCGGTGCGACGGTGCAGGCGGTGAAGCTGATGCGACAGCACGCTGCGGGCATGAAGGTCAAAGCGGCTGGCGGCATCCGCAGCTATGAAGATGCAATGAACATGCTTACAGCCGGGGCGGATCGACTGGGCTGCTCCAGCGGCGTGGCGATTGTCAATGGTCAGCAGGCTTCGGGGCCGTATTGATGAGCCAGCGCGTGGTGACTGTGAATGATGTGAGCATCGGCGGCGACAACCCGCTGGCGATCATTGCCGGGCCTTGTCTGGCGGAGTCCTACGACCTGTGCGTGCGCATCGGGCAAGCGATGCGCGACCGCTGCGCCAAACTCGGGCTCGGTTACATCTTCAAAGCCAGTTTCGACAAAGCCAACCGCAGTTCGATCACCAGCCAGCGCGGCCAGGGCATGGAAGCGGGATTGGAACTGCTTTCCAAAGTGCGCGACGCGCTGGGCGTGCCGCTGACCACCGACCTTCACGAATCGCACCAGGCAGCGCCCGTAGCCGAGGTGGCCGACCTGCTGCAGATCCCCGCGTTTCTCTGCCGCCAGACCGACCTGCTGATCGCATCAGCCAGAACCGGCAAACCCGTCAACGTCAAGAAAGGCCAGTTCCTTTCGCCCGCCGAGATGGAGTTAGTCGTCGCCAAGCTGGCCACCGCCGAACCAGGCTGTGAAATCATGCTCACCGAGCGCGGCACGTTCTTCGGTTATCACCGCCTGATCAACGACTTCGTCGGGCTGGTGGACATGATGGACTTCGGCTATCCGGTCTGCTTCGACGCCACGCACTCCACGCAGGAACCGGGCGGGGCCGGCAGCAGCAGCGGGGGGCGGCCGCAGCGCGCTCCCATGCTGGCCCGCTGCGCGGTGGTGGCCGGGGTCGATGCGGTGTTTCTGGAGACGCACCCGGATCCGGCACAGGCGATGTCCGACGCGGCCACCATGTTGCCGCTGGAGGTGGCATTGGCCCTGCTGGACGATCTGGCCCGGCTGCGCGATTAGACAAACCCAGCGGCGACGTCCATCGTAGAAATGGCGGGAATGTAAAAATGTCCTGACCGTTGATCCTGCGAGAACTTATCGCTTTCGGCCGATATCATGGAACAGGTCGTTTCGGGCGACGTCTAACCCGTGCAGGGATGCCTATGAACGCGATCCTGAAGGCAGTTCGCCGAGGCCGCCGCCGCCTGCTGTGGTCGCGCATGCTGATCGCGGCCGGGTGGTGGCTGCTATTCAGTCTGGGGATTGCGTTGGTGTTGTTGGCCCTGGTGGACACTTCGCTGATTGTGGCCATGCCGTGGTGGGTGTATCCGGCCGTGGCGGGCGCTGCACTACTGGCATCGGTCTTGTTTGCCGCTTTCCGGGGGCGGGCGACGGACCTGACGGTGGCGGTGCTGATTGATGACCGGCTGCATCTGAAGGACCAGCTTTCGACATCGCTGTGGGCCGCATCGATCAAGGACGATCCGTTCGCCCGGCACGTGCTGGAGCAGGCGGAGCGCACGGCCGGGGCCATCGATGCTCATCATGCCCTGAAGATGCAGGTAGGCGACGGCTGGAAGTGGGCGCTACCGGGCTGGGCGGTGCTGGCGTTGCTGCTGGTGTTCCTGCCGGTGTTCGATCCGTTCGGGGCCGGTCAGCGTCGTCAGGAGCAGATCGCCGAAGCCCAGCGGGAGGAAGCGGCCCGCGAGCACATCATGGAAGCCAGCAGCCTGGTCAGGAACATCGAGCCGCCCAAGGGTGAGCTTTCCGAAGCCGATCCGCAGGATGCCATGCGTGAGCTGGCGGAGATGACGCGGCGTGACCTGCGCAACCCGGAGATGAAGCGCGAACTGGAAGCCAAGCTCAGCCAGGCTCAGCAGCAGTTGGCCCAGCAGCAAGCCTTGGCCGAGCAACAGGTGCGCACGCTGCGCACCCCGATGTCCGCCCTCGACACCGGCCAACCCGGCCCGGCTG
>JADLFV010000089.1 GCA_020849625.1 Phycisphaeraceae bacterium
ACTTTTCCGCATTGAGTTTGGTCAGTTCATCAATGGCAAAGGAGACGTCGCGGCAGCGCTGCTGCAACTGCTCGAAGGTCATGGCCGCTTTGAGATTCTCGATGCCCTCTCGCAGCGGGAGCTTACGGAACAGGGCCTCATCGGAGCCGGCATGCTGGAGCACGACGCAGAAGTAGCCGTGGGACGCCCAATGTTCACCGAGATAGGTCAGCGCTTCGCGCGAACCGCCCAGGCCGTGGGAGAGGATCACGACCGGCCAGGGTTTTTCCGAAGCGATCGGCTTATAGATTTTGACCGGCACCTCGCGCTGGCGGGCTGTGTCGTTCCATTGCTCACGACCGACGGTGGTGGCCGCATCTGCCGACCAGACATGGATCGGCAGCAACACGAGCAACAGAGCGATCGCAAACATTCGACTGCGCATAACAACACTCCATGCAGGCGTACGGCCGCGCCAACTACAGGTTGCACGGCCGGTTATTCAACGCCTACTTGGAATTGTCTATTGCCGCTAACAATTTGGCTTCGTCCCAGGTTTCGATGCCCAGTTCGTTGGCTTTGTCCAGCTTGGAGCCGGGCGATTCACCGGTCAGGACGAGGTCTGTGTTTTTGCTGACGCTGCCGGTGACTTTGCCGCCGAGGGCTTCGAGTTTCTTTTTCAGTTCGCTGCGCTCGAAGGCGTCGAACGTGCCGGTGATGACAATGGTTTTGCCGGCGAAGGGGGAGTCTTTTGGAGGTTTGGTCACATCTTCAGTCAGTTTAATACCAAGTTTCTTAAGCTCATCTAGTAACCTCCTTCCCCTTACACTGTTGAGGAAATCATACAAGGCTCGTGCGGTCGCTCCAGGTGTGTAAGAGTTGCTTGCTTGAAGGCGTTGTTTGTTTGTCATGGAGCCGCGGGTGAGAACGAGATCTATGTCCTCAAGCGACATTTCTTCTAATGCACTAAGTGCAGGCACACGTTTTGCGATGACCTGAGCTGTATTTACACCTGTATGTTGAATTCCAAGGCTGCCAAGTACTCTAGCTAATCCCCGTTCCTTGGACGCAGCTATGCCCGAACAAATATTGTCATATTTCAGCTCCCCCATACCTTGTAGCTCAAGTATTTCCTGTTTCTTCTCAGGAAGGCGGTATATGTCGGCCAGAGAATGCAATAGACCCGCATCAAACAATTGGGTGATGGTATTCTCGCCAAGACCATCAATATCCATTTGATTCCGACCGGCAAAATGTATTAGACGCTCTACAAGTTGAGCGGGGCAATCAGGGTTAATGCAGAAACGTCCTGTTTCATCCTCATCACATAATGGCTTGGGTTTATCTGGAAGTGTTGGCTGCCGTCGTTCCTTTGCAGCTTTAACTCTTTCCATTTGACATCTTTTTGCCCACATATTGATGTCGTTAATTCGTTTCTGATCATATTCTTTGGTTAATTCACTATCGCATTCTGGGCACAATTCTGGAGGGTTTATCTTCTTGACATCAGAATGGCGTTTGTTGTGATGAGGCGCGGTGATTTGAGGTATGATTTCTCCTGCCTTCTCAACAGTCACAACATCGTTGATTCGAATATCTTTCTTCAGTATGTTGCCGTAGTTGTGCAGTGTGGCATGGCTGACCGTGGTGCCGGCCAGCAGGACGGGTTCCATGGTGGCGCGGGGGGTGAGCTTGCCGGTCTTGCCGACCTGCCAATCGACCTGCTTCAACGTGGTGACAGCCTGCTCGGCGGCGTATTTGTACGCGATGCACCAGCGGGGGCTTTTGCTGGTGTAGCCTAGGGTTTCCTGTTGATCGTAGCGATCGACTTTGACCACGACGCCGTCGGTGCCGTAGTCGAGTTTGGCGCGTTTCTTGTCGAAGCGCTCGATGAACTTCCATGTGTCATCGAGGTTGTCCGCGGTTTCGATCAGGGGATTGACGGGCAGGCCGAAGGCGCGCAGGGCTTTGAGAAACTCGTGGTGAGACTGGTATGTGTCGGGTTCGATTTCGCCTCGTCCGTGGGCGAAGAAGCGCAGGCGGCGTTGGGCGACGATGCCGGGGTCGAGCTGCTTGAGTGAGCCGGCGGTGGCGTTGCGGGGGTTGGCGAATGGTTCCTCGTGATCCTTCTCCCGCTGCTGGTTGATGCGGGCCAGTTCGGGGGCGGTCATGTAGATTTCGCCGCGAATCTCCAGCACCCCCGGAACGTGGGGCGTGGGGCGTGGGGCGTGGAGCGTGAGCGGGATGGCGCGGATGGTGCGGACGTTGTGGGTGATGTCGTCGCCGCGGCGGCCGTCGCCTCGGGTCAGAGCCTGGGTGAGTTTGCCGTCCTCGTAGCGCAGGGAAACGGCCACGCCGTCGATCTTGGGTTCGAGCACCAGTTGCACGGACTTTGGAAAAAGATCGTCTTCGTTTTTGAGATTGCGCAGGACGCGCTGGTGCCAGGCGGTCAGGTCCTCGCGGCTGTAGGTGTTGTCGATACTGTACATCCGCCGGGCGTGGGCGATGGTTTTGAAGCCGGCAATGGGCTGGCCGCCGACGCGCTGGGTGGGGGAGTCGGGGGTGACCAGGTCGGGGTGTTCGGCTTCGAGGGCTTCAAGCTCTTTGAGCAGGGCGTCGAATTTCTGGTCGGAGATATCGGGCGCCGCCTCGACGTAATAGAGGTAATTGTGATGGTCGATCTGGTCACGCAGGCGTGCGATGCGCTGGGCGGGCGAGGGCATGAGGGGATTATAGATTGTTCGATCCGGGGCTTCTCCCGCCTGCGGCGGACTCAGACCTCGGCTTTGGGCGGAATGATCAGCGCTGCAGGGCGCGTTCGAGGGCTTTGCGGGCGTCGGGGTGGCGGGTTTCATGCTTGGCCCGCAGGAGCGTGGCGCGATCGTTGCGGTAGATCAGCTGGCGGACAAGCTGCTTGAGGTGCTGATCGCGGTCACGGGCGAAGCGGGGGAAGGCCTGCTCCAGGTCGTGCCGGGTGTACTTGGTCAGCGGATCATGCAGGCCGGTCTGCTGGATCGCCCAGTCGATCAGGGCACGCGGCTGGGTGGAAAAGCGGTACTGATCGAGCGTGGCGGTAAGGCGCTGGGCGTCGGAGCTGAACGGGTCGGTCAGCGCGGGCGGCAGTTCCCAGAGTTCGTGGGTTCGGCCGTTGGCTTGGGCTTCGAGTTGGTCGAGCCAGCCTTTTTGCGGAGAGTTGCTGGTGGCGGTCTGGGTCATGGCGGAGTTGTGATCCTGTGTGGACAAAGGAGCCAAAGCGGTGTTGAGCACGACGCGGCCGCGATGAGCGAAGTCGATGGTGAGGCGCTGGGCCGGTTCGCCGTCATGGGTGATCGATTCGACCGCCCGAACGGTGCCGGCTCCCCATTCGGGTCTGCGCGGATGAAAGACCGCGTCCCCTTTGTGGAAGGCCTTGGCGCTCACGTGTTAACGTTCAATCTCATCCCATTGCGGGTAGGTCGGCCCTCCCTGGCACGACGGCTCAACGAAACGACCTTGCTGACCGATCCGTCGGCCAGTCATCGATTGCAATCTTCATGGGCGTCGCCGGTGCATCCAAGGCAACAACAGAACGGGCCGGATCATCCGACGGGTGCGATACTGTATATCGGTCTTCTGCACCCCGCAACTTCAGACTGACCGTATTATACCCGGCAAGCTGGGATAAATCCAGCAGCAGGTTTTGATCGTAGTAGGTCATGGGTGTGAGATTTATCGGCCGCCGAGGTTGAGCGTGGTAATCCGTCAGACAGGCGGCAAGGTGAGCCGATAGCCTTATGACACAGGAAGCTGCCTTGACCGATCAGGATTCCGATAAATCGACGATCCCCACCTGGGTGTGGCAGAGACTGTCCGCAACCATAGCCCTGAGCGCGGTGGGCGTGGCGGTGACGTGGTCGGCCTGGGCGGACATCGTGGACATCGCACTGCAGGATGAGGAGGCCAGTCACATCTGGCTGGCGCCGATCCTGGTCGGCTGGCTGATCGCGGTGCGGCTGGATCAACTGGCAGGGTACCGGCCGCGGCTGGACCCGATTGGGCCAATTATGATCCTGATTGGTTGGGCGGTGAGCTTTTTCGGGTTCTACAACCAGGTGCAGAGCTTCTGGCACGGCGGGGCTCTGCTGCTGGTGGTCGGCTGCTTCATCACGGTGATGGGCGCGGGGCTACTCTGGCGGATGCCGGCGGTGTTCGTGGCGATGCTGTTTCTGCTGCCGGTGCCGGGCATGGCGCGACAGCAGATCGCCATCCCGTTGCAGACAGCCACCGCCTCGATCACGCAGGCGTTCTTCGATCTGCTGGCGGTCCCCGTGCAACGCAGCGGCAACCTGCTTTCCTATCAGGGCGTCGATGTGACCATCGCGGAAGCGTGTAACGGCATGCGCATGGTCTTCACGCTGCTGAGCGTCTGTTACGTGTTCGCATTCGGGTCGAACCTGCGGGCTTCGGTGCGCGGCCTGGTGCTGGTGATCAGCCCGCTGATTGCGGTGGCATGCAATGTGATTCGCGTGATTCCCACCATCTGGGTTTATGGCCACTACAGCACGCAGGTGGCCGAAACCTTCCACGACCTGAGCGGTTGGGTGATGATTTTCGTTTCGTTCATGTTGTTGATGGGCATGGTGCGTCTGCTGGAGTGGCTGCAGATCCCCATCCGCCCCCGGAAGCAGGAGAAACCGTCAGTCACAAAACATCGCGGCGTTTGGCCGGGGCAGAAATGGGTGGCCGGGGCCCTGGCGGTGCTGGCGATCGGTAGCGCGAGCGTGGAGGCAGCCATGCGTCCCAGTCCGCTGGATGCCCAGCCGTATCACCAGCATGTGGCGGAGCTCGCATCGACAATGCCACCCAGCTTCGGTGACTGGGAAGGTCGCGCGGTGGAAGTGCCCACGGCCGCGGTGCAGTTGCTCAAGCCCAACGCCATCATCAGCCGGTCGTTTCACAACAAGGTCACCGGCGAGGATGTAACGCTGCTGATCGTGCAGTGCCGGGACGCGCGGGACATGGCGGGCCACTATCCGCCGCAGTGCTATCCGGGCGTGGGCTACGTGACGGACAGCGCGCTGGAGGATCAGTGGCCGGTGCGGGATCGGATGTATCCGGGGATGACGTATCGTTTTACGCGTGGGGTGATGGGTCAGCAGCAGAAGATGGTGGTGTGCAATCTGCTGCTGATGCCGGACGGCCGCTTCGTGCGTGACATGAAAGCGGTGTATCGAGCCGCGGCCGATTATGCCACGCACTTTTTCGGGGCGGCCCAGATTCAACTGGTCACCGCCGAGACGCTGGCGCCGCAGCGGCGAGATGAAATTGTCAGCGAGTTTCTGGAGCAGTATCGTCCCCTGATCGAAGCGATCAGCGGCAGCGATCAGGCCATGAAGCCAGAAGAAAAAGAGTGAACCATGGACGTTAGAAGCCTGCGTAGAAAACGGATAACCATTCTGTTGTCGGTTGTGGTGTTGCTGGCACTGGTGGTGGTGGGGCTTTACCTGGTGCAGAAGCAGCGCAAGGGTCAGGCATTGTCAGCCCTGCGTTCGGAAGGCATCGCAGCCTACGAAGCCGGCGAAAACGAACTGGCGGCCGACAAGCTGCAGCCGTACATCGATCTGCACCCGGCTGATGCCGAAGCCTGGTACGCCTACGCCCGTGCCAAGCTGGCCCTGGTGGAGGAGGATCAGGACAATCTGCGCGACGCCCTCAACGCGCTGCGGCAGGTGCACATGCTTCAGCCCGACAACCTGGAGGCGGCCGTGGAACTGCTGGAGTTGACGCTGCTGGTGGGCCTGGACGATCAGGCGGTGGAGCTGGCGGATCGGATTCTGGATCAGGAACCGGAAAACGTCACGGCGATCCGTCAGAAGATCATCGCCCTGTCGGGTCTGGGACGCAATGAAGAAGCCTGGGCCCTGGTGTCTTCCTTCCTGGAGAAGCACAGTTCGGATCTTGAAATGCAATTGGCGGCCGTGCAGTTACGTTACGCGCTGAAGCAGCCGGCCGCTGAGGTCATCGCCGACACCCGCAAGCTGTACGAGCAGAACGCCGACGATCCACGTTACGAACTGGTCCTGGGTCTGGCCTACGGCATGGGCGGCGATCAGCAGCGGGCGGTCGAGCACCTGCGGGCCGCGGCCGCCAAGCCGATGCCGGCTGATGTCTCGCTGGTGTCGGTGGTGCGTCTGCTGGATCAGGGGGGATTATTCCAGGAATCTCTGGACCTGATGATCAAACAGGTCAAGGGCGACAGCGACGCGATGCTGGTCAAGGAGAAGGTGCGCCGCTGCTTTGAGGCCGGCCTGTTGGACGAGGTCGCCCGGATGCTGGCCGAACAGGACCTGACAGCCGCGACCGCCGACGTGCAAATGGCCGCCATCGCAGCCCTCAGCGCCGAGCAATCCGGTGACCATGAGAAGGCGGCGACGATCCTGGCTGCCTTGAAGAAACGAACAAAAGACTCCGACGCCGTCGCCTGGTCGGGCGCCCTGGAGGTGCTGCTGACAAGTGAGAACCTCAGCGCCGGAGCCGGCGCAGTTGACGCCCTGAGCAAGGCGGTGTCGCTGGACTCGAGCAGTGCTTATCTGAACAGCCTGCTGGGCGACGCTTACGCTGATGCCGGCGAGTCGAAGCTGGCGGTCGATCACTGGCGCAAAGCCATGGAGCTGCGCCCGGTGTGGGACGGACCGCCGCGGCAGTTGGCCCGCTACTACCTGGGGGCCGGCCAGTTCGAGCAGGCACAGCAGTTAGCCGAGGTCGCCTTCGTACGACGGCCCAACAGTGTCGAATCAGCCCTGCTGATCGCCCAGGTGCGCGCCGCGCGGCTGACCGGCGGCGATGATCGCGGACGCGATGACCTGATGAAGCTGCTCGACCAGATCGACCAGGCTGTGGGCGGTCCGCAGGTCACCATCCTGTTGCGCGTCAACACCCTGGTGCACATCGGCGAGATCAACCTGCTCAAAGAAACGCTGCAGAAAGTGGTCGCTGAGCAGGCCAGGCTGCCGGGCGATCTGCTGGCTCACCTGGCACAGATCAGCAGCGAGTACGAACTGGGGCTCAGCGATGCGCTGCTGGCCCTGTCGGGCGCGGACAAGACCCCGCGACAGGCTGCCGATGCAGCGCAGCGTCTGATCGATGCCGGCCACGCCGACCAGGCGATCGACGAAATGAAGAACCTGGTCGTGGCCAACGATCCAGCCTGGCAGGCAGCCTGGGCCCAGGTGCTGGAGGCGGCAGGCGATCCGAGCGCCGCCGAGGTCTGGACCAAACTGGCCGATCAATATCCCGATGACATCCACGTACAGGTGCAGGCTCTGCGCAGCAAGTCCCTGGTTCATGACGCGGCGGCTGCGTCGGCGATCCTCGAGCGGCTGAAGAAACTGTCGAACCAAGATGGAACCGTCTGGCGACTGGAGCGGGCACGCTGGCTGCTGGAGCAGGGCGATCAGAGCCGATCGCTCAATGATGCCCAGGCCATGCTGCGCGACGTGTTGACGCTCGATCCCAATCAATTCGAGGCGCGGGTGCTGGCGGCCGAGGCTTATCAGCGGGCCGGGCAACTGCCGCTGGCCGTGCGCGAATTGCAGGCGGCACTGGCGCTGCGGCCCGATGCCATCGGTCTCAAGCTCGAACTGGCGCGCATCTATCAGTCCATGCGCTCCTACGAGGTGTCGGCTGAGCATCTGAACCAGGTGGTGCTCAGCCAGTCGGCCTCACCGCAACTGCTGCGCCGCGCCGCGCTGCTGATGGCGCAACAGGGCCTGGACCTGCGAGCCATCGCGGTGCTGGAGGAACTGAAGAATCGTGGCAAATCGGCTCAGTCGGTCGATGAACTTCTGCTGGCTTCGCTCTACCGCCGCAACGGGCAAATCGAGAAGGCGGACGAGGCCTGCCGGCGCCTGCTGGAGCAACCGACCGCGGCTGGGATTCTGTTCGTGGCCGGTTTTTACGCCACGCATAATCGCGGTGAGGAAGCACGGGCGGTGCTTGATCGCCTCAACGGCCTGAGTATCCCGGAAGATGAGAAGCAGGCCACGCTGGCGGCATACTTTGCGCGATTTGGATCGCCTGACGAGACGTTGCCGCACTTCCGGGCCGCGGTGGAGGCTGCCCCTGACAATCGTGCCCATTGGCGCAAGCTCATCGCTTTCGAGCTGACCGTGGGGGAAGCCGATGCAGCGTTAGCTGACGCCAAGCGCGGGGCGGAACGGATCGGTCAGGCGTCGATCATGCAGCAACTGCTGGAGAATCAGGACCTGGTGCGGCAGTTCGCGGCGGTGATGCCCTGGAGCACGTTGGTGGTGTCGCTGGTCGGAGAGCCGGACCAGCAGCAGGTTGCCATCGAGGCATTGCGGATACTGTCCAAAACGTCCGCGCAGGATCAGGTTGAGCAGGCACGGGCATTGAGTCAGTTGGCGGCCGAGCATCGCGATTTCCTGACCCTACAGATCGCCATGATGCGTGCTTACATGAGCGGTGGCGACAACCAGGCGGCGGCCGATCTGGCCACGCGCACCATGTACGAGCATCCCACCTCGGTCGATGCGGCCTGGCTGGCGGCCGAAGCGTTGACAGCCATGCAGCGCTGGCCCGAGGCGCTGGTGGCGGCAGCGCAGTGGCAGCAGCGCTCGGCCGGTCAGGCCCTGGGCGCGGACATGATCGTGGCCGAAGCGCGCTTGCGCATGGGAGAGGTGCAGGCCGCCATGCGCGAGATTCAACCACATCTGGCGGCGGCTCTGGCGGCTCCCGATCAGTACCCGTCGGTGATCTTCTCCTACGTGCGCGGCCTGGTGGCCGATGGTCGCACGACCGAGGCCCAGAACGTGCTGCGCCCACTGTTGGATGGCGATCGCACCTGGCGGCTGCTGTGGAGCCGGATCGCCGCCCTGGCGATCAGCGACGTGAAGATCGCTGCCACGTGGTTGCACGAAGTCGAGCCGCACACCCCGCCCACCGCTGCCGATGAGCAGGCACAACTGGCCCAGGGATGGTGGTCGCTGTTCCTGCGCTCCGCTGACGTGGCGCATCGCGACTCGGCTCAGAACTGGATCGAACAGGCCACCGCCACCGGTCACGCCGACGGGCCTGCCTGGGTGCTGCAGGCGATCATCGCGGAACTGTCCGGCCGACTCGAGCAGGCGGAGATCGCCTACCGCAAGGCCCTGGAGCTGGATCCCAAGCTGGTCATCGCGGACAACAACCTGGCCATGGTGCTGCTGTCGCGCGGTGAGAATCTGGATGAAGCGACGAATCTGGCAAAAGCGGCGGTGGATGCCGAGCCGCGCAACGCTGAGTACCTTGACACGCTGGCCCAAATCCACGCCAAAGCCGGACGCTTCGACGTCGCCATCGCCGCCATGAAGAAGGCCATCGAGGTCGATCCGGGCAAGGGCGACTGGCAATGGGGGCTGCTCGATCTGTACGAGGCGGCCGGCCATGAAAGCGATGCCGTCAAACTGCGCAACCAGCTTCAATTACTCTTCCCACAGGGTCGGCCCAAGACCTCCGCCAACACGCCTTAGGCCGCTTCACTTCAGTGGAGCGTGCCGAGTGTATGGATCACGCCCCGATGAATCGGGGCGGCCTGGAGACAAGCCCATGCCAACGCAAACCTGGACCGTCAGCGCGGAACAGGCTGGGGCGCGTCTGGACACCGCAGTGGCGGCGAAGTTATCCATGTCGCGCAGCGCGGTGCGGCAGCGGCTGCAAGCTGGACAAGTCACCTGCAACGGGCTCCTCACGGACCTGCATGATAAAGGTCGCTTGTTACAGGTCGGCGATCGCATCGCCGTGGAGATGGGCCGGCAGGGTGTGATTGCGCAGCCTGAGCTTGCACTGAACATCGTGGCACAAGGCGAAGGCTGGATCGTGGTGGATAAGCCTGCGGGCATGCCGGTGCATCCACTGCGCAGCGGCGAGCGGGGCACGATCCTCAACGCGGTGGCGGGGCGATTCGAGCATCTGCCCGGGCAGGAAGGTGAACTTCGCCGCGGCGTGGTGCATCGGCTCGACTTCGAGGCGTCAGGCGTGCTGGCGATCGCCCTGAACGATGCCTGGTGGAGCGAGTTGCGCAGCGCGTTTGCGGAGCATCGCATCGAAAAGCGCTACCTGGCGGTCGTGGCCGGCCGGATGCAGGGGCAGGGTCGGGAAACGATGGACCTGTATGTCGCTCGCCACAAGCCCGCCCTGGTGCGCGTAGCCGAGTCGCAGGCGCACAGCCGGGAGAAGTCCGCCCGCTGCTGCACGTTGGAATGGCGGGCGATCCAAACCAACGACCGGGCCAGCCTGCTGGAGATTGACCTTGGCACCGGCCATCTTCACCAGATTCGCGTCATGCTGGCACATCTGAACCATCCTATTCTGGGCGACGCCATCTACGGCCAAGCGGATAGTGCCCCGCGACTGATGCTGCATGCCACCAGCCTGCGCTACGGCCCCATCGCGGCGTCCAGCCCGACCCCAACCGAGTTTGCTGCCCTCATTTCCGCCTGATCCCGCCACAGCCCGATTAAGCTGCCCAAATCCCCACTGCGAGGGTGCAACCACCCATCATTGTGCAGCGTATGTGCCTATGGCAGAGGTATAATCATCTATATCTTGGGAAGTGCGTGGATTCCAGGCACAGGGTTGAAAGGTGACTCTGCAGATCCAGATGTACCGCGAGCAATTGGAGGATTCACCGTGATGAGTCGTAACCCTCGATTTGCCAGTGTGGTGTCCGTGCGCTTGTGGTGGGCCGTTCTGGTGGCGGTTGGTGTCTGCGGGCAGGCATTGCTGGCGCCGCCAGCATGGGGGCAGGACCTCAGCCGGGTGCCGGGGGTGGTGATCTCCTACATCGAAGCCCCGCCGCGCATTTTCAACATTCCATACAACGAAGAATACGTTGCGTCGCCTTCGATCACCATCATGCCTGATGGCTCCTACATCACATCCCACGACCTGTTTCACGGCAGCGGCAACACGAACAACCGCTACACCTGGGTCTTCCGCTCCACCGACAAAGGCCAGACCTGGACCAAACAGGCGGAGATCACCGACGCCTTCTGGTCCACCGTCTTTCAGCACAACGGAGACCTCTACCTGTTGGGCCCCCGTTGCGACGACAATAACCAGAACGGCGATCTTCTGATCCGTAAATCCACGGACTATGGCGTCACCTGGACCAATCCGGTCGATGCCAACAGCGGGTTACTGCGTTCGGGTGACTATGGCGGCACGCCCAACTCACCCGTGATCTACAACAACCGTATCTGGATCGCCCAGAGCGGCAAGCGTGTCTTTTCCGCGCCTGTCAGTTCCAACCTGCTGCTGTCCAGTTCATGGACGTTATCCAACAGCGCCAACACCGACAACGGCCCGCTGGGGGCCGGTTTGACAATCAGCGAAGCACAGGTCGTCGCTTCACCTCAGACCGGCGTCGTGCTGCTGCCCAAGATTGGCGAGAACCCCAACACCGTGCTGCTACGCGTGGCTTCGGCCTCCAGCATGATCAATCCCACCACCGCCGACTGGGTCAGCCTGCCCGGCGGTGAAAAGAAGTTCGGAGCCTTGTACGATCCGGTTTCACAGAAGTTTTACGTCCTCGACAATCCTGTGCTGGACGTGCATCGCGGCGTGACCACAGCCGCCCTGACCCGCACCGCCGCGGCCATGCTCTCGTCCAAAGACCTGGTCAACTGGGACGTGGATAAAATCTTCCTATTCAGCTCCCACATCGACAACGGCACCTACGGCGAGGCATTTCAATATCTCAACGGCGCCATTGACGGCGACGATCTGGCCGTGGTCAGCCGCACCGCTTTCGACACCGACGGCGACGCCAGCATGAACGGTGAACGTCTGCCCCCGCGCGGCCACGACTCCAACCTCATGACGTTCCATATGATCGAGGACTTCCGCAGCGCGATCCCCGACCACTACCTGAAAATCGAAAGCGGCACGGTCAAGCGCTATGAGCGCACAGGTAACGAAGACGCGCCGCTGGGAACGTTCGCACTCGGTAGCAGTTTTGCCGGTGCTGCATTGACCAATCCCAACGGCCTGGCGACGGATGCCCAGGGCAATGTTTACATCCGCGAAACGGGCGGACGGATGCTGAAGTTCGACGCGGCCGGCGACTTCATCTCGACCGTTGCTTCCTTGCCGGGTGGCTCAAGTTGGACCTCGGGAACCCAGACCATCATCGGCCCCAACCGAGACCAGCGGGCGTGGCTCAAGAACGCCAACGGTGACTGGGCGGATCCACTCAACTGGCTCTATTGGGGCCGGCCCGACACCAATCAGGAGATTGCCACTTTCGGCTCAGCCATCGGCAGCGCCCGGACCATCAGCGCCAACACCACTTACACCATCAAGGGCCTGCGCTTCATCAGCGCCAACAAGTACACGCTGGCCGGCTCGGGCAGTCTTACCCTCAATGCCGACAGCGGCAACGCGTTGATCGACGTGCAGTCGGGCAGCCACGAGGTGCAACTGCCGATGCTGCTCAACAGCAGCACCGACGTGAGCCTGGCTTCGGGCAGCACGCTGTTGCTGACCAGCACCTTGAATCTGAACGGCAAGACGTTGAACGTGTCCGGCCCCGGCACGCTGACGCTGGGCGGGACGGTGCAGATGACCGGCTCGACGATCCATCTTCAAAACAACAGCACACTGGCGTTCAATTCTCCATTCGCGACATTGGCATCCGGCAGCAAGCTCAGCGGCGTGGGCTCGGTCAACGCCATTCTGCTCAGCTACGGTCTGATCGAACCGGGCGATTCGAGCGGTACGCTGTGGCTCAACGGCGGCTACGCCCAGAGCACCAGCGGCCAACTGGATATCGCCATCGAAGGCGCTTCGAGTTACGGGGCGCTGGCGGTGGTTGGCATGGCGAACCTTGATGGGAAACTGTCCCTGAACCTGGAAGGCGGTTACGTGCCGGCGTATGGCAGCAGCTTCAGCGTTATGCTGGCGAACACGATCAACGGCAAGTTCGCCACGATCGATGGTGTAAGCATCAGCAGCAACCTGTCACTGGCGGTGACGTACAGCGCCACGGCGGTGCTGGTGACGGCAGCGTTGCCGGGCGATGCCAACCTGGACGGACTGGTGAACCTCAGCGACTTGCAGATACTCGGTGACAACTGGACCGGTACGTCGAGGCAGTGGTCGCTGGGAGACTTCAACGGCGACGGCAACGTGAACCTCAGTGATTTGCAGATCGTGGGCGACCACTGGGGCGGTTCGGCAGCGGACCTGGCCGCTTTCATGGCGACAATCCCTGAACCGGGCAGCCTGCTGCTGCTGGGGTTGGGTGGTCTGGCCCTGCTGCGCAACCGTGGCCGGGCATGAAACGATGTGCAATCACCGGCCATGGAAGGCGCCGGGGGTGATGGAGTTGAGTAACGTCTGATGCGAAGGTTAATCGGGATGTGCCAAAGAAGCTCATGGGGCGTTACATTCGGTTCCTGGATGGGACAAAGCGCCGTGTCGAGTCTGACGCTGCTCACCGCTCTGTTGATTGTGTGTGATGCGCCGCGAGCGCTGGCTCAGGATTGGAGTCGTGTGCCGGGGGTGCCCATCGCTTATCTGGAGGCGCCCAGTCGCGTGCCGCTGCTGGGCTATCCCTATCCCTGGGATGAGGATTACATCGGCTCGCCCTCGATCACCATTCTCGACGACGGCACCTACATCGCCACCCATGATGTCTTCGGGCTGGGCACTTCCGAAAACACCACCTGGGTCTATCGCTCCACCAACAAGGGGGCCAGTTGGACACAACTGGGCTCGGTCAACAACTTCTGGTCAACCGCCTTTTCCATCGGCAACACTGTCTATCTGGCCGGCCCGCGCGAAGGCGGCGACAACGGCGACTACATCATTCGCAAATCCACCGATAAGGGCAACACCTGGACCAGTTCCGTCATTCTCGACGGCGATTATGGTGGCACACCCAACTCGCCGGTGTTCTACGACGGCCGCATCTGGCTCGCCAGCGGCACCGCCAATGCCATGTCCGCGCCTGTGAATTCGGACTTGATGAATCCCGCCAACTGGACTCGCAGCAATAGTGAGTCAGAAACAGCGGGGCAAAACTATTTCGGCAGCGCCTGGCAGGGATGGAGCGAAGGTCAGATCGTGGCCTCGCCCGAGATGGGCGTTTACATCATGCCCAAGGTCCGCGCTTTGCCCTATGCAGGCCTGGTCAAAGTCACCAGTCCCACCAACACCACCATGAGCCCCGAGCAGTTCGTGTCGCTGCCCGGTGCGGAGAAAAAGTTCGGCATTAAGTACGACGAGGTCAGCGGCAAGTTCTATGCCCTGACCGGACTCGTGCTGCCCACCGATGCCGGCGGCGTCCACTCCAGCGAACCCGAGCTGATCCGCAGCACCGGCTCTCTGTTCAGCTCCAAGGATCTGGTCAACTGGGACCTGGAGCAGATTATGCTTTACACCCGCAACAAGGACACCGCCGCTGATTCCACCGGCTGGGGCGAGGGGTTTTCGTATTTCAACTTCGCCATCGACGGTAACGACCTGGCCGTGGTCAGCCGCACCGCCGTCGACGTGGGCGATGGCCAGAACCAGCCGCCGCGGGCCCACGACACGAACCTGATGACCTTCCACGTCGTTGACAACTTCCGCACCGCCAAGGCCAGGTTCGTGCTGGTGGCTGATCCCAAGGCCAACCGTGTGATGCGTTTCGAGTATGCCAACACCAACCACCTGGCGCCCATCGGCCAGTTCAATCTTGGCGCCACCTATGACGGGGCCGCACTCGACACGCCCATGGGCGTGGCGCAGACGGCCAATGGCGATGTGTATGTCACCGAAGATCGCGATGGCGGACGCGTGCTGCGCTTCGATTCGGCAGGCAACTACCTCGAAACCGTCGCCACCAGTGGAACGGAATTCACCGGCAACCCCCACCAGATCACCGTCGGCCCCGATGGCAACCTTTACATGACCACGACCTTCGGATCCGGCTCCGACAAGGTGTACAAAATCAACACTCAGACCGGCGACGTCAGCGTCTTCATCCCCACCAATTTCGCCAGTGGTGAATCCTTTGATAATCCGCGGGGCCTGACCTTCGCCAGCGACGGCAACCTCTACGTCGCCGACCGCGAAAACAACTGCATCCGCAAGTTCAACGCCAACGGCAACTACCTCGGCAAAATCGCGGTCGGCCAGAATCGGCCGCAGGCCCTGTTCTGGGATGCGACCAATAACCGCCTGATCTTCTCGCGCGAAACCACCACCGGCGACAACGACATCGCCCGCGTCACACTCGGCGGAAGCGTCCTGACACTCTACACCGACACCGACGTCGGTTTCTGCATTGGCGCGGCCGCCATCGACGGCCAGGTTTTCTGGTCCGACTACACCAACGGCGAAATCTACGCCAGCACCAACGAAACCAACAAGTCTAAAACCACCAGCGTCACCAGAGATGTGACTGGTACAGCCCAGATGGCCATGGCCACCGGCCCCGGCCGCGACAACCGCTCCTGGATCAAGGACGCCAACGGCGACTGGTCCGATCCCTACAACTGGTTCTACTTCACGCGTCCCGACTCTAACGACGAGATCGCCACCTTCGGCACCGCCAACAGCGCCACCCGTTACGCTTACATCAACGCTGGTGAATCCTTCACCGTCAAGGGTCTGCGCTATCTCAGCAGTAACAGCTACATTGTCGATGGCGACGGCGCTCTGGTGCTCGAAGTTGACAGCGGCCACGCGCTCATCGATGTGCAGAAGGGCAACCAGTGGGTCCGCGTCGATGTCAAACTCAACAGCGACACCGATCTGTCCATCGCCTCCGGTCAACGTTTTGAGTTTCGTGACAACGTCAATCTCAACGGCAAGACGTTGTCCAAGACCGGCTTGGGCACGCTCGATTTCGATCAGGCCCTGGTGCTCAATGGCGGCACTCTCAAAACCGACGGTCTGACGCCGATCATCTTCTCCTCGCCCACCCTCGGCCAACTGACGCTCAACGGTGATTTTGAATTCGCCCCCGATCCCAGCTTGTCGCTGACCCTCGGCGCCGTCATCAACCTGCACGACGGCACCAGCAACTTCAACGGCCAGCAGTTCAACAAGATCATCATGCCGCAGCTTGCCAACCTGCTGGGTTGGGACCTGAGTGACTTCTACACCAGCGTCGGCTTCGCCCGGGTCATGCAGGTGCTCGACCCCGAATGGGGCGGCGACTTCTCCGGCGACTGGTCCGACATCGCCAACTGGGCCAACTACGCCCGTCCTGACAGCAATGTCGAGATCGCTCACTTCAAGGCGGTCAACACCACCACCCGTTATGCCCGCATTGCCGACGGCCAGACTATCACTGTCAAGGGCCTGAACTTCAACAGCCCCAACCGTTACATCGTGGACAACATGAACACCAGCGGCGGCGCCGGCGCGCTCGACCTGAATGCCGGCAGCGGCAACGCCTCCATCAATGTGCAGCAGGGCAGCCACTGGATTCGCGTGGATACCCGCCTGCTGAGCAACACCGATGTCTCAGTTGCCGGCGGCGGCGACTTGTCCTTCCGCGATGTGGTCAACCTCAACGGCAAGACGTTCTCCAAGACCGGCGTCGGCAAGCTCACGATCTACGGCACGCTGGCTATGAACGGCGGCAAGATCGTGATCGACGGCCTCAGCCCATTGACTTTCCTCAGCGGGTCATCCTCCACCCTCAACGGCGACCTCCAGTTCACTCCCGATGCCGGCCTCAGCCTCACCGCCGGCAGCAGTTACAACCTGATCGACGGTGAAAGCTATATGGCCGGGCAAACCTTCAACAGCATCATCCTGCCCACGGCCCCCAACGCTTCGGGCTGGGATGTCAGCAGTTTCTACAGCGACGGCAAAGTCAAACTGATCAGCGTCACGGCGCCCGCCTGGACCAAAAACATCGGCGGCAACTGGACCGACGCGATCAACTGGCAATACGATTGCCGCCCCGACAGCAACTTGGAGATCGCCACTTTCGCTTCGGCCATCACCACCGCCTCAACAGTGATGCTCAACAGCGCCTACTCCGTCAAGGGCCTGCGTTTCAACAGCACCAACAAGTACACCCTGGCCGGCAGCGGGGCGATCAACCTCGATGCCGACACCGGCCATGCCGTCATCGACGTGCAGGCCGGCAGCCACGACGTGCAGGTGCCGATCAAGCTCTACGACATCACCGACGCCACGCTGGCGGCCAACACATCATTACTGCTGGGCGGAAACGTGGACCTCAACGGCCAGACGCTCAACATCTCCGGCTCCGGCTTCCTGCTCTGCAACACGCTGCAGACCAATGGCGGGACCATCAACCTGACCGACGGCACGCTGGGCGTCGGTGGCAGCGGATTCCTCAGCCTCACGGCCGGCAGCGCCATTGAAGGTACCGGCACCATGCATGGTATCGTCATCAACAGTGGCCGCGTATCGCCAGGTCCTGCCACCGACGCACTGTGGATCAATGGCGGTTACGGCCAGGCGACCAACGGTCAACTGGACATCGAGCTGACCTATGCCGGCTTTCACGACAGTCTCTTGGTGCTCGGCCTTGCCTCTCTCGACGGCAAGCTCAAGTTGACGCTGCTGAATGGTTTTGTGCCCACTGCCGGCGCCAGCTTCACCATCCTCAGCGCCCAATCGCTCAGCGGAACCTTTGCCGCAATCGAAGGGATGAGCGTCAACGGCAATCTGTCGCTGGCGGTGACCTACAGTGCGACGGCAGTGAAAGTGACGGCCGCGCTGCCCGGCGACGCCAATCTCGACGGGCAGGTCAACCTCAGCGATCTGCAGATCCTCGGCGACAACTGGCAGTCCTCTGCCGCCAGTTGGTCGCTGGCAGACTTCACCGGCGACAGCAACGTCAACCTGTCCGACCTGCAGGTGCTCGGCGACAACTGGGGCGGGACCGCGGCCGACCTGGCTGCATTTGTGGCGACCATCCCCGAACCAAGTTGTCTGCTTTTGCTGCTGGGAGCGACGGCTCTGGTCTCACTGCGACGAAAAGCAGCCTGATCGGTAGCGAAACCATGTCGGCCGGAAAACCTTGCGCTTGAGGCGGGCGAGTCATCTTGTGCGCGTCAACGCCTTCTGCAATTGACAGGGCCGGGGTGAAGGATAGTATGATATAAAGCTGTAAGGTTATAGCAAGGCGAATCTGTCTATTGTCTCGCGGAAGGATATTCACCTTGAACCTGTCCATGCTTCGACGGTCTGGCCAGTTCCGCACTCTGTTCGTGATGGTGCTGATCGTCCTGAGCGCAACGATGCAGGCCGCGGCTGATGATGCGGCGCCGCAGGAAGTGCTCGACCGTGTGGCGCAGCCCGATCAGCGGCCGGTGCATCCTTATCGCGGTGTGATTCAATCGGCGGACGACATTCGCCTGATGCGGCAACTGGCCCGCAGCGATGCACGCTTTGCTGACAGTGTGAAACAATGGCTCGACACCGCGGACCAATGGCTGGCCATGAGCGAGCATGAGTTGATTGATCTGATGCCGCCCGAAGGGGCGAGCTACGCCTACGGTTTTGCCGGCGATCCCAAGACCAATGGAAGCTGGGCGCGTTACGGCCGCAACGGCCTCTGCGATATGTCCCGGCCGGGCACCGTGCTCTCGCCCTACACCGGCGACCTCTACGGCAACCAGCTACCGGGCGAGCAGTATTACGATCCAGGCGACGGATGGGTGCGCCCCAGCGACGGTCAGCGCTACTTTTTCAAGGGTATCTGGAACGCCTACGCCTTCGATCAGATCCTCGGCGCTCTGCATCCGCTGGCTAACGCTTACATCCTTACGGGCGATGAACGTTACGCCGAGCGCACCTTGTTGATTCTCGACCTGATGGCCGACCGCGTCGGTGATCCCGACAAGCGCACCAAAGTGCTTGACTGGGTGGGCCCACCTGAACCGATGGAGTTCTTCTTCAACTTCACCGGCAACTGGGCCAACACGCGCGTGTTTCTCACAGCCGCGGCCTTCGATCTGGTGGCGGGTGACGGCCGCAGCGAGCAGCTCTCGCGTTTTCGCCCGCAGTCCAGGCTGGTGGATCTGATGCGCGATCGCCTGCTGCTGGTCTGCGAGCCGTGGAAAATCACCGACAACGACAATCTCCAGAATCACGCTCTGTGCGCCTACAGCGCATCGCTGATGCGCTCGCTGCTGTTTGCCGACGAAACCCTCATTCGCCGTGACATCGAAGCGACCTACGCCTTCCTGGACAACACCGTCAACCGCGACGGCGACTACTACGAAGCCAGCAGCGTCTACGCCAACACCGGCCGGGCCTACGGCGGCCGACTCATCCTCATGCTGCACCACCTGATGCAAGGCAGCGACGGCAATCCACCTTCACTGGGCCAATGGTCGGACCTCCTGCCGCAGCGCCCGCCCATCACGCAGGACCCGCGCTGGTGCACGCTCGCGCTTCCGTCGATCTACCAGCAAAGCATGTACGGCCGCATGCTCACCTTCGCCGACCAGGAAACCGATCATGAAGTCGGCTTCGGTTTCAGCACCGCCGATTGGCGCAGCCTGCGCGAGATGACCGTCTGGCTCTACAACCAGGTGCAGGATGCGCAATGGAAGCTGCTGGCCCAGCGCGTCTATTGGGCCATCCCCGATCGCATTCGTAGCGCCCCGACGTTTGCCATGACCGGCAGTGCCGAGGTTCTGTGGCTGACCCCGCCGCCGCTGCCGCAGGGTGTCGAACCGATGCAGCTTATTCCTGATGAGTCGTTCCTGCGCCCGGCCAAGCGCCTGGTGCTGCTGCGTGACGGCACCGGCCAGCAGCAGCGCGGACTGTTCGTGCGCGGCGGCGCCAATGTCTCGCACTGTCACGATGACCAGATGGCGGCCGTCCTCTACGCCAAAGGTCTGCTCGCCACCGGTGAGTTCGGCTACAACGTCTGGGGCGTGCCAGCGCACAAGGGCTTCGGCGTCCAGCCGGTGGCGCACTGCGGCGTGGTGGTCGATGAAGGTTTGCCCAGCGATGATCGCCTCTACCGAGAGGACGTGCCCGATGCCGTCGTGCAAAGTTACCTGCCCATTCAGCCCGTGCAGTTGATCGAGTTGTCCAACCCCCATCGTTGGCGCGGCAGTGGCATCACCCAGTACCAGCGATCGCTGGCCATGGTGCACGTGGACGATCAACGCTTCTACAGCATCGACGTCTTCCGCGTCACCGGCGGCAAGATGCACGATTATCTCTGGTACGGCACGCACCAGGCCAAAGACGGCCCCGCATCCGACTTCCAATTGACCGGCCCCACCCCCGAAACAATCGACAACGTCTGGTCACTCGCTGCCCTCGATCATCCCGAGCGCCAGGCCGAAGTTTACAACCAGCCCGGCTATGCATGGGGCGAGCGCATCATGGCCGGCAACTCGCAGATTCAACCCAGGCTCGAAGGCGAGCGGGCCGACTACCAATACCTGCAATGGAATCCCCCGCCCGGCAACGGCTACGGCTTCCTCTTCGACGTCAAGGCCGCCGACACCAACCAACCCTGGCAGGCCCAATGGCAACTGCACGACAACAAGAGCCTGATGCGCCTGAGCATGATCAGCCCGCAGCAGCAAACCCTGGTCACCGCCAGGGCCGGCACGCTCGAGATCGATGACTACTTCCGCGCCGTCGTCTCCCGCCGCCGCGCTGCAAACGATCAGCCGCTGCAATCGTGTTACGTCTCCGTGGTGGAAGTGGCCGAACCGCAGCAATTCGCTGTCAAACAAGCCCAATGGGTTCCACCTCAGGTCGCGCGCGGCAATGCCTCCGACATCGCATCATTGCTCATCGATCTGGCCGACGGCCGACAGGATCGCATCCTCGCCACCGATGCTGCCGACAGTGAAGTCTCCGCCGCCTCCATGCAATTGATCGGCCGCTACGGCTTCGTGCGCCGCGATGCATCAGGCCGCGTCACCGACGCCACACTTGTCTCCGGCACGCAACTCAGCGACGCTGATTTCTCCCTCCGCCTCGCCGCCTCCGAATGGACCAGCCACGTGCAGCGCGTCGATGCCCAACTCAACGCCAACAACGTGCTGGTCGACAGCGCCATCCCCGCCCAGGTCGCTGCCCTGGATTCACTGGTGCGCTTCAGTTCGCCGCCCGATGCCGCCACCCCGTACGTGGCCGACGAAGTGATGGCCCTCAAGTCCGTGTCCGTTCCGCATCAGGGCAACGCCACCATGCTCGAATTCGCCGAGCAACAATTGAACGACACCCGCCTGGAAGTCAAACAGATTCACGACGACGGCTCCATCGAACTCATCTGGCCCAACGAACTGTACTGCTCCTCCCGCGCCAATCGCTTCGACGGCTCACAGATCGTCGTCGAGGCCGACCCCACCCGCACCACCACACTGCTCAGCTTCGACGGCCCCCGCCGGATTCACGTCGCCGACCCCAACCAACTCAAGCCCGGCGACGGCCTCCTGGTCCGCGTCACCCAGCCCCGCGACCGCATCACCATCCCCACCTTCGCCGTCCTGCACCAGACCAGCAACAACACCTGGACCCTCACTGCCAACCACGACGTGCAACTAACCATCCCCGCCCCCGACGGCCAAGTGCTCCAGGTGATGAGCGATGACGGCCAAACACAACCCCTCGCCACCGCCACGTCCGGCCGCATCGAGGCTAACTTACCGCTGAGTCTTTCATCCGACGGCAAACTGCGTTTGCAACTGGTTGAGCCGTGAGTGATGAGCGATGAGCTATGAGCGATGAGCCAATAGCCAGAAGCCACGAGCCATCAGCCACCGAGGGGCAAAGGCATTCATCCATTCGAGCAGGCGGAAGCCTGCTTTACTCCCTCTCCTCTCGGGAGAGGGCCGGGGTGAGGGCCGCCCCGCAGTAGTATGGTCTGCATCTATCGGGTATAGTGCCGAAGCATGGCCAGGAAGCGCGACACCGGGAACAGCGCGGGAGCACAAGCCGCCAACGACAAACCCGTCCGTAAACGGATGCAGTTCTCCGCCGCATCACCCGAGCGCGAACTGGCCGCCGTATTGTCTCCACCGGTTCCAGACTTCCGGGGGGGCAAACCATCCGCCCTGCTCGACACCCGCGTCATCTACTGCGGCGACTGCCTCGAACAACTCAAAAACCTTCCCCCCACATGTATCGACTTGATCTATATCGATCCGCCCTTCAACAGCAATCGCAACTACGAGGTGTTCTGGGGCGAGCGAAAAGAAAAACGGGCCTTCGAGGATCGCCACGCCAGCACCCAAGCCTACATCGACTACATGCGCCCCCGCTGCATCGAACTCGCGCGCGTGCTCATCCTCTTCTTTCAGCCACCGTCATGGACATCTGCATGAAAGCGATCCTAGAAGATATCTGCGAGCGCCTCCGGCGGAACGAGTACCGTAACGAAGAACATGTTCGACTGTGCATTGTTGCTCGAATTCTTGACTCGCTGGGATGGAACATTTGGGATCCAACTCAGGTGGATTCAGAATGTGTTACCACGCCGCAGGAGGATCGAACGAAGGTCGATTTCGCTCTTTCTTCGCGACAATATATTCCCGACGTTTTCATTGAAGTGAAAAGGGTAGGTCATGTCCAAGGGCAATTGGATGAGGTTGAGCGACAACTACGCGATTACAACCGTAACAACACGGCTGCATTCTCCGTAATTACCGATGGACAGCGGTGGTGGCTGTATTATTCTCAAACGGGAGGTGAGTTCCGCGACAAGCGGTTTGCCATGATTGACCTTCTCGATTCTGCAACGGCGCTCGATGATGTGGCGGGCTTGCTGAAAGAGTATCTGGGACGCGACAGCATTACATCAGGGAGTGCGGAAAAGCGAGCCAAGCAAGAACTTCGCCTCAATCAGAAGAAGAGGGTATTCTTGGAATGCCTGCAAGAAGCCCGGCGATTGGTCCAGGAGCCACCGTTTCCCTCACTTCCAGATGTGCTGGTGCAGCTAATGACCAATCGAGGGTACAAGATAGAACTTGACGAAGCCCGTCAATTGCTCGAAACATTGCCACCGCAATCTGAGCCTCTTGCATCTCCCGGTACTATCGAACCGCCGCATGCATCGAGTTCGCAGGCTTCGTCGAAGTCAACGCTTGCGCCGGGGAATGAGCGAACCTTCCAACCTAACAATCCGCCCGACCTACGGTTTACCGCGGTTGATAGCGCCAGTTTTGGGCAAGAGCCCTGTAAGGGCTGGAACGAGCTTGTTGAGGCAGGTCTTCGCTGCGCAAATAGTCGCCACGTACCCGTTTTCAAGCTACGCCAAGTCTCCAGCGCAAATATCGAAGAAAAGAAACGTACTGACAGCGGCTTCCACCCGGTAAAAGGAACACCTTGGTCGTATCAGAACAAAGACGCGGGAGGCGCATGGCGCGTTGCCTACGCTTTAGCAGTCGAACTTCGCCAACCAATTCAGGCGCGATTTCATTGGCGCGACAGGGATGGCGCTGCTTTCCCGAATCAAATGGGAGACATGCGGTGGTCACCATGAACAACAGTTCAACCGCGTGGGCCGGCCCGACATCGACCAGTTCGAGGCGGTCATGGAGCGCGAAAACCGCCAGCGCGGCTTCTACGTCGCCTTCGGCTACACCCACGACGCCGACCGCGAATGCGCCGCCTTCCACAAACGCACCGGCCGCCTCATCAAACTGCTGACCGTGCAGGAAATCCTCGACGAGGAGCATGTGCAGAAGATGTAAGAGGAAACAACAATGGCCGACAATGAAAAGCTGGATTGTCGCCCAGAGCAGCAGATTGCCGGGGCTTCATTGGAACATGCTGCAATTGCATCAGTGGCCGAGGAATCGTTAGGCGCTAGCGGCATCGACGCGACGGAGCAACCTGATATAGATGTAGAAGATACCACCGACTATGACCATCAGCTTTACGACGTATATCAAGAGGAACGCCGTCACTTAACGCAGTCCGAAGGAACGTTCGACCTTGCTATTACAACAGCCGTTCTCACTATTTCCGGCGGTGCACTTGGAATCTCACTGACGCTCGTTAAGGACTTCGATGTAGTTGAGGCCGCAGCGACGTCATACTTGCTTGCCACGGCGTGGGTCTTGCTAGTGTTGGCATTGCTTGGGAGTCTAGTGTCACTGAAAGTTAATCAAGAAACGCACAGCCGCTTCCGCACTATCCTAGATGAGGAATGTGCGCATGGATTGGACGGCGCGTTTGAGCGCGCTCGCGCACGGCAAACGTCATGCTGGCTTCGTCGTCTGTTGCGTTTCACCGATTGGGCTAGCGTAACAACATGTCTCGTTGGGACCGCACTTCTATTCACCTTTGTGTATTCTGTGGTAGCTAACGGAGATACAAAAAATGGAACAGCCCCAGCCGCAACCACGACCGCAACCGCCGCAACGCCCGACTCCACCACCGCCACCGCATCCACCTCTGCAGCGGCCGGACATGCCGCCGATCACGCCGAAAGGTCCACCGTTGGCTCCGATCAGTCCGCCGCGCCCCGGCCCTAGACGATGATTATGGTGGAGCACTGTAGGGGAGAGGGAAAGGGGAGAGGGAAAGGTGACATTCTACTTTTTCGCGGAGCCTTACGTCTGAGCATCAGGTGAGATTGCCAATGGGACGGAGCATTTGGCCAAATGGCCGGGGGATCGCGCAAAATGGGCGGGTGCGATGGCGTGTTGGTTGGTGGATTTTGCGCTTGTGGCGGGTCGGATCACTATTGGGTCGGGGGATTTTGCAAAACGTGCGGGGGATATCGCTATCGGAGGCGGGCATCTTGCAAAATGAACGGGGGAAATAGCGAAATGGTCGGGGGATTACACGAAGTGGAAAAGGGATCAGACAAAATCCCCGGAAGATCAGGCGAAATGGCCGGAGCATTTGACGAAATCCCCTGAGGATTACGCGAAATCCTCGCGGCATTAGACGAAATCCTCGGACCATTTGACAAAATGCTCGAAGGATTACGCGTAATGCTCGAAGCATTAGACGAAATCCCCCAAGCATTTGACGAAATCCACGGAGCATTAGACAAAATGCTCGGAGGATTAGACAAAATCCTCGAAGGATTACGCGTAATGCTCGGAGGATTAGACAAAATGCTCGGAGGATTTAGCGAAATGGAACCAGGATTCTGCTTCCTTCCCGGACCCCCGGAAGTGGCCCCCGAAAGTGGCCCCCGGAAGTTGTCCGCGCCACGTTCCGCCCCCGTCAGCCCCCATCTGCTGATCTTACTGGCCGTGCTCGTTATTGACCGTAAACCATGACTCGACTGTGGATCACTCGCCGTTGAAATGCACTTCGACGAAGCGCACCTGCCGGCGATCGCGGTCGTAGCCAAAGACCAGTCGGCCGTCGTCGAGCACGATGGAGTCGGGGTAGGCCAGTTGTCCGCCGTGGATCAGGTCCTGCTTGACGGACCAGGTTTTCATTTCGTCATCGCTGATCCAGATGGCAAGCGGATCGCGGCGGGCGCGTTCGCCCACCACGCCGCCGCTGGGATTGAGGATCAGGGCGATGCGGCCGTCAGCCAGGCGCACGAGGTCAACCATCGACGAGGGGTTGGGGATGTCGGTTTGGTAGGCCTTGCTCCAGGTCTGGCCATCGTCGGTGCTTTCGCTGCGCCAGAGGAAGCCGCCCCAATCAGCCCGCATCAACACCACCAGCGTGCCGTCGCGGAGGCGGATGGTGGTCGGCTCGATCAGTCCCAGCGGCCGATCGAAGATACTGCCCAGCGGCTGGAAGGTGGTGCTGTGATCGTCGGGCGCGGCATAGGCTTGGATGCCTTGGAAGAAGTCGGCAAACGCGCCGGCGGTGCGGCCTTCGCCTGCAGGCATCGCTTCGGCTTCGGCGAGAGATTGGGCATGGGCGAGTTGAGCGGCGGGAGCGATCAGCGGTTGCGGGCGCTTCTTGTACCAGTGGCCGACGTACAGACTGCGCCCGTCGGGCAGGTCGATGGGGATTTCGCCCTGACCCAGCGATCCGTGACCATCGCGCAACACGAACTCTTCCGGGGGCGGGGGGGACCAGGTCTGGCCGTTGTCATCACTGATCATGCGGCAGTAGTACCAGGTGGTGTAGCGATCCTGCGGCGGCAGGTGTGCGCCATAGAGCACGAGCTTGCCGTCCTTGGTGCGATAGAGATTGGTGATCACGCCCTGCATGCCGTCTTGGGCGGGTACCAGCACGACCGGCTCGGTCCATGTTTTGCCGCCATCGCTGGATCGCGAGATGACGCCGCAGTTGTCGTCGGCCGGCTCCTTGTCGCTGCCGGTGGTCCAGGCCAGGACGAGGTCGCCGTTAGCCGCTTGAGCGGTGATGACGCCGACGGCCAGACGATAAGTGATGCCGTCATGCTGCCAGCCGGCATGGCCGTCGAAGACCACGTGCTCGGTCACGGTGATCTGCTGAGCAGTACTGTTCAGCACCGGCAGGATCAGTAGAACACATGCAAATTGTCGGATCATTGTGAATTACCACCAATATGGCCGTGAGGGCGTGGAGTTTTCCTGGCCATTGCCATGACTGAAGCGGGCGCTATTCACACCTGCGGAAAGGTCGGTGCCATTGCGCCCCATATCATTGCGCGTTGCGGTTTCGCCGTGCCCGTCAGCGAAGGTGCGGTTGCTGGCGACAATCCGTTGCACGAGCAGGTTGGCCAGGGTGTTGTCGAAGAAGCCGCCGGCATGGTTGCTCACACCTCT
The DNA here is from genome assembly GCA_020849625.1 of Phycisphaeraceae bacterium. Classification (GTDB taxonomy): domain Bacteria; phylum Planctomycetota; class Phycisphaerae; order Phycisphaerales; family Phycisphaeraceae; genus JADLFV01. Next base: position 26,646 of record JADLFV010000089.1, read on the forward strand.
GTTGCCAGCCGTGAAGTAGTTGCCGTCCACGATCACGACTTTGTCGTTGACGGAAATCTCAGCGGTATTGTCCAGCACGCGCCAGGGCGCAGCCGAGGGCGGGTCATCGTACCACGAGCCGTGCAGCGTCTGACCCGTGTTGGGGTCTGTTTCATCGAATCCCACCATGTAAAGCTGCCAGAGGAACCAGCTTCCATCAGCGTAATAGCCGTTGAAATTCTCATACCCTTCAGTGCGGAACAGCGGACAACGTCGCAGGTCCACCAGGTCCGGAAGATATTGCTTGATGGGGCGAACGAAGGTGGTTGGAAACACACGGAAGGGCAGGTACTGCTGCGTGGGTTCAAGCGGCCCGCACCGCCGCGGTGCTTCGCCGTTTTTATCATCCACCGCATACGCCAGAATGCCGGCCGTGAACTGGCGCTGATTGCTCAGACAACTCACGACACGTCCCGCTTCCCTGGCTTTGGTCAGGGCCGGCAACAGGATCGAAATCAACAAGGCGATGATGGAAATGACCACCAGCAGTTCGATCAGTGTGAATCCCTTACCGCGTTTCATTTTTTTAACTCCGTCAGTGAAAGCGTCCAATCGGACAATGTTCCAGACAAACATTCCTGCGCCGCCGTCCGGTCAGCAGTGGCGCGGCCGCGCATCCCAGTGAAATCAGTGAGCTTGTTTCAGGCACGGTGATCCCCGCCGCCTGCATCGCCTGTTCCAGCGTGATGTCCAGTGAACCGAAGCCCCAGTTGTCGCCGAGCACCTGCAGGTCGGCCAGCGTGACCTGGCCGTCGCCGGTGAAGTCGCCCTGACTCCAGTCGGCGGTGGTGGATTGCCAGTTGTCGCCGAGGATTTGTAAGTCAGCGAGGTTGATGTTTCCATCGCCGTTGGCGTCGCCGGGGTGCAGCGGGTTGAGGGTCAGGTTCTGCCAGACGTTGTAGAGATCGCCGCCGATGAGCGTGTTGCCGCTGAGGGTGACGGTGAGCGCCTCGTCATAGATGCGCCAATCGTCGAGCGAGCCTTCAAATGGCGCCTGGCTCGTGCCGCGCGCAGCGAACTGGGCCTCGGTGCCGGCCGGCGCGGTGGCGGTGCTGAGGGTTTGCATCTGGCCGGTGTCGGTCTGAAGAACACCATCGACGTACATCTTGATTGTGCCGTCTTCGTTGATGACAGCGACCCAGTGCCATTGATTGTCGTCGAGTCGCGTGTTGGAGAAAGCCTGCGTGAGTGTGAAGACGGAGCTGTCGCCGCCGCCGACGGTGAAGAAGGCTTTGCCGCGATAGCTGCGGTCGGATCGGCCGAGCTCGAAGACCCATCCGCCGCTGCTGTAATCGATGCACTGGAAGATGGGACGGTTGCCGAAACCATCCGGCACGTTGTTGGCGGGCGATTTGAACCAGCCGGCAATGGTGAAGTTCTCGGTGCCCAGGTCGAATGCTGTGGGATGCGAGCCGGAACCGAAGTCAACCGAGGAAGTGGAGCCGTTGAAAACACCCGAGCCATCGGTGGAAGCCAGTGCGCCGCTGGAGGAGAAGGTCACATTGTTGGTGACGCCGTTGGCGTTGCCGGCAATGTCAAAGAGCGTGGGTCCGGCGGTTTCGTCGAATTTGTAATGAGCGCGGAGCGAACTGGCCGCGGTGTCGGGCACGTCCCAGATGGTGGAGGCGATGAAGTTGGCGGGCTGGTCGTTGGTGGTGTAGTAGTAAACCGCGGTGACCTTGCCGTCGCTGCGCAGGCCGGCCCGGA
>JADLFV010000090.1 GCA_020849625.1 Phycisphaeraceae bacterium
AGCGCCTGCGCCATCACGCCGCGGACACGCCGCCCCGTGAGCAGGTCATCGAGAACGACATCGCCTGGCGCATCGGGGCGGGCATTGACTTCCTGCTGGCGCGGCCGCTGACCATCCAGTCCTGTGCCGGCGATCCGACCTTGTCCGACGCCATCGAAGCGCTGCTTGGCCGCACCTTCGACGCGGCAGGCGGCTTCCGCTTCTTCCAGGATCTGGCTTTGCTGGGTGCGGTCTATGGACACGTGGATGCCCTGGTGCAGCTTGACGGGCGCGACGTGCTGGTGGAGTTGATCGAGCCGACGCGCGGCATTCCGCTGCTCAACAGCGACGATTACCGCAAGCTGGACGCCTACGTGGTGCATTACCAGCAGCGGACCAACGATCTGGAATCGCCCTCCTTTCTCACCCGTGTGCGCGGCCGGGTCCTCGGCGGCGCCACCATGACCGCGCGCCGAACCGTGGTCCAGCGTACGCGGGTTTTCACCGATCAGAGCATCGCCGGCTATCTCGGCACGCACTCGCTGCTGGGCGACCCGCGCACGCTGGTCGAGACGCAGGTCAATCGCCTCGACCGGGTGCCCGTGGTGCACATCCAGAACCTTCCGCGACCGTTCGTTTACCAGGGCCAGAGCGATGTCGAGCCACTGATCGGTTTGCAGAACGAGTTGAACACGCGACTAAGCGATCGCGCCAACCGCGTGACCTTCCAGTCGTTCAAGATGTACCTGGGCAAGGGCATCGAACAGTTCACCGAGCGACCCGTCGGGCCCGGCCAGATGTGGTCAACCGACAATCCCGATGCCGCCATCCAAGAGTTCGGCGGTGATGCGGCCAGTCCATCCGAAGACGCCCACATTGCCGAGATCCGCGAGGCCCTGGACAAAACCAGCGGCATCAGCCCTCTTGCGGCCGGGATCATCCGCGGCAAGGTCGGCAACCTCACCAGCGAAAACGCCCTGCGCATCGTGCTCATGGGCCTGCTCGCCCGCACTTCCAAGAAGCGCAGCAGCTATGGCCGCGGCATCGAGGAACTGTGCGAGCTGATTCTGCAAGCCGCCGACGTGGCGGGCCTGTTGCACACCGAACCTGAGCAGCGCGGCGTACGCATCGATTGGCCCGATCCGCTGCCAGCCAACGAATCACAGAAGCTGCGCGATGCGCAACTCAAACTTGAACTGGGCGTCCCCCGGCGACAAGTGCTCGCCGAACTGGGATACCTCGATTGTGCGGAGTAACACGCCATGACCGACGTCACCGAAACTGTTGAAGTCAACGAAGTCAATCCCAACCCGGAAGTTGCCGCGACCGACAAGCTGGTGCCCGTGACCGAAGCGATCCGCTATCGCAAGCGTGCTCAGGCTGCCGAGCAGCAGCTCGAATCCACCCGTTCCAAGCTCGATGAGTTGGCCAGTCAGCTCGACGAAGCACAGCAGACCATCGGCGCCCTGGAGCGGCGCCAGCGCATCGACGCCATGTTGGCTGAGTCCGACGTGGTTGACATGGAGGCTGCCAGACTGCTGACCGAGCGGGCGGTGTTGGAAATGGACGAGCCGGACGTGAAGCTGGCGGTGCAGGATTTGCAGCGGTGCAAGCCATATCTGTTCCGCCGCACGCGCACGTCCCGTTCCATAAGCCCGGCCGTGGAAGATCAGCCGACCCACACCGAGCACGCCGCCGCCGAGGCCCGCGCCAGCGGCGACCGTCGCGACCTGCTGCGCTACCTGCGCCTGCGTCGCAAGAGTTAGAAGATTGCATTTAGCCTAAATGCTAAATGGTTTCAGATTTAGCAAACATTCAACCATGACAAGGAGTCACCCATATGTCTTTTACCGGTAAAGCCACCTATTCCGCGGGCACTGCGCTGCCTGAAATCGCTGAAGATGTCAGCGACATCATCGGCATCGTCAGCCCATACGAAACCCCGCTGCTGGATCACCTGGGCGATCCGCGACGCGAAGCGACCTCGACCATTCACGAGTGGATCGAGGACACCCTGCTGCCCAACACCGACGTCATCGACGACGCCACGTTCAGCGATCCCGATGTTGACACCGAGTTCGACGTGGCGCACGGCTCGCGCTTCCGGGTGGGCGATCAGATCCAGGTCGAAGGCTCGCGCGAGGTGATGCTGGTGACCAACGTTTCCAGCAACACACTGACCGTGGTGCGCGGCTATGGCAGCACCACCGCCGAGAACCTGGCTGACGAGCAGGTGATCCGCATCCTGGGCAATGCCGCCCTCGAAGGCGACGACGCCCCGGCCGCCCGTTTCACCAGTCGAAGCCGCCGCAGCAACTACACGCAGATTTTCACATCGACCGTCGAGGTCTCCGGCTCACAGTTGGCCGCCCGCCAGTTGGCCGTGGCTGACGAACTGGACTACCAGAAGCAGGAGCGCCTGCGCGAGCTGGTGCGCGACCTGGAAAACTGCGTGATCAACGGCGTTTCCCCCGCAAGCAACCCACAGGGGGACGCTTCGACGCGGCGCACGCTGCGCGGCATTATCCCCTCACTGAGCACCAACGTCAGCGACGCCAGCGCGGCCGAGCTGGATGAAGACCTGCTCAACACCGCGCTGCGATCGATCTGGGAGCGTTCCAACGCCCGCATCGACACCATCGTCGTCAGCGGCTTCCAGAAGCGCCAGATTAACAGTTTCATGACCTCCCTGCGCAGCTACGACGCCCGAAACACGCGATTCCGCGACCTGGTCAGCGCCTATGAGAGCGACTTCGGCGTCTGCCGCGTCGTGCTCAGCCGCTGGGTCCCGGCCGATGCGGTGCTGCTGCTGGACTCCTCGCGCATCGAGGTGCTGCCGCTGGCCGGCCGCAGCTTCCACTACAAGGCCCTGGCCGAGACCGGCGACCGCAGCAGCGGCCAGGTCATCGGCGAGTACACGCTGGAGCTGCGCAACGAAAACGCGCACGGCCTGATCCACAACCTGGCCACCAGCGCTGCCTGATCGCAACCCCCGCCGCGGTCTGCCGGCTCGTCGCCGGCGGGCCGTTTTTGCCTCGTATTCCCATGTTTTGGGCCATGATCATCGAAAGGGACAAGAACTTATTTAAGTTAAATATGTTCTTCCCGACGCCCGCCGCAAGGATGATGCCATGAACTTTTCAAGCGATCGTGATTTGCTGATTGAGGAGCCGATGCTGTTTGCGGATTTGCCGTTCGCCTCACAGCAGAGAGTGTCGGTTGCTGACGGCATTCTCAGCGGCACCACGCTGACCAGCGCGACAGCCAATTTTAAGACGGCTGCGGTCGGCGCCGGTGACGTGGTGCTGATCGGCGGCGTGGCGCACGAAGTGCTGAGCCGAAGTGATGCACATACATTGCAGGTCTCGCTTCTCCGCACGCGCAGCACAGATGCAGCCATTGCTTCCAGCGATGAGCAAAACCTTGCGGTGCAGGTGCGCACCTTCGCACCGCAGGCGGCCATCGTGCACGATGAATTGCTGCGACTGCTGGGCATCAATGCGGATGACCCGGAAGAAGAGTTGAATGAAGACTCGATCGTGTCGCTGTCGCTGATGGCCCGGCTGGAGACGCTGGGCACCTTGGCCCTGGTGTATGCCGGCGGCGCGGCGGTGGTGGGGGATAACGAAAGCCTGCGGCGTAAGCAGGAGGAATATCAGTACCGGTTCAGGCAGCAGACGGCCCGAGCGGTGGTATTGATCGACGCTGATGGTGACGGCTTTGCGGATCAGCAGCGGCGGCTGGGTGTGGTGCGACTGGAGCGTGTGTGATGACAGTCAGCTTTGACGGTGAAAAACTCTTTGACAGCGGGCCCTGCCGACTGCACGTAGGCGGGCGACAATTGCGACACACGCTGGCAACACCCATCGGTGGTGACGGTGATGCGTTGCGATCTGATGGACGCACCGGCCGCGTGATCACTCAAACGGGGCGGTTGGCAGCCGACTCACTGGCGGCGCTCAAGGCCCGCGGTGATGTAATCGAGGACAAGCTCGATGGTTTGCCCGTGACGCTGATCGATCAGGAGGGCAATGCACATCAGAACGTGGTGATGGTTCGTTTCGAGCCGAGCGCCGCCAGGCGTATCGGGCCGCGCTGGGTGGTGGATTATCGCATCGAATACGTGCAGGTGACACCGTGAGCAGCATTGAGTCTGAGAGTGCGACGCAGGATGTGTTCGAGTTGGTGCTGGCCCGGCCGGTGCTGACGGAAGTGGGCGAGCATCCGCACCTGGTGCATCTGTGGTGGCGGGCGCCGCAGCAGGGTGAGCGCGTGGTATGGGTGTTCGTGGACGGTGAACTGGTGGATGTAGCGTGGGACAGCGGACAGCGCGAGCTATGGTTGAGCATCGACCGCAGTCTGCCACGCCGCATCGAACTGGTGGCAGCCGATGCGGACGATCCGTCAAGGAAGCTTGTTTCATCATGTTGGCACCCGCCGGTGCAGAGTGCGGCTGCGGTGTCACTGGTGCGTGATGAAACGTTGCCGGTGGACACGCACATTGAGGTGCGCGAGGGCGAGCAATTGTTGGACGAGGCGCCGATGTGGGGCGACGGCGAACATCGTAGCGGGTTTGGCGCGTTGTTCGGGCAAGGCGCATTCGGCTTCGATGCGGCGACGGGGCCGGGATTAGGACTGGGCGAACTGGGCGTGGGGCCGCTGGGGGCTGACAATTTTGCCTGGCGCTGGCGGCGGGAAGATCTGGAAAACGGCGAGCATGCGCTGAGTTTGCGGGCACTGTCGCGTGACGGCCAGGTGATCGATGAGCCGTTGGAACTGGAGCCGATCACCATCGCACGTCTGCCGCAGCCGCCGGCGAATTTACAGATGCAAGACAACTTCACACTCACCTGGGGCCAATCATGAGCGAACGATATCCCACTGATGCTGAACTGCTGTCACTGACTGAGGACGCTGCGACGGGCGTGGAATACATCGCCACCGGGCGTTCTCCGTATCACCTGGAGTTTCGCCGCATGCTGCAGCGGTTGCTGCTGGCCTGCGGGCGGGCCAACGATCTGCGCGTGTATCAGGACGGCGACCTGAGCATCGGCGCGCGCGGTGGACGCTGCACCATCGCCGGCCAGGCCTGGATGTTTGCCGGCGCCGCGCAGCAGGTGGTCACCGCCAGTCAGACCAACTACGTCTACCTCGACTCTTCCGGGACGCTGATCATCAACACCAGTGGTTTTCCCGCAGATCGCTCAACGTTCATGCCCCTGGCGGAAGTGGTCACGACGGCGGCGGCCATCACACAGATCACCGACTGTCGCAGCGAAGCGATCTTCGCCTCGCCCAGCGCTGCCGCCATCGGGCTGACCGCCTCGGTCGATGAAATCAACCAGGCTGTGGACGGTATCAGCGCCAACGTCACCGCATTGAACCTGAACAAGCTTTGTGCCGGTCCCACCACGCCGGCCGATACGCTGCACCAGCATTTGCAGGTGCTCCAGGACGTCGATGGCGAAGCGACTTTCGAGTTCATCAACGATTCCGATGATTTGGCAGCGAACATTGCTGTCCGCTGGAGCCTGCCCATGCTCATGGCAGCCGATGCGAAGTTGCTGGTCAACACCGACACCGGGTTTCTGCGCCAGTCATATGACGGCGAGGTGCACGATCTGCTGGGTTCCGTTCACGCTCAGTGTGCCTTTGAGGGCCAGATCACTGCTTCGCAGAGCGCCAAGCTCGTCGGCGTCGTGCCGGTCAGCGGACAGGTGACGGACGTGATCCTTTCGCTGGGCACAAATATGCAGTCGAGCAACGGAACTGACGGCCTGACCGCCACGGCCAAAGTCAACGATGTGTCATTGTGCAGCACCAATCCGGCCCTGTGTTCGAGCGATGGCACGAGTTTCCGCTGCACCAACCAGGGCGACGGCGTGGCGGCGGTTGTCAAGAGCGACGGCACACAGCAGGTGCAGCGCGGCGATGTGCTGACGCTGGACCTGACGCGCACGGCGGCCGGCAGCGTTTCCGTGGAGGCGGCCAATGCCGTGGTGCTGATCGTGATCCGAAATGATCGGCCGGAGTGAAGGCATTTTCGATTTTCGATTTTCGATTTGCGAATTTTGTTTAGCGGGCGAGCTTGCTCGCCCATAAAGGAGCAACTCGATGACCATCCGCGATTTATCCAGTGACCAGATCACCGACCTGGTGGGTACGCGCCACCAGACGACCGGCGTGGAGTTTCCGCCGGCGGGTTTGCAGCCGTATCACGAGTGGCTCGTGCGGCAGTTGCATCACCTGGCGGAAAGCTCGTGCGGCGCGCTGCGCGTGATGCGCGATGATGAAAGTGCGACGACGGTGCGCGTCATGCCGGGCCGGGCATCGATTGATCTGGCGGTGCTGGCGTACGCCGGCGGCGTGTTCGACCTGGCGGCATTTAACAACGACACGGCTTATCTCTGGCTGGAAGATGACAGCGGTGCTGCATCAATCGGCGTCGCGACTTCCGGGAGTGATTGGCCCGGTACTGCACATCTGAAGCTGGCCGAGGTCACGATCGCGGCCGGCGTGGTGACGGACATCCTCGATCGAAGGTTCGAAAGCATTCTGAGTGTTTGAGGTCGAACATGACGTTGATCAAGCATGTGGATTTTGAAGTGCCGGATTTCGGCGAATTGACTGCGGGGCCCGCGACTCGTCCGGGCCATATCCAGGCTGTGCAAGCGTTGAATCCGCTGGCTTACTGGCGTATGGGTGATGCGGCGCCTGGCCCATTGAAGGATCTGGTAGCTGGCAATCATGCAACGATCGTGGGCACGATCAATCTGCAGCAAGGCGGGTTGCTGTTTGGGGATTCCGACGAGTGTGCTGACTTTGCCGGCGGTCGGGCGGAAATCGGTGCGCCGGCGGTGTTGACCGGGCTGACAGCATTCACGTTGGGTGGGATATTTTCGGCGGATAGCTTGCCGGTTTCTTCCGGCATCTCCATGGCCATGACCCAGGCCAACTTCAGCACTTCGGGCAACAAGTGGACACTCTGGCTGGCTGGTTCTGATTCATCACGTTTGGCCTTCACCCTATACAACTCGACGAACACGGCCTTCGCCACGCGTTCCACCTTCACCCCGACGCCCGGGACGATCTATCACATCTTCATCACCTACGACGATGCCGGGGATCGCAAGTGCCGCATCTACGTCAACGGCGCGGAGGTTTCGTATTCCGCACAACCGGCACTGACCGGGACACTTAAGGACGGCTCGGCCATCAGCTTGTGCATTGGGGATGTAACCGGTTTCTTCGCGGGCAGCGGCTTTGTGTGGGACGGCAAAATTGATGAGGTGGCCGTTTTCGGGGCTGCACTCAGCGGCAGTCAGGTGAAAAGCCTGTACCAGATTGGCGCTGGAATTCTGGAGGCGTAATGGCGACTACACTTGTCCAATCGCAAACGGCTGCATTTCCTGATCGCGGCGTCATCGGCCTGCGGGCAACGTTGTCTCAGGGCGGTGGCGGTGAGTATCTGCAATGGGATTTGAATGCTGAGCAGCAGGTCATCTACGTCCGCTGGTTGATGGCTGTGAACCAGTTGGCCGGCGGCCCCGTAGTCATGGCGGCGGGCTTCGATGACGCAGGCACGGAAACCTTCCGCACAGCCTTTGATCCGGATGGCGGAGCATTGACCGTTCAGTTGGCGACCGGGCAGACGTTGACCGCTTCGCTGCACGTTGAATTCGACTGGCATGCGGTGGAGTTGGGCATCGATACGGCCGACGGCGCGGCCACGCTCAGCGTCAACGGTGTGCAGCGCGACGAAATCAGCGGATCGTTGGCGACCCTGGCTACACGCACCTGCTGGTTCGGCGTCATTCTCAAGCATACCGATGCTGTGGGTGAGCTTTGGCTGGATGAATGGGCGATCGCTGATGGTCCCATTGGCCCGGTCCTGGTACAGCCGACCTCCGATCATGCGGACGATCCAGCCCGCTGGCTGGTGATCTACAACACGACCGTGGCCGAGTCGGTCACCTGGGTTCAAAGTTACCGAGATGCCCGCGGCATTCCTTATGCCAACCTGCTCGGCCTGGATCTGCCGACAAGTGAGTTGATCGACGCCGCTGCTTTTGCCGCTCTCAATGACGCCATCGAACAGTACCTGGCGAACACCGGCTTAAGCGCGCTGGTGATGGGTGTGCTGATCGGTTACCGCGTGCCGGGGTACGTCGATTTCACCGGCTCGGGCACGCGCTACGCCATCGATGATCTCCTGCACCGGGCTGGCGACGGGATCAGCGTCGGTATCAACGCCAATGCCGCGGACGTGCTGCCGCAGAGGCCTACGAAATCCATGCTGGGTGTGGATCGCCTGACCGCGCGCCTGGATGGTCCCGACCTGGCTGCGGTGAACAATCTGATGAGCAAGGCGGACGCGCTGGCGGCAGCGAATGGCGGTGGTGGTCTGGACAGCACGCTGTATCTGGATCCCTTCGCTGGCTCGGGTCCGCTGTTCTACACCGGCACGCAGAACATGGTTAACTGGTCACAGAGCATCGATCGCCAGAGGCTGCGCCTGCCCATGCAGTTGAGCGGCCCGCTCGACAGCACGACCCCGCAGCAGTTTGACGCCATCAGCGACGATGGCTTCTTCTGGGGATGGGGCCAGCCCGCGCCGCCCAGTGGTTTCTTCGCCGAGCCGGCCGGTCGTCGTATTGTCTGCGCCCAGTTCGATCTGACTGGTCCGACAGCGACGACCGTTCGTTCGACATCAGCCAGCAACTGGATTACCGCGCCGTTGACGGCCGGTTACGCAGCCGCGATCGCTGTCAGTAGAACCATCAGTGCCGCAACGATGCCGTATGCCCGGCCGTTTTTCGAGGCATCGCGCAACGGATGGACTCTGGCTGAGGCGATGTACGTCGCCAAGCCGCTGTTGCGTGACGGGCTGCACCTGGTGGGCGATCCGCTGCTTCGCGTCAACCTGCCGCGTGCGGGCTGGGACGTATTGGGGCCTTTGGATTCACTGGAGCAACTCGACCCCGCCCAGCCTGTCGCAGCGCTGCGCCTGGATGAAACGGAGTTCGCGGTTTCTGCGTGTAACGGCTTGTTCGTGGTGCGACGGGTTGATGAGCACGGCCGGCAGGAAGCTGGGCTGACATTGATCAGTGCGGTCAACCTGTCGGGTGTGGCGGCAAGGCCGATTTTGAAACCTGCCTGGCCGCCAAGTGAGGACCACTGGTCGCCGCGCGTGCGTGAAGGACAGGTCGAGTTGATTGCAGCCTGGGATCGTTCACTGCAATCGGCCGGGATTCAAGGTGCACAACTGTGCAGCGAAGTGGACGGGGAATCGGAGAGTGTGCTGGCCACGCCCGACATTTCACCGCGCGCGCGGATGCTGCAAGTGGTGCTAGCGATGCCGGCTGAATCGGGGCGATATCGCTGGCGTATTACGTCGGTGGACGGTGCGGTCTGGTTGTCGCCGTGGTCATTGTCGTTGCAGCCGCGCCCGGCGCTGGCAGCAGCGCTACAGACAATGGAGCTTGCATGATGAGTGCCTGCGCTTCGCTAGCATCGGTGTCACTTGCGGGGGCGCGGCCGGTGGATCGGCCGATGGTTCTGCTCGATGGCGTGATCGAGCCGCGGTTGAACGTGCTGAAAGTTGAGATGACCGGCCCGCTGGATGAGCGGCTGGCGCTGCTGAGCATGACGGGGCCGATGCCTGCTGCTCAGCAGTGGCTGATAGTGCAGGCACTTCGGTTATGTGACGGCCAGATTCGTCGGCGCGTGCTGGTTCATGGCAAGTGGCCCAGGTGGATCGACTCCGATCGCATCGAGCTGCGCGGTGCATGGTCAGAGCTGCTTGATGAACCATTGGAACAGGTGCCGACGCTGGATCGTGAAGGCTCACTGGTTCTGCAATCGGGCGGCTGGCTGGCGGCAACGCGCAGCGACGGGGGCCATGACGTTGATGGGCGGCAGGTTTACGTGCTTCAGCATGAAGGAGCCGCGTGGACGGTGCGGCAGGCGCTGGAAAGTGTGTCCGCATTTGCTGGGCTTGCTTTGAACCTCAGCGCACTGCCGCGTGAGACGGCTGATGCGCCGCTGGTGGCGCCGATCGATCTGTCCCTGAGCCTGCGGCGGGTGCTGGAGCAGGTGCTGGAGCCCTACGGTTTGTGCGTCACGCGCGATCTGTCGTATGAAGGCCACAGCCTGATCGAGCGGCGGAACGTGCGTTCACTAAGCCGCGGCCGATGCGTGCGCATGCGCTGGGCGAGGGAAAATCAACCGCTGGGTGAAGTGTTACGCATGAGCAAACGCAATCCGCGCGCTGGATCGCGCCTGTGGCTGGCACAGGCAGGCGGCCCGATGGTCGAGTCCACCTTCCCAATGGTCGGCGGCTGGGACCCGAACCTGGAGGGCGCTGCCGACGATGAATACGACCGTTCCGCCGGCAGCAACTTTTCTCTCTACGCCAACGTGTATCGGCACTGGGTGCTCAACGAAGACGGCGCTTACAGCGGCGAGCCGTTCAACCGCGGCGTCGCCTACGACCTGGCGGGGCTGTTCCGCGAGTCGGCCGTCGCTCCAACGGCACTGCGGTTTCTCTCCTGCGTCACGTTGGATGATGCGGGCCGGGGACGCGATCCAATCGTGGAATTCTCCACCGACGGAGGTCTGAACTGGTCGCGCTGGGCGGGGCGCCTGCAAATGCTCAGCGACCGGGCTGGCGTGTATCTCAACGACACGACATTGCCGGCAGCTTTCCTGTCAGCCGCCAAGGCGGGCAGCGCTCGGGTGCGGGTGACCGCGTCGTTGCGCAGTCCGCTGCCGGTGAGCGTACAGCGCTGGCAGGGCAATCCTTTTACGGGATTACTTCCGCCGCGGCGGCTTGATCTATCGAAGATGTTCACTTTCCGCCACGTCGATCCCAGCTCCATCCACTACGACGACGTGGGCAACGGTGCGCTGATCGCCGACGAGCGCGATGACGGTTCGGCCATGACGAAATGGCTGATCGATCGCATGTGGCGGTGTCAGCAATCGCTGTCCTCGCGCGAGGGACAGGCGACGCTCAAGTTGTTGGACGCCGACGTGGTGGTGCATCCCGGCGATCAACTGCTCGATGCCGGCGCGGCAGCCCGCGACCTGGACGAACAGGCCCAGGCGTTGCGCCGCGAAGGCGGCATTGTGACGGCGGTGGCTTTCGATTTCAGCGCGGCCGCCACCACGGTGCAACTGCGCTTCTGACGGTCGTTTTTCCCCGGCTAAAAGGAGTTTTTATGGGCACGGAAATGCTGGAACCTTTAACGCAATTCGGCATCGCGGGGTTGATGGGGCTGCTGTGGGTGTGGGAGCGCCGGCTGTCGCGCCAGCGCGAAACGCAGCTTGATGCCGCCCACGCTGAGCTGATGCGCCAGCGCGAGCAGCAAGGCCTGCTGGTCGAGCTGGTGCAGCACAACACGCAGACGATCGAACGTTTCGATCAGACCCTTTCCCAGATGCGCCTGGTTTTGGAGCAACTGAATCATGAATTGCAAAACCGTCATCAATCTGCTGCATAGCGTTCTTCTGATGATTATTTCGGGTTGTACCGCGCCGCCATCGGTCGTGCCATTGCTACAGGTATCGCGCAGCACCATGGCCGCCGAAGCTGGGCGCCTGCGCCAGGACATCGATGTCGATCACCAGCTCGTCGAGCAGACGCGATCCGACTTGGCTGATGCCTTCGCTGCCGATTTGCACCAGCAGGATGAGTTGACCAGCGCCTGGGTGATTGAGGCCAGTGACGTCTATGTCGCCGCCCGCGAGGCGCTGTTGGTGCGCGAGACTGAGGCTGCGCAGCAAAAGCAGCAACGCGCGGACAACCTTGAAGCCGCCGCCGAAGCCACACAGCGTGCCATCGATCTGCTGCAGCGGCGCGACCAGCTTCTCAGTGACACGGCCGTGGCCCGTCTGTGGCGGTTGCTGGGTGAATCGGAATAAGGAGCCGGAACATGACAAACCTCAAAGACCTCGTTCAACAGCGGATCGACGTGCAGTGGGACGACTGGTCTCAGCGTCACCCCAACCTCGCGGCCGCCATCGATCGTGTGCGGTTGACCGACTCGGTGGTCGATCGCTTGCGCAGCGACCCGGCTTATGTTTCCGCCATGCAGGAAGCCAGCCTGGACGAAAACCAATTGCTGGCCGCCCTGCGCGTGCTGGAGACCATTGAGCGCCTGGTGAAGGTAGCGCTGCCGCTGCTATGACAGTTTGTTCCACTCCGGCGGCATGTAGAATGGGCGAGCGACTCGGCAACCCTTCATTCGGCGAGCCTGAAACGATGAACCTTTACACGATTGGCTTTTCCGGCAAGTCCGCCCAGCAGTTCTTTACCTTACTGCAATCCCATGACGTTCGTCGCCTGATCGATACCCGGCTGTGGAATCGATCCCAGTTGGCGGGCTTCACGAAACAACACGACCTCGAGTATTTCTGCCGCGTCATCATCAACACGGCTTACAGATACCTGCCGATCCTCGCGCCATCGGCGGAGCTTCTGGACGGGTACAAGAAAAATCAGATCATGTGGGACGAATACGTCCCTGTGTACCTCAGTTTACTGGCGGACCGCCATGTTGAGGAGGTTCTCGATCCACAACTTTTCGCAGACGCCTGCCTGCTGTGCAGCGAACCGACACCGGACTACTGCCACCGTCGCCTGGCTGCGGAGTACCTCCAACAAAATTGGGGCGATATCACCATTACTCATCTGTAATACAGGTGCAAACAAGGCACACATCGCAAATGTTATAAGTTGGTGGCTGGGGTGATCTCTATTCGCCATCCAGTTGGCAGGTGGGGCTTGCGTCGCCTTTTGACGTCGTGGAGGCCTGCCCGACCGTCAGGATCTTACGCCTCTTGGCGACGGGGTGCGGGTGGTTTATGCTCATGGCATGAAGCGCGTCGTGTGCCTGATTGTCGTGGCCTTGCTGACCGCCTGCCAGTTCAAGGGCGAGCCGTCGCAGGGGGATGGAGGACAAGGGGACACGGAGACAAGGGGGCGGGGGGATTCCAATTCCGGGGGCCGGCGGGGGTGGGAGTCGCGGCCGGTGGCGATGCGGGTGTATCCGACGACACGGTTTGTGAAGCAGGGCGAGCAGGCGGTGCTGGAGGCGCGGGTCGAGTTGTTCGATGAGATGGGCGATTCGGTCAAGGGCGCGGGCGAAATGCGGCTGGAGCTGCGCGATGCCGCCCCCGGAAATCGTGGCGGGGCGGAGGCGATCCTTTATACCTGGACCGTGTCACTGATGACGCTGGAGGATCAGCAGCGATATTACGATCCGGTGACGCGCTGCTACCTGTTTCATCTGAAGCTCGAGGAGTTGCCGGCCGCCAAGCGCAATCCTGTGCTTAGCTTGTTCTACACCATGACTGACAATCAGCGTTTCACCGCGGAAGCGCCGGTGAAGACGGATTGGGGGGAGAGTCAAAAGTGAAAAGCGCAAAGTGAAAAGTGAAAATAGGAATTTCAGGTTTTCACTTTCCCCTTTTACTTTTCACTTTACTCAAGCTTCAACGCCTTGCGGCATTCGGTGATCATGCTGCGGGCGTCGGATTCATTTCTTGCTTCGGCGATCAGGCGGATGATCGGCTCGGTGTTGCTGGGACGCACGTGCACCCAGCGGTCGGGCCAATCGACGCGCACACCGTCCTGGAAATCCAACTTCCCCCGGAAGTGGTTTTGCATGGAGTCGTGCAGGCGGGCGATTACATCTTTGTCCGCGTCGATTTTTTCTTTGACAATGCAGTAGGCGGGGATGTCACCCATGATCTGGCTCAAGGGCTGACGACGCCTGGCGAGCAACTCAAGCAGCAGGGTTACGGCGACCAGGCTGTCGCGGATGTAGCTGACTGGGGAGAGAATGACGCCGCCGTTGCCTTCGCCGCCGATTAGGGCGTGATGTTTGCGCATGGCGGAAGCGACGTTGGCTTCGCCGACGGGCGTGCGCTGGATGGTGGCACCAACGGATGCGGCAATGTCGTCGATCATGCGGCTGGTCGAGAGATTGGCGACGGCCACAGCGCCAGAAGCAAGTTTGTGCAGCGTGCAGAGGGCGAGAGTGTATTCCTCGCCGATGTACCGGCCGGTCTCATCGACCACAGCCAAACGATCGGCGTCGGGATCCTGAGCGAAGCCGAGGTTGGCGTCGTGTTGCTTCATCGCATCGCACAGGCCGGTGAGGTTTTCGCGCGTCGGCTCAGGGGAATGCGGGAAGTCGCCGGTCGGTTCGCCATAGAGATGCACGACTTCGACGCCGAGCGCATCCAGCAGCAATCGCGCTTCGGGGCCGCCTGCACCGTGTACGCTGTCGAGCACGCAACGCAGCTTCGCGCTGCGAATCAGTTCGACATCAACTTGGGCCAGTACCGCATCGCAATGCACTTTGGCAGCGGTTGCATCGGTGGGGATGTCGGTTGTGGTGGGATACTCGCTGGTGTCGGCCCGGAACAGTTCGATGATGCAGCGGGCGTCTTCGGCGGGCGGCGAGGAGCCGTCGTGACGGATGGCTTTCATGCCATTCCATACGATGGGGTTGTGACTGGCGGTGACGACCATGCCGCCCTGGGCCTGAAGGTGCAGGGCCATGACCGCGACGCCGGGCGTGGAGGTGATGCCGAGATTGATGGCGCGGCAGCCGGTTTGCATCAGTCCCGCCGCGGCGGCCTGCTGGTAGCTTTCACCGGATGGTCGTGAATCGCGCCCGATGACCACCAGTGGCTTCGCAACGTTCGGGTGCGACTGTCTGATCCACTTACCGACGGCCGCACCGTAACGAGCGGCCACCTGCGGCGTGATGGTGCGGTCAACAAGGCCGCGCAATCCGCTGACACTCAACATCAAGGGCGCATCATCAGGCATTACATTTCATCCATACCAGGCTTTAAGGTCAGCCAGCGTCACGTGCGTCAGGTCGGGCACCACGCGCTGGGCGCGATGCAGCAGGGAAGCGGGGCCACTCGTGGCCAGCCCGAGCGTCATCAGCCCCGCATCCCGAGCGCTCTGCAGGCCGGCGGACGTGTCCTCGATGGCCAGGCAATGTTGCGGAGCGACACCGAGGCACTCGGCCGCCAGGGCATAGGTTCGCGGGTGCGGCTTGGAGTGCATTACATCGTCGGCGGAAATGACGACGCGAAAGCGATCGCGCAGTTTCAGCCCGGCCAGCATCTGTTCGATGTCACGGGCCGTCGCGCCGCTGGCGATGGCGATGCGAGGTTGCCCAGCCTGTTGAATCTCATCCAGCAGTGCCCGCGCCCCGGGAATCATCGGCACACCCGCCGCGATCAACTGATCGATCGCATCTTGCTTGCGGTTGCACAGATCAGCCAGTTGCTGTTCATCCTCGGGAAGGTTGCGTTCGCGCATCATTGCACGGAAGGCATCGCGGTCGTCGTAGCCGATGATGTCCTGGCAGTAGCGGTCCCAATCGAGGGAAAACCCGATAGTCTTGCCGACCTTGGCCAGGGCGCGGAAGTGCAGGGGCTCGGAATCGACCAGGACCCCGTCGAAATCGAAGGCAATCGCCTGGAGCATGCGGGGAGTGTAACCAACCGGCAGCCTGATACAATTCGGGCCATGACCGATGGCCAGGCCAGGCAGTTGATCGGCTGGCGGGAGTACGTGGACCTGCCGGAGTGGGGCATTGGCGGTTTGAAGGCCAAGGTGGACACCGGGGCGCGGACCAGCGCCATCGACGTGGCGGACATTGAGCCGGTGGGGGAAGACAAGGTGCGATTCCATGTGGTGCTGCATCGTCATGATCGCGAGCTGCGGCAGGCGGTCGAGGCTGTGCTGGTGCGGCGGTCGAAGGTGCGCTCCAGCCTGGGCGAGCATGGTTCGCGCCTGGTGGTCGAAACGATGATTCGGATGGGTGAATATGAGCGGCGAATTGAATTGAGCTTGGTCTGCCGCAAGAATTTGATCTGCCGGATGCTTTTGGGCCGAAGTGCTCTGGCCGGCCAGTTTGCGGTCGATCCAGAGAGGACGTATCTGCTGACGAAGGAAACATCGCCGGATTAAACGGCGGCGTAGCGAGCATGAAGATTGCCATTCTTTCTCGGAACGAGAATATCAACAGCACGCGCCGCCTGGTCGAGGCCGCCCGGGCCCGCAGCCACGACGTGCAGGTGCTCGATACGCTCAAGTTCTCCTTCTCCATTGAAGGCGAAGCTCCGCAGCTTTACTACGAATCCGAAGAGCTGACTCATTACGAGGCGGTCATTCCCCGCATCGGGGCCTCGATCACCTTTTTCGGCTGCTCGGTGGTGCGCCACTTGGAGCAGATGGGCATCTTCACGCTCAACAGCTCGCACGCCATTGCTGTCTCTCGCGACAAGCTGCGCTGTCTTCAACTGCTGTCGCGTCATGACATCGGCATGCCCGCCACTGCTTTCGCCCGCGACCGCAAAGACGTGCTGCCCGCCATCAGGCGCGTGGGCGGGGCGCCGGTGATCATCAAGGTGCTCGAAGGCACGCAAGGGGCCGGCGTCATCCTGGCGGAGACCGACAAGATCGCTGAAGCCATCGTCGAAACACTGCAGACTGCGCGACAGAATGTGCTGATCCAGAAATTCGTCGCCGAGAGCCGGGGCCGCGACATCCGCGCCTTCGTGGTCGGCGATCGCGTGGTGGCTGCCATGCGCCGCTATGCCTCGGAAGGCGAGTACCGCTCCAACGTCCATCGCGGCGGCAAGACGGAAAAAGTCGAGTTGGACGATGAGTACCAACGCACCGCCATCCGCGCCTGCCAGATTGTGGGCCTGCGCGTGGCGGGGGTGGACATGCTCGAATCGTCCGAAGGACCCAAGATTCTCGAGGTCAATTCTTCCCCGGGCCTCACCGGCATCGAAGCGGCCACCGGCGTCGATATCGCCACCGAGATCATCAAGCACACCGAGGACGCCTGCTCCTTCCCCGACCTGGACCTGCGCCAACGCTTGACCCTGCAGAGCGGCTACGGCGTGGCGGAGTTTCCCATCACCCCCGGCAGTTCGCTGGAAGGCAAAACCATCGAAACCTCCGGCCTGCGCGAGCACGATGTGCTGGTGCTAAGCATCACGCGCCAGAGCCTGGTGATGCCCAATCCCTCAGGCAACCGCGAGTTGCTGGCCGGCGACATGCTGCTGTGTTTCGGCAAGCTGAGCACGCTCAAAACCTTCGTGCCACCCTCTCAGCCGCGGCCGCGCAAGCGCAAAAAGAGCGGTTGAACATTCCGTTCAATCGCTACTTCATCACTCCACATCTTCCGCTGTGTACCGGCTGACGCGGATCTGCGGGGACCAGAAATCATCGGGTAGTCCCGCTTTGATCTTCAGGTGGACCAGAAACATCCACGGCTCGGGCAGCGATTCCCACACGCTGGGCAGGAACGTGCCGCGATGGCCCGGCGCTTCAAGGATCAGGCCGTCGATCCCCGGACGAATCTGGCGCAGCAGGTCCTGCTCATCGGTGAACTGCATCGGCTGCGGCGGGCTGAGCACGGAGATGTGCAGGTGCAGTTGCGGCTCTTCGCTCGCCGACACCGGGTCGAAGCGCGGATCGCGGAAGGCCGCATTGAACGCATTGTCCGCCACATCCTCCAGCAGGGGGCGATGCGCGATCAGTGAGCCGATGCATCCGCGCAAGTCGCCTTGCAGTTGCAGCGTGACGAAGCTGGCCCGCGGCTGCATGAGCGATGCGGTCGGTGCGTGCTGCTTGTTCCATTGCGCTATTGGCAGGGGATGATGATGGGCCAGGCCGTGGCGGATCGAGGCACGGGCCAGGTCAAGCAGATATTGGCGTTCATCCGGTGAAAACGAAGGCGCCATAGCCCACCACTCGATCATGTCCGCTGAACTGCGGCGCGGTGTCCGCACTGTTGCGCAGGTCGATGCAGCAACAGCTTAACTGCAAACGTTCCGCCAGGCGCATCAGCCCGCGCACGGCGATATGACCGCAGGCCTGGTAGGGGCCGATCACCTGGCGATCGCCGTCGATGATCGCATCGGCGGTGGCGCGATCGGCGGCAGTCGCGGCCGCGTGATCCATGTAATGCGACAGGTCGCTGCTGGCTACGATCAGCGTCTGCTCATCGATGCCCACGGCCTCCAGTGCTGCCAGCGCCTGCTCGTCATCGGCATCGGCGAAGAGCAGCGGCACAATCTGAAATCTTTCCGCGCCGCCCAGGGCGTCGATCAGAAACGGCAGATGCACTTCCAGCCCGTGCTCCGGCGCATGTGCCACGTCATTCACTGTCACGCACGGCAGATCCAGCAACCTGTCAACCGCTTCACGATCGACAGCCACCTCACCCAGCGGACAGGCGAAAGCCTCGGCCGAGGACACCGCCAGCCCGTCGAACGGCTCGTAATGGGCCGGCCCGAACAGCACGACGCGCCGAAACGATTGCTCGGTTTGTCGCAACTGTCTGTACGCACTGGCAGCCACGGGACCTGAAAAGATGTAGCCGGCATGAGGCCCGATGATGGCGCGCACATGCGGCGATTGCTTCTCAGAAGATGGAATCGCAGCATCGAGCAGTTGATCGAGCGCCTGGCGCAGCTCGTCAGCCGATCGTGGATAGAACCGGCCCGCGACGGCAGCCGGTCGGATTGTCCGCCGCGCACGCATCATGGCTGATCAATCATGATACATCTGCGAGTCAGTTGTTGAAAGAGGAATCAGGCGGCGGACGTTCCCACGCCGTCGTGGATGCAATCTTTGCCGTTGTGCTTGGCGGTGTAGAGGCGCTGGTCCGCCAGGTCCAGCAATTGCTCAGCGGATCCGACCTGGTCGCGTTGCGTGTCCGCCAGCCCGATGGACAGGGCAGTGTCCAGCGGCGCGTCAGTTGATGAGGAAATCAGGCGGACCTGCTGGGTGAAGAGCTTGCGCAGGTTTTCCGCCAGGACGGCAGCGCCGTTGCAGTCCGTGCCCGGCAGCCACAGGGCGAACTCATCACCGCCCAGGCGCACGGCAATGTCGCTCTCGCGGGCCGCGGCCCGCAGCAGGGTTGCCAATTGAAGCAGGACCGCATCGCCGATCGCGTGGCCGCGCTGGTCGTTGATCTGCTTGAAGTTGTCGATGTCGATGGCCACGCAGGCCATGGGTTGGTGGGCCTGGCGCACGGCTTCGAACAGTTGCGGCAGTTGTTCCTGCATGAAACGGCGGTTGCCGAGATTGGTCAGCGGATCGCGCTGCACGAGTTGGCGCAGTTGACTGGTGGCGGCCCGAGTGGCGCGCTGGACGCGATCGTCGAAGGTGCGGCGAAGGGTGTCAGCTTCGCGGCGGTTGCGAATCTGGCCCAGACAGAGCCCATGCACGGCCCGCGCCAGCCGGCCGATCTCATCATCGCGGCGCACGGGCAGACGGCGCAGGGCCTGGCGGTGACCGCCAAGCTGCAGTCGTTCAATGCGGTGCAGCAGATCGTCCAGCGGCTGCACGATCGCGCGCCGCCCGGCATCAACCAGGCAGATGAGCACAATGCCAAACGCCGCTGCCAGCACCAGCCAGAGGTTGCGGTCGATCCGCGCGATCAGCAGGCCGCTGAGCATGCCTCCGGCCAGGGCCAGCGTGAGCAGGGCGTAGAGCTTACGTCGCAGCATAATTCGGCGCTGTGCGGGCGCTTCATCGGGAGCAGCTTGTTGCAGTGTGCTGGATGACGGATCCACAGCACATGAATCGGCCGCATTTGTCTGCGGCATTGACAGCAGATTGCATGCGATCGCGTCGGGCCGATCTCATCAATCCGGTGGCGCGGTCGGCATTGGCTTGGAAAGAGATAACGGTTGTAGTGATTGTGTGGTCTGCAATGAAAAAGGGAACCGCCTTGGAGGCAGTTCCCTTGAAGTGGGAATCGATGTCAGAAACTGGCGAGATTGATTCAGGCAGCCTGGCGGCGACGGCGGAAGGCGAGGGCGGCCAGCAGGCTCAGACCACTGGCAGCCGCGGCGGGGGTGGGAATCGGCTGACAGGTGGAAGACGGATCGCCGTAGGTCACGTAGCCCTTCTTGTACCAGGTGCCGCCGATCTTCTTGTCGAAGTCGCTGTAGTCGATGCGATACTTGTAGCCGTCTGTATAGAACTCGAACTTCAAGCCGACCAGGTCGCCGTCCTTGAACTTGAGTTTGACGTCATCATCATCGCACTGATCGAAGGACTTGCCCTTGAAGTCAAATTCTAGGCCGTAGAGACCGGAACCGAGATTCAGATAGTCGTAACCGGAGTTGCCGACCTGTGAACCGTCGAAGAAGGCGGTTCCGTTGTAGTACTCGTAGCTGCTGTTGGAAGTCCAGCGATAGGCGACAGTGAAGTCAACCGTCCAGTAGCAGTCGGGCAGCTCGATGTCGCAGTTCGAGCTGGGTGGGGTATAGGATCCGCCAGCAAACGCCTGGGATGCGATCGACAGCATCACAACTGTCAGCAGGCTCAGGGTCGTTTTCATTTCAATGCTCCATTCCATGGGACTTCCGGATCATGCTCATTCTGGACGTAGGACAGACGCACATTCTTCCTGACGAACTGACGTGCACGAGACAAGTCACGACTCGCAGGGGTACTTCTTTTGTTGTTTTCACCCGCAGTTGCGGGCTGTGGAAGACATGCCTCGGTTGCCTCTGCGATCAGAGGTCTTCGGCTCAGGGCCACTAGATCAAACCCTGTTCTTCCCTCGCGGCAGGTACTTTACAACAATTCCAATGCGTGTCAACACGCCATGTGGGGCTTAAGTGTTTATTTTCCGCTAACTTACCCATTTTAACATCGCATCAGATCCTGCCAGACAGGAACATGGGCATTCAAACGCGCCCGTAGATATAGGCTTCCAGGTGTTGGATCTTGATCTCGTGGCCATCAAGTTGCCAGGCGTTCAGGTCGCCGATGGATATCAGCCCGACCAGCCGATCGTCGTCGTCGAGCACGGGCAGGTGGCGGATGCGCTTCTGCATCAGCAGGCTGCGGGCCTCGTCGATGTCGCTGGAGTCGCGGCAGCAGATGACATCCCGGGTCATCACCAGATCGACCGTGGTCTCGGCCGGATCCCGCCGCTCGGCCACGACGCGGCGAAGCACGTCGCGCTCGGTGAACATGCCCACTACGCGCTCATTTTCCTGCACCACCAAGGCTCCGACCTGGTGCTCGTTCATACGGGCAGCCGCCTCCAGCACCGTGGCGTGTGGGCGGATGCTCACAATGCTGCTTCCCTTGCGTTCGAGGATTTGTCGGACTTGGTTCATGGCGACGATCTCCTGAAGAGGGGAAGATCCCGGGGAAAGATGATAGAATAATTCTAGCCGAAGCGCAGGCGCATGGGAAGAGTGAATGTGCGATTAATTTCAGCACCTAAAACACTGTTCATAAAGCATTTGCGCCAGGCTCGGCGCGGTTGGATCAGCCTGGATCAGAACAGTTGGCCCTGATTGGGACCGATGGGTGGTGGCACCTGTTGCTGCACTTCGCGTGCTTCCTGCATCAGGTCATCGAGGTTGCGAAGCTGCATGTAGACGCTGGCGAAGCGGATGTAGGCCACCGGGTCGAGGCGCTTGAGGCGCTCGGCGACCATGCGGCCGATGTCCATGGCTGCCACCTCGCGCCGGCCGGCCTGGAACAGCTTCTCTTCGATCTCGTCAACCATCTTCTCCAGTCGTTCAGCGGCAATCGGTCGCTTGTAGCAGGCCTTTTCCAGACCAGCCAGCACTTTCTGGCGGTCGTAGGGCACGCGCGAGTCATCTTTTTTGATGACCATGATGCGGCTGTTGCGCTCGACGTGCTCGTAGGTGGTGAAGCGCTTGCCGCAGGCCACGCATTCGCGCCGCCGACGAATCGCCTTGCCCCCGTCGGTGGCCCGCGAGTCGATCACCTTGTCATTGTCATCGTGACAATACGGGCAGCGCATGGCAATAGTTTAATGCCGAATCCACGGGCCGGCGCTGTCGGATCGGGACCCCGGCCCAGGTTCACACCGTGCAGATGCTCCGCCGCGTGGTGATCGACGCACCCAAGCTCCAGGTCACCATCGCCACCGCAGCCAGTACGATCATGTTCCGCACCGGCCAACCGCCGCCCATCAGCACGCCGGCCGGGTAGTAATACTCCATCACGCTCACGGTGGCTGGAGTTTCCAGGATCGGCCACCACTGGGCTGCAAAGCTGACCAGGCTCGACGCCGCCACCACCGCCACCGCCCATCCAATCGCATAGCCGCGGCGATTGCTCATGGCGGAAAACAGGCTCGTGATTCCCCCGATGGCCAGCAGCAACAGCAGCAGGTTGAGCAGAATGATCAGAATCTGCCCCACTGGCGGATAGAAACCACTCCTGGCCAGCGATCGTCCGATCACATGCCCCAGCAGGGCAAAGCCGATCACAAGGATCACGGACATCGTCGCCGCCAGCGCCTCGCTCAGGTACACCCAGCCGCGCGACACGGGCAGCCCCAGCAGCAGGTCAACCGTACCGCGGTCGATTTCCGCCGCCGGGTAGCGCGTGTGAAAGATCACCTGGTGGGCCCACAGGATGACGAACACCACCGGATGGATCCACAGGATCGCGGAGAACACCGCCGGCGAGATCGTGTTGCGGACCTTGATGCCGAGCAATCCACTGATCATGTCGCGCATGAACGGAAAGCTGTTCAACATCGTCGGCAGGTTCTGCTGGAGCCGGGGCACGATGCAGGTCAGCACTACCTCCACTACCAGGATCGCCGCGCAGCAGATCACCGTCAGCCACCGCGTCTCCCGCCACGTCTTGAGCAGCAGTCCACACATCATGACGCCTCGCCCTTCGCGTGGTAGTGGCGATGGAACATCACCTCCAGGTCCGGCTCGTTGATCGTCAGATCGCGCAGCGGTTGCCGGGCTGCCCACTGGATCAACGGCCCGGCATCACCAACCCACTCGCACTGCCAACAAAGCCCTTCGCGCTGCTCGATGCGCAAGATCGCCGGCGGCTCATGTGTCGCCTGGGCCTCGAAAACGATCGTTACTCGCCGCGGCGCTTTGCTCCGCAGCGATTTCAGGTCGTCGTCGGCCACGATCCGCCCCTGCCGCACGATGGCCACGCGATCACACAACTGTTCGACTTCGCTGAGCGTGTGGCTGGAGAAGAAGACCGTCGCTCCTTCGTTCGCCTGTTGCCGCAGCAGGTCGTGCAACTGTCGCTGCATCAGCGGGTCCAGCCCGTTGCTCGGTTCATCGAGGATTAGCAGCTTCGGCCGATGCGCCATGGCCAGCACCAGCCCCAGTTTCTGCCGCGTGCCGCGCGACATGCGGCCGACCTTCACATCCAGGTCCAGCTTGAACTGCTCGGCCAGCTTGGAGCCCTGCTCCTGCAGGTCTTGGCCGCGGATGCGTCCGAAACATCGCAACGCCGATCGGCCGGTCATGTACGGATACAGCCGCAGGTCGCCGGGCAGGTAGCCGACTTCGCGCTTGATCGCCGCACTGTGCCGCCAGCAATCATCGCCGAAGATCTCCGCCCGTCCCCCATGCGGGCGCAACATGCCCATGAGCAGACGGATGGTTGTGGTTTTGCCCGCCCCGTTGGGCCCGAGGAATCCGAAGATCGCCCCGCGCGGCACGTCGAGATTCAGCGCTTCGATCCCGATGCGTCGCCCGTAGCGCCGTGTCAGTTGCTCGCAATGGATCGCCGGCGCATTCATGGTGCGGCTGGACTCAGCGCTCTTACAGCGCATCAAGAACCATCTGGCCGATCTCGCTGGTGGAGAAGCCGGAACGGTCGAGCTTTTTGCCGGCAAATTTTGGCGTGACGTTCTGCACGGCGGCGGTCACGCGCTGACCGGCTTTGAGCCAGGCGTCGTGGCCGCGGGCGCGGCCGGTTTCAGTCAGCAGCAGGGCGAGTGAGTCGATGGCGGCCAGCGGGTTGGCCTTGTTCTGGCCGGCGATGTCGGGCGATGAGCCGTGCACCGGCTCGAACATGCTCGGCCCACCGGTGCTGTTTTTACTTCCTGGGGTGAAGTTGGGATTGAGATTGCCGGACGCGGCGATGCCCATGCCGCCGGCGATGGCAGCGCCCAGGTCGGTGATGATGTCGCCGAACATGTTGGGCACCACGATGGTGTCGTAACGCTGCGGACTGGTGGCCATGTACATACAGCAGGCATCGACGTGGTGATACTCGCGCTTCACCCCCGGAAAGTCCGCTTCGCCGATTTCATTGAACGCGCGATACCAGGTGTCGCCGCAGTAGGTCAAAACATTGGTCTTATGCACCAGGGTGAGCAACTTCCGGGGGCGCGACGCAGCCAGGTTGAAAGCATAGCGCAGGCAGCGTTCGACGCCGAAGCGAGTGGCGATCATCTCCTGCGTGCTGACTTCCTGGGGCGTGCCTTTGCGGGCAATACCGCCGTTGCCGCAGTAGAGGTCTTCGGTGTTCTCGCGCACGACGACGAAGTCGATGTCAGCGGGGGTCTTGTCGCGCAGCGGAGTTTCCACGCCGGGGTAGAGCTTGACCGGGCGCAGGTTGATGAACTGATCGAGGTCGAAGCGCATCTTCAGCAGCAGCCCGCGCTCGAGGATGCCGGGCTTGACGCCGGGGTGCCCGACCGCCCCCAGCAGGATGGCGTCGAACTGTTTGAGCGTGTCCAATTCGCTGTCATCGAGCACGCGGCCGGTGTCGAGGAAGCGTTGGCCGCCGAAGTCGAAGTGTTGAGTGGCATATTGAAACGATTCGGATTTCGCGGCCGCTTCCAGCACGCGCAGAGCCTGGTCCACCACTTCCGGGCCCGTGCCGTCGCCGCCGACTACCGCCAGTTTCAGTGTCATAGGCGACATTGATAGCGTTTTTCGGCCGATTTATCCAGTGGACGAGCGTCGCCCGCTCATCGGATCATTACAATGTGGCCCCTGAGTGAGCGAACCGCGCCTGACCATCATCGTGCCCACTTTCCGCGAGGCGGAGAACCTGCCGCGCCTGCTGGAGCAGATAGACTCGGTCCGCCGCGAGCTGGGCCTGGACATGGAACTGCTGGTGATGGACGACGATTCGCGCGACGGCACGGATCGGCTGATTGCTGCCGCCGACCACGACTGGGTCCATCTGCACGTGCGCACTGGTCAGCGCAGCCTCAGCGCCGCGGTGCTCGACGGCATCAAGCTGGCCCGCGGCCAGATCATCGTGGTCATGGATGCCGACCTCTCGCACCCGCCGCAACGCCTCGGCGATATGGTCAAAGCCATCGACGATGGCGCGGACTTCGTCATCGGATCACGCTACATGCATGGCGGCTCGACCGATGCGGACTGGGGACTGCTGCGCCGGCTCAACTCCAGAATCGCTTCGCTCATGGCCCGGCCGTTCACCCGCGTGCGTGATCCGATGTCCGGTTTCATCGCCTTTCCGCGCCGCATCCTGGATCGCGGCGGCAATCTCAATCCCGTCGGATACAAGATCGGCCTGGAGTTGCTGGTCAAATGCGACTGCCGCGACGTGCGCGAAGTTCCCATCCACTTCGCGGACCGCACCCTCGGCCACAGCAAGCTCACGTTGGCCGAGCAGTTGCGCTACATGCAGCACATTCGCCGGCTGGCGCTCTACAAATATCCCAATGCCTCCTGTCTGATGCAGTTTGTGGTTGTGGGTGCTTCGGGCGTCGTCGTAAATCTCGCCGTGCTTACACTGCTGTACAACCTGCTGGGCGTGCGGGAAACAATTGCCATCGCCGTGGCCATCGTGGTGAGCGTGGTCAGCAACTTCTTCCTCAATCGCCGGTTCACTTTCGGCTATGCCCGTGGCGGCTCGCTGCTCAAACAGTTCCTAGGCTTCGCCGGCGCCAGCGCTCTGGGTGCAATCGTCAACTACAGCGTGGCGATCCTGGCCCTGGCCTACGCGCCGGGCGTGACCGTGCCGCAGGTTGCAGCGCTGCTGGGCATCGCCTCGGGCATGGTTATCAATTTCCTGGTCAACCGCCTGTTTGTTTTTCGCCGCACTGGACGGGCGTAAAGGACGCTTTGCTGTGGTCAGCGGCTATGCATTCGGCAAACATTGCAAAATGCGTCATTTTTAGATCATGTTGTCGCAATGGATTACAGATATTTGTCTGAATTTCGCCGATCCACCACCACCGCCACCGCTATCCGAGCCTAGTGTTGTTTAGACGATAGATGTGACCGGTTGATCAGAGATTTACTGAAAGGACACATCATGCTGTACTGGGCGTTGGTTTTCTTTGTCGTGGCCATCATCGCGGCCCTGTTCGGCTTTACAGGTATTGCCGCCGGAGCAGCCGGCATTGCCAAGATTCTGTTTTTCGTTTTCCTGGTGCTGTTCGTGATTTCGTTCCTGGTAGGCCTGGCCCGCGGCCGAACGCCGCCGGTCGTCTGAAAGATGGCTGTGAGTGCAATTGACCTGACCATGCTGGTCCGTGGCCGTACGTCGGTCACGGGCTTTTTTTTGTGTATGGACCCGCGAAACACATTGACGACCAAGGCTATAATGACCTTCTTTCATGCTAAAACAGGATCTGCCCGCAATGCCCCGCAAAATGACCATGACGGAGAAGATTCTGGCCGCCCATGCCGGCAAGGCTCAGGTCACCCCCGGCGAGAACGTCTGGGTCAATGTTGATATTCTCATGACCCACGATGTCTGCGGGCCCGGCACCATCGGCATCTTCCGCCAGCAGTTCGGCGGCACTTCCGGGGGCGCCAAAGTCTGGGACAACACCCGGATCCCGATCATCCCCGACCACTACATCTTCACCGCTGACGGCAAGTGCCATCGCAACGTGCAGATTCTGCGCGACTTTGTCAAAGAACAGGGCATCAAGTACTACTACGATCCCGACTTCCTCGACACCGCGCCCGGAAGCGGCATGCCCAACCCGTATCGCGACCCCCGGAAAACGAATTACAAAGGTGTATGCCATAAGGCGCTTCCCGAGGAGGGCCACTGCCGTCCCGGTGAAATCCTGCTCGGCACCGATAGCCACACCTGCACCGCCGGCGCGTTCGGTGAGTTCGCCACCGGCGTCGGCAACACCGATGCCGCTTTCACCCTGGGCACCGGCAAGACCTGGCTCAAGGTCCCGCCCACCATGCGCTTCACCTTCCACGGCCAGATTCCGCCGTACCTGACCGCCAAGGACCTGATCCTCGCGGTCATCGGCGACATCGGCTTCGCGGGCGCGACTTACAAGGCCATGTACTTCGCCGGCGAAGGCATCGGCTCGCTCACCCTCGAAGATCGCATGACGCTCACCAACATGGCCATCGAAGCCGGCGGCAAGAACGGCATCTGCGACGTCGATGAAAAAACCCTCGCTTACGTCCGCGCTCGCTCCAATCGTCCCGACTGGACCATCTACCATGAAGATGCCGGCGCTGAGTACGACTACGAGAACGAGTGGGATCTCAACACGCTCGAGCCGCTGGTCGCCAAACCGCACAGCCCCGACAACAAGGCCCTGGCCCGCGAGTGCAAATCCGTCAAGCTCGACCGCGCCTACATCGGCTCCTGCACCGGGGGCAAGATCACCGACATGATCTTTGCCGCCAACATCCTCAATGGAAACTCGGTGAAGATCCCCACCTTCGTCGTGCCCGGGTCCACCGAAGTGCATGCCGACATGCTGCGGCTGGGCCTCGATGGCGAACCGGTGCGCGACGGCCAGCCCACGGTTTACTCCGCCCTTGAAAAGGCCGGCTGCCTGATCGGGGCTGCCAGCTGCGCCGCCTGCCTCGGCGGCCCGCGCGATACCTTCGGCCGGCTCAACGAACCGATCAACTGCATCAGCACCACCAATCGCAACTTCCCCGGCCGCATGGGCCACAAAGACGCCGGCGTCTACCTCGCTTCACCGCTCACCGTCGCCGCCAGCGCCCTGACCGGCCACGTGACCGACCCCCGCGAATACGTCAGCGAACCGATCGCCACCGGTTCGGCCGGTGTGTCATGAAACAACCCGTTCGGTGCTTGCGTGGGCGTCACTACGCCTACATCGGCTCATGGAATGACCGCAGTGAGCGGGTGGCCGGAACCGCACGTGGTGATCTACTGAGCGCGAACAGACCGCCGTTGCTTGGCGGCGCCGTGAAGGTTCTCAGCACATTACGAACAGTCAATGGCTCATCCCGGTGCCAGCTCATCAGTCGCAGGCCGCGCTCGAGCAGGCAGTATCCGGTCATCTGACGTACGGACAGCCCGATCAATTGCACGACGTGAATCCACGCCAGGCCGGGCGCCAGGCCCAGCGCCAGCAGATCACTGACCTGCGCCCACTCGGTCAGCAGCGCACCATGCACCACGGCCGGCGAATCATCGGGAATCGTAACCGGCGCTCCCATGGCGCCGGCGACGGTCGAGGTGTCCATGTCCACCAGCATGCCGTCGTGTCCGTGCCGCTCGACGGCTTCGATGAAGCAGCGCGACATCACCGCCGGATCGCTGCGGAACTGGGCCATGGTGACACCGGACTGCCGTGCCGCCATGAGAAAATCGTGCAGCATCACCGGCACACGGTCGGGCCACCGGCCTACCATCGCCGCCATGATTCGTTGGCAACCGGTCATCGGAATCAATCCTGGCACAAGTTATTCCTTTGCCATCAACCAGGCCAAATTCAATGTTGCCAGTGTGAGTTTGCCCGGTAGAAATGCGCCTTTGCCATCGACGCCGGATCGCTCGTAGAGCATGAAGATCGTGCCGTCGTCTGCAACGACAAGGTCCGTGTAGGCGCTGGGTCCCGGTTCGATGACCTTGGCAACCGGCCAGGTCAAGCCGCCATCGCGGGTTAGCCGTACCGTCACGTTGCGACGATCGCGGCCGGAAAAACTGGTCTTGACTTCCAAAGAACCACGGCTGTCAGCGTTGGAGAACAGGATGGCCGGTTGGTCGGTAGCGACTGTGTTTTCGAGGCTGATCATGCTGCCCATGCAGATCGGATCATAGAGTTCATCATGGAATTTCGGCGTCGTCCACCCGGTGGCGCCATCCTTGCTATAGCTGATTAAAATACAAGGCCGATATTGACAAGTTCAAGCGCTTCTGCCACGAGCAGCATATCACGCTGGCTCACCGTTTTGGACGGGAGGCGTTCTATCGCTACCGCCAGTGGCTCGCGGATGAGGGCTACGCTGCCAAGACCATCTACGGCGCCCTCACACTCACCAAGCAGGCCTTCAAATGGGGTTACCAGGAGCGGAAGCTGCGCGAGTATCCACTCGGCAGCGCCAAAGTGGCCAAGGCCCAGGCCAAACCCCAGCCGTGCTTCGCCACGGACGAGGTGAAGTTGATCATCGCCAACACCGAGGGCGTTGAAAAAGCGGCGTTCGCCACATTGGCCTACGCGGGCCTGCGGATCGGCGAACTGGAGCAGTTACAATGGTCCGATGTCCAGATGGGCCGGGGGGCGTTGGGCATGTTCCACATCTGCCGCGGCGGCTCGACCCCCGGAAGAACCAAAGATAAAGAGGACCGATTCGTGCCGATCTATCCCCGTGTCAGGCCGCTGATCGAGGCGTTGCCTCACGATGAGGTGCAGGTCTTTCCGGGGGTCGCCGCCCGCAAACTGCTCAAGCGACTCAAGGTGGTGTGCCACGAGATCGGCCTTCCGAGGGAGCAAGAGTACAAACTGCACTCGTTCCGTCACCACTTCGCCAGCCTCTGTGCCAACCACCAGGTGGCCTACCGCAAGGCGCTGTCGTGGCTGGGCCACAGCTCGTCGCAGATCCTCGACATGTATTACCACCTCAACGATGCTGACAGCCAGGCCGCCATGAAGGCCCTGGCCGAGGACACTGCGTTCGCTACAGCGACCACCGATTCGGATCGAATCCGGGGGCCGATTGAGGGCAATATGAGGGCAAGGGGGGAGTCAACAATCGAGAAACCGTCACAACCTCAAGAAGATGATGCGGTTGTGGCGGTGCTGGAACAGGAAGCGGAGAGGGTGGGATTCGAACCCACGGTAACGCTAGGCGCTACACCGGTTTTCGAAACCGGCTCCTTCAGCCGCTCGGACACCTCTCCCGGGGCTGGCCACCCATCTTGGCGCAGCCTGCGGCACGTGTCAAACATCACCATCCTGCGGACTCAGACCGCGCTGGCGGGCCTGCCGCATCACCGATTCGATTCGGGCTGCCACCGGATCGTGAACTGGTGGTTGATCACGCGCCGGACGGCAGGCATCGGCGAACAATTGCCGCGTCTGTGCCAGCAGTTTGTCCAACGGCCCGAGCTGGGCCGAGCGCTGAAAAGACACCTGCACCCAGCCGCTGCGGCGCAGGTTGGGCCAGGGGTGACGCACGACCCAGCGATAACGCTGCACCGCCTGCCCGGCTGCTTCCGGCGGCAGCTTGAACTCCAGCATGCAGTGGCCGCGATCTTCGTACACGAAGGCGAACAGTTTCGGTTTGCGCTGCGGCCCGATCTTGTACGCCCGGCCGCCCCATTGCGGGCTGGACCACACGCCGTCAAACGACTCCAGCAGCTCGTGCAGCTTCAGGCGCATCCCTGCATCTTACGCCCCGCTCCAGTCGCCGCCCACCGCGCACCAGTTGCCGCACTCCCGTCGCGCCCTCGCCGCCGCCCCCAGAGACGGCCGGATGACAAGAACTTATGGTTCATCCGCCCAATCTGTGGGTGATGATGGATCGCAGGAGATGCCCGCTCTGCGGCCGCGGGGCCGCCCCCGGAAGGGTTGGGGGGGGGAAGTGCGTGAAGTGTGAATGAACATCGCTGGTGAC
>JADLFV010000091.1 GCA_020849625.1 Phycisphaeraceae bacterium
GGGCGGAGGCTGACAGGCGCGTCGCCTACCGGCTCTATGGGGCCTCGGCGAAACTGGCCTTCCCCCCGGAAGTGATGTGCTGCGCCAGCGGTGCGTCACGAGGTGGTGTCGCCTTGCTGCGCGCGTGGCGGATCTGGGCCGATCGGATCCGTCATGCGCCAGCGAGGCGATTTTTGATTGAGGATTGAGGATTTTTGATTGGGTGGATATTCAGGGATTTCAATATCAAAAATCCTCAATCCAAAATCAAAAACCCCAACCGTGTGATTTCTCATCGCCACGGCCGGTAAACTGGCCTCAGCCGGGATTGTTCAATGGTCACGCAAGTTTGTCTGTCATCCGCACCCCATGCCGGCTCACGCATTGGTGAGGGCGGCGGTGGGGATCGACACCACTTCCACGCCGAGAGCGGCGGACATCTGTTGACAGGCCTGCGACTCGGATTCGCTGATGCAGGCGGACTGTCGGTCGCCGTAAACGATGCGGGTGACGCCGACCTGGAGCAGGCGGCGGAAGCAGGCGGCGCAGGGCGGGCCGGTGACGTAAGCGGTGGCCCCGCGCAGATCGCAGCGAGCGAAGGCGACCGCGTTGTCTTCGGCATGGATGAACCAGTTGTACTTTTCCGGGCGCGTCAGCGGCACGATCTCGTGCGGCACGCCGGCCACGGGGCCGTTGTATCCGGCACTGATCACCCGATGATCCGCATCGACCAGCACGCAGCCGTGCTTGGTATGCTGGTCCGGCGAGCGCCTGCTGACCTGCTCGGCGATCGCCATGAAATACTCATCCCACGATGGTCTGTCTGTGCTCATGTTTCAGCCGATGCAAGCGTCAGGTTCAAAAGTAACATCTCACCGCCGCGCCATTCTAAACAAAATTCAGGCGACCGGCGTGTGGTTTGATTTATCCCCGCCAGCCGGCCTAACCTTCGTGATCGCGGTATCCATCGTATTGGAGTGAGCGCCATGGCAAAGAAGGCATCGAGCAAGTCGTTGAAGGTTACGAACAAAGGCCACAGGAAGTCGGCCGGGAAGCCCACTGTCAAACGGGGCGTCTCCAAACCGAAGTTGCTTTCGGGTGGTAATCCGCAGATCGCCAAGGCCGACGGTGATGGGCCGGTGCAGGCATACATTGATGCGATGCCGGGCTGGAAGCGCCAGGTGGGGCGGCAGCTTGATGCGCTGATCGATCGCTGCGTGCCGAATGTCCGCAAGGCGGTCCGATGGAATTCGCCCTTTTATGGCACGCAGGAGAACGGCTGGTTTCTGGGCGTGCACTGCATCACGAAATATGTCAAGGTGGCATTTTTCAATGGCGCATCGCTGCGGCCGCAGCCGCCGGTTTCTTCGAAGAACGAAGGTACGCGCTATTTCCACATTTTCGAGAACGACCCGATTGATGAAAAAATGCTGGCGAGCTGGATCAAGCAGGCCACGAAGCTGCCGGGCTGGGAGAGCTTTAACTGCTGAAGGGGCTGCGCTCGGTTGTTGGCAGGATTGACCAGAGTCGGGCGGCGCCGTCACTGGCAATGACGTACAATCACTGCAACATCAAGGCGCCAAAGCGCAGAGGGCGCGGAGCACATCCATGAGACGAAATCACATGTCTGTCGTCGCCATTATGCTGTTGGTGATCCTGGGCCATGCGCCGGCCGGGCTGACACAGGAACAACCGTCCAGCCTGGTAGGCATCGGCGTCAAGCTGGCACAGGCCCGCCATGGGGCGCTGATCGAGGCGGTGCTGCCGGGCGGACCCGCTGAAAAGGCGGGTTTGCTGGCCGACGAGGTCATCATCGCGGTTGACGGCATATCCATCACCAGCGTGCAGCAGGCGGTCGAAAAGATCGTCGGCCCGGAGGGCAGCACGGTGGCGTTGCACGTGGTCGATGCGGAGGGCCGAATCCGGCCTGTGCAGATCATTCGCGGTCCGATTCAACTCGGTGCCCGCGGAACAGAGGACTTTGCCGGCCTGTTCGTTTCGCAGCAGGACCCGCAGATTCAGATCGTCATCACCCACCTGGAAATGAATCGATTTTACCTGGGATGCGAGGCGGAACACTGGAAGGGCTTTGGTCTGCTTTATCTCAACAGCCATTCCAACACCTATCACATGAAGGGCATTTTTCAGATCGGCGTCAACCAGGATGTGCCTGAACAGCTGCAGGAAGTCGTGGGCTATTTCAGGATCGACTGCATCTCCAGCGGCATGCTGCAACTGAAGCGGGCCTGGAACCTGGCCGGTGAGCCAGGCGATGCGACGAACAGCGTGATGTTCATCCGAAGCAAGGCGGATCAGGATGACCAGTCGAGTGCAGAGCAGCGACAGGAGCAGGTGGAACCCAATGCGCCCTAGGTGTTTTTTATCACACTGTGCACATTCAGATGCGGGCAGGGCATCACATGAATCTGACCAACGACAGTTACACCATTCTGATCCGCGGCAAGACCTGGACCGAGCGCTATCGCCGGGACAAGCGCGGCTGGCTGAAGATCAGCGCCCGGGGGCGGAAGTTCCGCTTGACGGCCGAGCAGGTGCTCAATCACCTGCTCCCCGCGCTGGCGGGTCTGAAGGCGAATCTGACCGTTGAGGTCAAGCACTGCGAGAGGCGATCCTTTCAGGCAATGGCGGATCGGCGGGGATAGGTGGGGCGGGGGAGGCTGTTGCTGAGGGCACAATTTGGCGAACATAGGAATATGGTCGTGGCATCCGTCGAGTCGATGTGTCTGAGGACTGGCAGATTGTTCCAGCGTTCGTTAAGGATCGAGACACAGTGGGGAACAGTTGCAGAAGTGTGAAAAAGATGGCCGTGAATCCAGGACCGATGAGGCTGGTTACCTGCATTGTTTTTGGGCATCCGACGCACACAGCGCGCCTTTTGGGCAGCCTGTTCATGTTTTTGCTCCGTTTTTGGCATTGGCACACGATTTGCCTAACGTATGTCGCACTTCCGCTCATGGGGCGGAGGTGGCTCGTGTGAACAGAGGGTTAGCAGTGTAAACTAGCCCTTAAATAAGATCGGCTCATGGGGGCTTCCTGCCAAGGGTAGCAGGACCTCGCATTGGTCAATGTCTCTTTTTAGATCAGGAGATCCACAGAATGGGTAGCAACATCAGGTTTCTCAGCACCACGGCTATGTGGGCCTTGGCTCTGTCGGTGATGGTCACCGGCTCCGCCCTGGCGCAGGATGACATGGCCGCGGCTGCGCCCGAAGACCGCGTCAGCGGTGAAATCACCCTCGACTACAACACCCACTTCATGCTTTATGGCGTGGATGTCTGGGGTGGCGGCGACAGCTTCGGCAAGAACTCCACCTTCAATCCCGCGGCCTCCGTCAACATCGCCCTCTGCGACAGCTTCAACCTCTTTGCCGGCACGTGGTGGGACGTCAATGACAACGCCCCGTCCACCCTCGGCGGCAGCATGCAGGAAGTGGACGTCTGGGTCGGCGCTGATGTCACCATCCAGAAGTTCACACTCAGCGTCACCGGCCAGCAGTGGATGTTCGCCGGCACCGTGGACACCATCCTCGACTTCGGTCTGGGCTACGACGACTCGGAACTGTGGGGCGACAGCGGCTTTGCCCTGAATCCTTCCTTCCTGGCTCACTATGACAACGACGTGGACGGCTGGGTGTATGTCTTCGGCATCGAGCCGGGCACCACGCTCAACGCCAGCGGCAGTTGGCCGGTCGATCTGTCGATCCCGGTGACCATCGGCTTTGGCGATGACAACTACTATGCGGACTCCGGCTTTGCTTATGCCAGCATCGGTGCTCAGTTCTCGGTGCCGCTGACCTCCCTCATCGACGAGTCCTACGGCGCCTGGTCGCTCAACTTCGGCGTGACCTACTATCACACCGACGACGATGCGATCCCCGGCAATCCGGATGACGACTTCTTCACCGGCAACATCGGCGTGGCCCTGGCTTTCTGAGCCCCGCAAGCAGTTCATCAGAATATGAACCCCGGAGAGGGTAGAAAGAAAACGAGCGACGCGACTTTGACGCGAGGGATGCGTCAAGTCGCGTCGCTTTTATTATCGGTGTAACCTGCGGCCGCGGGCGCAACGCAAAAGAAAACGCCGCGACAAGTCGCGTCGCTTCGTGATTCAAAACTCAAGCCTCACCCCTCAAGCCTCACCCCTTTCTCACCCCTGTTTCATCGCGGCGGCCAGGATGTGGCTGGTGCTCGGACGCATGATGCGGGGATCGACGTCTTCGCCTTGCTGCAGCGTGGCCCGCACCTGTTTGCCGCTGATGAATACCGGCTTTTCATCCTTATGATTTTCCATCAGGTCAACGCGGCCGATCGACTCGTAGTACGCCGCGAAGCCCACCCTCACCGGCTTGA
This sequence comes from Phycisphaeraceae bacterium, assembly GCA_020849625.1. Lineage (GTDB taxonomy): Bacteria > Planctomycetota > Phycisphaerae > Phycisphaerales > Phycisphaeraceae > JADLFV01. The sequence goes on from JADLFV010000091.1 coordinate 4,350, forward strand.
TCTTCAGCTCAGCGCCGCCAAGCTGGTCGAAGATTTCCTGGGCGTCGAAATCGCCCCAGATGGCGGTGCCGTCGTGGTAGGGGGCGTCGGCGTGCTTGCGACCGATGATCAGGTGGGTGTAGCCCATGTTCTGGCGATAGATCGCGTGCATGATCGCTTCGCTGGGGCCGCCGTAGAACATCTTGATGTCCAGGCCCAGCAGCAGGACGCGATCCTTGATCGAGCCGCCGACTTTGGCCCAGAGTTTCGCATTCTTATCGCCTTCGCCGAACTCGCCCGACTCGATGAGTTTTTCGTAGGTCTGCATGCGGATTTCGGCACTGACGTCGTCGCCTTTGGTTTCGCCGACCAGCGGATTGAGCACCGCGCCGGCGTTCTTGCCCTGGCCCAGCAGCACTTCCAGGCCGTAGAGCAGGGCGTATTCGTGCGCCCGGTGCAGCGGGTTGCGCGTCTGGAAAGCGACGGCCGCATCCCAGCCCTTGCTCTCCAGCAGCTTGCGCACTTCAGCCGGCTTGAGCACGTACTTGCCGAAGTGCGGGTTCTTCGGCTGCGGCAGCACGGTCAGCTTGCCGCCGACCAGATGCGACTTGTCCGCATCGTTCTTGAGCACCATGTCAGCCCCGGGGTGATCGGTGCGCTCGGTCAGATAGACGCTCTTGAGATAGCGCGGCTTGTCCCAGGCAAAGACCGACTCCACTTCCAGCAGCGCCACCGGTTCGCCGGCCGGGTTGGTCAGGGCGACCTTCTGTCCCGCCGCCAGTTTGCCCGCCAGATCAGCGGTGACCGGGAACGCCAGCGGAATCGCCCACGCCAGGGTTTTGCCGTTGCGGCTGATGGTGTGCGTATCGAGCACGTGCTCGTATTCCCGCTGGTTCATCGGCCCCTCCAGCGGGCTGAGCGTGCCGTCGGCGATGCGATAGACGGTGGAAAGGTCGGCCGCACTCACCGGCACCCCCGGAAGGGTTTGAAGTTGCTGCTTGAGCTGTTCGGGATCGGATGCGAAGCGGTTGACGAGCGTGCCGCCATGAGGTTCGATGAGCATGTTGACAGGCCTCTTTTAGGGAAAACGTGAAATAAAAAGCGTGGGGCGGCGATCTTAGTGGGCGGGGCGGCGGGCTGCAAACGCGCCCGTGGTCAATAGACTGGCTACGATGGCGGGCTGGTTGACATGGACAGCACCCAGTTTTCAGGAGTTCGTCATGTTGAAATGGATCTCTCTACCGATGCTGGCGATCGCATGCCTGAGCGTGACGACAGCCCGGGGCCAGGAGCAGGCCGCACAGCCATCGGACCTGATCCAGCAGGTGCGCCAGGCTTACGCCGACACGCAGCAGTATCAGGCCACCGTGCAGTTCACCCTCACGCAGAAGCAGCCGCGCGTCACCAGCACGCAGCAGTTCGACATCTACGTGGTCTTCGATCGCAGCGGTCAAAGCCTGGTGCTGGACAAGCCGGACATGCGCGTGGTGATTGAGGGCGGCCGCCTGAAGATGCGCAGTGATCAGCTTCCCAGCCGCTACTTGGACGCCGAGGTGCCCGATCCCATCACGCTGGCGTCCATCGCCCAGGCCCTGCCGCCTGCACTCGATCCGCCCATGGTGGATGTGATTCTGCTGGTCGGCGATGATCCGGCCGGCATGCTCGATACGCTGCGCGCAGGCGAAACGCCGGACACGTTGATCGTGGACCTGCCGATGGGCGTGATGACACTGCACGTCGATGCCAAGACGCATCTGATTCAAAAGGCCGTAGTGGACATCAACATGCAAGGCCAGGGCGCGGCCGGCGAATCGGTCACGCTCAGCTATGACTACACGATCGAAAAACACAACCAGCCTCTCGATCCGCAGGCCCTGGCGTTCGAAGCAGGCAGTGACCAGGCCTATGCCACCTTGCAGGAGATGACGCAGGCCGGTGGCGGTGGCACCGGCAGCGGCGGCGGCGGCGCTGCGGCGGGGGCGGAGAATGCACTGGAAGGCCAGGATGCACCGCTCATCGAAACCGTCACCTCGACGGGTCAGCCCTACAAACTCGCGGATGAAGCAGCCAAGGTGGTGGTGCTGGACTTCTGGGCTACCTGGTGCGGCCCCTGTCGCGCCGCGCTGCCGCATATCCAGGCGGTCAGCGACTGGGCCAGGGACAACGATAAATCCGTTGCGGTTTACACCGTGAACGTCGGCGAAACACCCGCGGACGCCAACGCATTCTGGAAAGAGCAGGGCTTCACCATGCCCATCCTCATGGACCAGGACAACGCGATCTCCATCGCCTACGGCGTCCAGGGCATCCCGCAGACCGTCGTCATCGCTGACGGCAAAGTCCTGCACGTGCACGTGGGTTTCGATCCTAATGCGGAGGCGACTTTGGAGGCCGAGATTGACGCAGCGCTGGCCGAAGCGGAAGCTGCCGCGTCACCGTAAACCTGCTTTGTATGTGGGACGTAGTGCCGCATGTGAATGCGGCGCCCTCGATGATCTCACGCAATACACGGTAACGTGTTCATGTGTAGCAACAGGATGGCACCGTATTAACATGTGGTGCTATTCAATGAAATTCACATCGCGGTGAGCGAAGTAGTACAGGTGCCCGGACTCCATGCCGTAGATCAGGCTCGGGCCCCCGGAAGTATTGCCGAAAGGACACGCAGCCGGGGATTGGGAATGGGCGCCGAAGGTCAGGTCCTGGCCGAGGATTTGCATCACCTTCGGCCGCTCGTACACGGGTTGCGCGTTGCTGCCCACATTGCGCAGCAACACCGTCTGCAGGCAGGGATTGATCGTGCGATAGCGCAGCCAGGGCTGACCCGTTTCGGGATCGGGCACGCTGTTGCGCTTGGCGCCGCCCATCAGCAGATCGACTTGGCCGTCGCCGTCCCAATCGACCGCTTCAATTTTGCTTCGGCCTCGGTTGCCGGGACGTGCATCTTCGCCGCCGGGGTGCGCGGTGATGTCGCTGCCGTCGGTCATGTGCAGCTTGCCGCCGTCGGCGACGTTGTAGTCATCGATGCGCCAGTAGAGGTGCAGAGCGTTGTCGTCGTCGAGGATGAACAGGGCCATGCGGCCGTCGAGCTGAGCGACGCCGGGCTTGACGCGCCAGGTGCCGCGCAGTTCCAGGCCGTCTTTGTAGATCGGATGCGCCGCTTCGAGCTTGGGCTCGGTGGGTGAGCCGCGGTTGATGTAGATGTTGACGTTGCCGGTGGTGTCGCCGAGGAGCAGGTCGATCGTGCCGTCACCGTTCCAGTCGGCAGCGGTGGGGCAGGTGTAACCCCAGCGTGCTTCGAAGGGGCCCTGGATGCCGTGATAGCCAGGTTGAATGTGGATGATATGTCCACCGGCTTGCAATGGAACGCCGTGGCCGAAGCGGGGTTGGGCGTTGTCGGCCAGGTTCTTGAAAAACAGCACAAAACCCGCGGAATTGCCGCACAGAATGTCCGCTGCTCCGTCGCCGTCGAGGTCCGCCACGGTGGGCACGGGCAACGTGCCGGTGAACAGATTGCCGCCTGCTTCCAGCACCGCCACGGGCCGCTCGTACATCGGTCGGCCGTCGTCGGTGAACTTGCCGGTGAAGCGATAGTAAAACAATCCGCCTTCGCCACCGACGATCAGATCGACCGCTTGGCCGCTTGCGTTGGGATAAACGATGGCCGCGCCGTCGCTGATCGGATGGCGCAGCGTGTTGCCGTCGGGATCGGTGATGGCGATGCGCGATGACAGCATGGAAGCGGCATCGTTGGCCTGCGGGAAAAGATAGATCTCACCGAGGCGCGAGCCGGCGATGTAGCCGCTGAGATTGTTTTGCGGATAGCTGATGCGGTCCATGCCCTGCGAGCCGGAGAGGATTTCGCTCTTGCTCTGACTGAAAAGCGCGGGCGATGAGATCACGTTCTGCAATTTGTCATCAACGACGACGCGATAAAGTCCGATATAGGGCCAGCCGCCGCGGAAGGCGCCGGTGCCGTCGTAGAGCACGTAGTCGGTGCTGCTGTCATCGCCCTCCGGTCGGTATGACGTGCCGTCTCCGACCGTATAGATGATCTCAATGTGGCCGTCGCGAGGATGAATGGCGACTGGGCCGGCACTGTTGGGCAGGCCGGGGATGTCGAGCGAGTTGGTTTCCTTGAACGTGCGGGCGGCAGCGTCGAAGAGGCTGTGGGTGAGTTTGCCCTTGTTGAGCCAGAATCCATGGACGCGGCCCTGATCATCCTGGTAAACGGTTCCAGTCGGGGGATTCTTATCGCCGAACGGATGAGTGATGGACACCGGCGCTGCGAAGACTGGCTCGCCGTGTTCGCCGTCGCGCAGGTAGCGGCAGATGTAGAAGCCGCGCTCGATGCCGTTGGGCGCGGTCAGGAAAATGTCAGGCCGCTGTCCGCCGGTGACCTTGGCCGCCCCCAGCGGGTAACCGCGGTAGGCATTGGGTGAGAACAGTTGATCGATACCTTCACCCGCCGGCAGGGGCTTGCCGCTGGCTATTCCAAGTGATTGTGCCAGAGCAACTTGTGCGATCAAGGGGCACAACGTCAACAGCAAGGCCAGGCGCTGGATCACCATGCGATATGGCGGGATATTTTTCATCCCGGCGAGCTTAACCTGCTGCTGCGGTCTGGACAAGAGGGATTGAACCGCGGAGAGACGCAGGTCGCAGAGAAGATTATAGCTTGAAGGCGGGAACCGCAGATTTCACAGATGACGCAGATTATGAATCAAATCATCTGTGAAATCTGCGTCATCTGTGGTTTCTCATGCCTTACTCTGCGTCCTCCGCGCCCTCCTCTTTTCACGGACGCAGACCGTGGGCTTCGTAACGCTACGGTTGAACATGGCCTGCAATAAATGGGAGGATGGTTTTTACCAGCATGGGGGCTGGACCACGGCGCGGCGGAGATGGGTCAGGTATTCACCGGCGGGAATCTCCTGCACGGCGAACTGGCGCAGATGCGGGTTGGCGAACTGCACGTCGAGCAGGTCGAAATGCCGGGCCCGCAGGTGCTCGACCAGGTGGACCAGGGCGACCTGCGAGGCATAGGGGGCGTTGGAGAACATCGACTCACCGAAGAAGGCAGATCCCAGTGCCACGCCGTAGAGGCCGCCGACTAACTGCATGGCATGGTCGTCGCCGCGATCGAGCGGGGACTGGTTGGCTTCGGGTGCCATACCCGCGTGCGCGTGTGCCCGATGATCGACACGGCCGACGCGCGGCCGTGGCACCCGACAAAATAAATCAGTACGTTCCAGCCAGGCTTCGACGCTGTGCGCGTAGCCCATCTCGTGAAGCTGGCAGAACACGCGGATGATCGGCTCGTTGATCCAGGTGCCCGCCTCACCCGGTCGCGGCTGGGCACAGGCGGCGATGACGTGCGAAAAGGCCCGGTCGCGGGTGATGGTGAAGTGTCCGCTGCGCACCACGCGGGCCAGGGAGCGGCGGACCCTAAAGCGCTCATCCAGCGGCAGAATGGCCCGGGGATCGGCGGTGAACCAGTGGACGGAGTCCGAAGTTCGAGTGTCGAATGTCGAATTTCGAATTTCAGGTTGGGCCATGGGAAAGGCGCCCTGGGCGTAGGCCAGCAGGACGGTTTGCGGGTTGAGCGGCAGGTGCGCCATGATGGAAAGTGTAACCCGCCGCGGTTGAATTTGAGGGGGCTTGCAGGGCGGGGTGGTGATAGAATGATGTTTGTGGCCGAGCATCACCGGCACGGGAGCCCTGTCATGAAACGAGCCAAACGTCTGCTTACCTGGGTTGTGGTTCTATGCCCGCTGATAGGCTGGTCGGCTCAGGCATTTGCCGGCGACGCGGCCGTCCAGGTGAGGCCGCAGAAGCATCTGGTCGGTGTGCTGCAATCGGGTTTCAGCGCCATCGGGGGCGAGACGACCGGCTGGATGCTGGTGCGTGCTAGAGCCAGAGCGGTGGAGGTGGACATCTCAGCCTGCTCCGCCAGGGCCCAGGCGGTCGAAGGGCTGCGAGTGATCGTCAGCGGCTACTGGGAGACACGTTGCTACGTGGAGCGCGGGCCAGTCCGCGTGTTTGTGGCCAAGCGGATCAAGCTCATCAGGCACGCCACCGGCCATGATCCGCGAGCCTCAGCGAGCACGCCACGGATCGCAATCCTGACGGCCTGAGGCTCGTGGGCTGTGCTTTGTCTTGGCGTGGTGTGGGCAAATGTCGGATACTGGCGGGATGAGTTCAAAGCGTTCGGCTGAATTGGACACACGCGACAGCGGCGCGGTGATGGACGTGCTGACGCGGGCGGCGGAAGCGAACCTCGCGCAGGCCGGCCGGCGCGGGAGCGTGCTCGATCTGCCCAGCCGCGGCCGTCTGCTGATCAGCGGCGACCTGCACGACCACGGCATGAACTTTCAGCGCCTGGTCAAGCTGGCCGAGCTCGATCGATCGCCGGACCATCACCTGATCCTGCACGAGTTGATTCACGGCCCGGGGCTGATCAACGGCTGCGACCTGTCGGTGCGCTTGCTGGCCCGGGTGGCGGCCCTGAAGCTGGCGTACCCAGCGCAGGTACACATCATGCAGGCCAACCACGACCTGGCCCAGATGCTGGGGGAGGGCATTCTCAAAGAAGGCATCAACGTGGTGGACGCTTTTGAGGAGGGGATCGCGTACCTGTACGACCATCGGGCCGATGACGTGCGGGCGGCCATGAACCGCTTCATCCGCAGCTACCTGCTGGCGGTGCGCTGCGGCAACGGCGTGATGTGCTGCCACAGTCTGCCCTCCCCCCGGAAGTTGGAGCACTTTGATTCCACGGTGATTGAACGATTGCCGACGGAGGATGACTTGGAGAACCCCGGCTCGGTGTATCAGTTGGTTTGGGGCCGCCATCACACGCAGAAGGTGGCAGACGTGCTGGGCGAAGCCTGGGGCGTCCGCCAGTTCGTGCTGGGCCATCAGCCTGCGGAGATGGGCTACGAGATTGAAGGTCAGACGATGCTGATCCTGGCCAGCGATCACAACCACGGCGTGGGGTTGCCGATCGATCTGTCCCGGGCGTACGACCGCGATGCGTTGATCGAGCAGATCGTGCCGCTGGCGGCGGTGTCGGTGGGATGAAGCCATGAGCCACGAGCCATGAGCCATGAGGAGGGCCGCCATCTATGGGTTTCCCTGATGGCAAGTGGCTCGTGGCTCGTGGCTTTCGTACAATAACGCAGCACTTGCAGAGAAAGCGAGGCCGACATGCGTGGATTACTGACCATCCTGGCCCTGTTGACGCTGTTCGTGTCGGTGATCGTGCTGGCCACCGCCAAACCCGCGACGCACGAGACGCCGCAGGTTCGCTATGTGCAGACATTGCCGGTCGAGCACGAGGACGACGCGCACGACTCGGCTGCGCACGACTCGGCCGCGCCCCAGGTGGCGGAGGCGATCTGCATTCTTCAGCCGACCCAGGGCAACCAGGCCCGCGGCGTGGTGCGCTTCCATCAAACCACGGACGGCGTGGCGGTGGAAGTGACCATCAAGAACCTGGCCGCCGGCGGCATCCATGCCATGCACATCCACGAGTTCGGCGATCTGTCCTCGCCCGACGGCACCAGTGCCGGCTCGCACTACAACCCCGAAGGTCATCCGCACGGCTTGCCGGACTCCGGCCCCATGCGGCATGCCGGCGACTTTGGCAACGTCACCGCCGATCAGGACGGCATGGTCCGGCTCAACAGCACATTCAGCAACATCTCGATCAGCGGCGAACGGAATCCCATCCTCGGCCGGGCGGTGGTCCTGCACGCTCAACCCGATGACGGCAGTCAGCCGGTGGGTAACGCCGGCTCGCGCATCGCCATCGGCGTCATCGGCGTGGCCCCGGAGCAGGTACGTCCGCCGACAGATGCCCCGGCGCATGATATGTCCGGTGACGAAATGGAAGGAGAAGAGGATCAGGGCCCGCCGCCGGCACCGCGCGATTGAATGGGCAGGCGCGTTTAGCCGCCGCGGCCACGCGGCGGTTTCCCGGCGTATCCGCCGGGGCTAAACGTGATAGCGTTTCTTTATAATCTCGAAATGCGCCACATGCTTCGATTCCTGCCGCCGGTGGTGTTTGCCGTTGTGGTGGCGGCGGTGTTTCTGACCGCTTTGCCGCGGGAGTTTGTGCTCGACGGCAGGCTGATCGTCGCCGATCAGGATTACCTTCAGCCGGGCGTGCCGCTGTCTCGTTTGCTTACAGGCAGTTACTGGGGCGAGCAGCCGCTGGATGCCCTGTATCGGCCGCTGACGATGCTCAGCTACTGGGTGGAGAAGAATGTGCTGGGCTTTGAGCAGGCCTGGCCGTTCGCCGCGGTCAATGCGGTGCTGCACCTGGGGGTGACGCTGCTGCTGTGGCGTCTTAGCTGGTGCTGGACGGGCAGCCGAAGTGCGGCTTTCATCACGGGCCTGCTGTTCGCAGCCCATCCGATCGCCACGGAGATCGTGCCCAACCTGGTGGGTCGGGCAGACCTGCTGGCGTTGGGGTTCGCCCTGCTGGCCCTGCTGGCGTGGGAGCGGGGCGGGCCGGGGCAGGGGCGGCCGTGGTCATGGGCGGCTGTGGCGGGATTGTGCATGCTGGTGGGATTCTTCAGCAAGGAGTCGGTGATTGTGATGCCGGCCGTGATGCTGCTGCGCGACCTGGTGCGCTTCGGCAAGGCGGTTCCATGGCGACAGTGGCTGGCGCTGGCGGCCGTGGGATCGGCGGCCCTGGCGTGGCGCATGTGGGTGGTGGCTGGGTTCGGGCCGACCACGGGTCTGCTGGATGTGACCAATCCCATCGCCCATGCCGACCTGCCGGGGCAATGGATGACAGCCATCGGCGTGTGGGCTCGCTACGTGCGGCTGATGTTCTGGCCGCAGTGGATGAGTGTCCTGTACAACTTCAATGAGATACCCCTGATCGACAGTCCGCTGAACGTCTGGTTTCTCAGTGGTCTGATTCTGCTGGCGTTGGCGCTGGGAATCACGATTGTCTGCTGGCGGCCGCGCTTGCGGCGCACGCGGCTGGGAGCGGCCGCGGCGTTGGGTTTGACCATGATGCTGCTGGGCTGGTTCCTGGTCAGTAACCTGGTGCTGGTGATCGGCACGAACATGGGCGATCGGCTGATGTACCTGCCGCTGGCGGGCTTGTGCATCGCGTTGGGTGCGGCCGCGGCTGCGGTGGGCAGGCCCAGACTGACGATCACCGCGGCGCTGCTGCTGGCCGTGGCCCTGGCATGGCGGACGCATGTTCGTTGTGAGGTCTGGCGTGATCAGTTGTCGCTGCGCAGAAGCTGCGTCCGTGATGCCCCGCGGAACGCCACCGGGTTGCTGGAGTATGCCAAGCTGATCTTTCCAGACGACCCGCAGGAAGCCATGCGTTTGATCGAACGGGCTGGGCAGATCCTCGAGCCGTTGGACCCGAGTCTGAAGGCCGCCATGTGGACCAACGAAGCGGTGCTGTACATGGAGTTGGCCCAGGCGGCCGGAGACAAGAACGATCCGTCCACGTGGGATTCGGCCAAACTGGCCCGCGCCCGGCAACTGCTCGAATACGTGGTGTCGCTGGAGAGCCAGCCCGGCCCGCGCTACGAGCGCTGGCTGCATCGCAATCGCTGGCTGGAGAATCACGGTCGCCAAGCGCCGCAGCGCTACGGATTCTGGGATGCCCACGTCAACCTCGGCATTCTCGAGCAGATTCAGGGCGATCACGCCAAAGCGGCCGAGCAGTTCCGCATCGCGATTCAGATGGAGCCGACCCAGGCGTCCATCTATGACAAACTGGCCCGCTCGCTGTCACAGGTGGGGGACCTGCCCGGGGCGGTGGAGGCCCTGGAGCATGCGGTGCGACTGCAGCCGAACCTGCGCGGCGACTGGTCAGCCCTGGCCAAGGCACGCAGTGTTCTGGGCCGCCATGAGCAGGCGTTGGATGCGGCCGATCAGGTGCTGAAGTTGAAGGACGACCAGCAAGCCGGCGAGCTTCTGTTGGCCATCTATGTGGACTGGCTGAACGCCGCATCCAAAGCCGGTGATCAGGCGACGATTCAACGCATCATCGACATGGCAGCAAGGCGTCACCGCATACGCATCGCGCCGCCGCCTGCAAGGGAAGTGGTGAATCCCTGAATGCCAGGAATGCCAACAATTCAGGAAATCAAGCAATCAAGCAATCATCACTTGATCCGTGCCCCGCCCCCGGAAGCGCCCCCGCCGGTTTCGGATTGATCAGGCTGACTGGGTCTGCGGCTGCGGCGCCTGCGGTTGCGGCTGCGGCTTCGGTTCACTGGGCTTTTCGCCGGGATACTTGATGCGGGCGTGATGGATGGCGCAGAGCATCTTGGTGATCGACTGCTGAATCAGGTGCAGCTCGGAGAGGGTGAGATTGCACTCGTCGAACTGGCCGTCCATCAGGCGTTTGTTGGCCATCTTGTCCACGAGTTGCTCGATGCGGATGGGCGTCGGCTCGCTGATGACGCGGGCGGCGGCCTCGACGCTGTCAGCCAGCAGCATGATGGCAGCCTCGCGCGTCTGGGGCTTGGGGCCGGGGTAGCGGAACTCAAACTCGCTGGGCGCGCCTTGGTCCTCGGCTTCCTTCTGTTTGCGGGCGGCGTGATAGAAGTACTCGACCAGCGTGGTGCCGTGGTGGCTCTCGATGAAGTGGCGCACCTCCGGGGGCAGCTTGTACTCGCGTGCCATTTCGATGCCGTCCTTGACGTGGCCGACGATGATCAGCAACGACATGGCAGGTGAAAGCTTGGCGTGGCGATTGGGGCCACCGCCCTGGTTTTCGATGAAGTAGAGCGGCTTGTTGGTCTTGCCGATGTCGTGATACAGCGCGCCCACGCGGCAGAGCAGGCCATCGGCGCCGATGGCTTCGGCGGCGGCCTCAGCCATGTCGGCGATGCGCAGCGAATGCTGATAGGTGCCGGGCGCTTCCTGGGCCAGTCGCTGCAGCAACGGCAGCGTCACGTCGGTCAACTCGCGCAGGTGCATGGCTGTGGTCACTTTGAACAGCCGCTCGATGGCCGGCAGCACCGCCTGCACCAGCAACGCCGCGCCCAGTCCGCCCAGCACGGCACAGAACCCGTCCCACAGAATCCGCGGCAAAGCCCCCTCCAGCGTCAGCGGTCGGGTCGCCATGGAGACACAGATCGTGGCGATCCCCATCATCAGTCCGCAGGCCAGGCCCACCCGCACCAGCTTGGAGATGGTGCGCACCTCCGCCAGCATGGCCACGGCAATGCCCACGCCGCTGAGCGGGATCAGGGCGAAGGCGGCACTCTGGCCCAGGGCGATGGCCACCAGTCCGCAGCAGGCTGAGCCCACCGCCAGGGCGAAACGCTGGTCGTAGGCGATGGCCAGCACCATGGTCACCATCAGCGGCGGAAAGACCGTGACCGCATAAAAGAACGTCTGGTTCTGCTTCATCAGGGCCAGGCCCACCGCCAGGGCCTCGGCCAGCAGCAGCAGCAGCGTCACCGCCAGCCCGCGCATGGCGTTGCGGGTCACGCGGTGCTGATAGGCGAACACATACATCCACAAACCGCTGGCGATCAGCAGCAGCATGGCCAGCGTGCCGCCGGTGCGGGCGAGCCTGGCGGTCAGCGGCGTGCTCTGCTGGTATTCGCGCTGCTCCATGCGGATCAGGTCCATGTCCTGATCGTCGAGCGTCTTGCCGGCGGGGATCAGCACCTCCTGGGCCTTGTGCCTGTAGGTCACCGGCTGCACGGCATTGCGAGCCAGGTCTTTGCGCTCATCGGTCAATTGCTTGTTGAACAGGTAGGTCGGCTGGGCTTCGCCCTCCTTCATCACCATCTGCACGACGACCTTCTCCAGGGCCTCATCGTGGAAGGCGCGTGCGGCGAAGACCACGTTCCTGGCCATCGTCTCCACATCCTCGACGCTGAAGAAATCGCTCGGCGAAGACAGATGCTCCGGCAGCACCTCAACAAAGCGCTCCGGGGGTATCACGGTGATCAGTAGCATCGAGCCCAGCTCGCGCTCGATGTTGAAGCGCGGGGCCCGCAGGATCACCAACTCGAACATCTTGATGAGAAATTCGCGCTTGTCCTGTTCCCATTGCATGATGGGTTTGCTGTTTTCGACGTAGCTGTCCAGCTTGCGCTTGGCCCGCACCGGCAGGTCCTGCTCGCTCATCTCGTTGCGGCTGCTCAGCAGGCTCTCGAGCTTGAGGTCCAGCTCTTCGAGGTAGGCTTCGTTGGCGATGTACACGTTGTAGCAGGCCCGCTCGGCCTGATCGCGCAGGATGCGCGTCTCCTCGATGTTTTCGTATTGGAACTCTACCCGCGAGACGATCGGCTTCTCCAGCACCTGGTTGGGGTAGTGGAACCCCTCGTCGCCGGGCCACTGCAGGACCGCCAGGGACCCGGCCGCCAGCAGCAGCACGAACAGCACCGCCCACATCACCCGGCGGTCGCGGGCGGCGGCGGCCATGGCCGAGGATCGCCGGGGCACGCTCTTGCGGACCTCGCGGCGGCGGGCGGTGCTGATAAGCGGCTTGGGCATGGTGGTGGATCGAGCGTCAGTCCCGTTAAGGGGGACCGATATTTTATCGGCGATACAGCCGAAAAGGTCCTTTGGGATGTCATTTTTGCCTAAGATGAATGCAAGGCATGATAATACCTTGTTTTATGGCGTCGAAGAATCCTGCCCGCCTTCCTCGGACCGACCCTTCGGCTTGCGTTTACCAGTGGCCGGGGCATAGGCCTCCACGATCCGTTGCACCAGGCTGTGCCGCACGATGTCCTGCCCGCTGAGGCTGACCATGGCCACGTTGGGCACCCTTCGCAGTCGCCGCACGGCATCGACCAGGCCGCTGTCGCGCGGGTCGGGCAGGTCGATCTGGCTGGTGTCGCCGGTGACGATCATCTTCGAGCCCTGGCCCAGGCGGGTCAGGAACATCAGCATCTGCCCGCGGGTGGTGTTCTGAGCTTCGTCCAGGATGACCACCGCATCGTTGAGCGTGCGCCCGCGCATGAACGCCAAGGGGATGATCTCCAGCAGATCGGCTGCCATAAAGCGCTCGATCTGGTCGAACGGCATCATGTCGTGCAGGGCGTCCAGCAGCGGGCGCAGATAGGGATTGACCTTCTCCTGCATGGTGCCGGGCAGGAAGCCGAGCTTTTCACCGGCCTCGACGGCGGGGCGGACCAGGACCAGCTTGCGGGCCAGCGAGCGCTTGAGCATGACGGTGGCGGCCGCGACGGCCAGATAGGTCTTGCCCGTCCCAGCCGGACCGCTGCAGAAGGTCAGGTCGTGGTTTTCGATGGCGTCCAGGTAAGCCCGCTGGCCGGCGGTGGCGGGCTTGATGGTGCGGCCGACCAGGTAAACGCTCATGCCGGAGGACAGGCGCAACTGTCCGCGTGCGCTGCCGACACCGGCCAACGGCACGGCATCGACGGTAGCGACCATCTCCAGCAGTTGATGGCGGTCTATCACCTCGCCGCGTTCGGCCGCCCGGGCCAGGCGTTCGATGATGTTGGCTGCCTGGGCCACCGCCCGATCATCGCCGCGCAGGCGCAGGGTCGAGTCGCGGGCCATGATGGACACCGCCAGCGCTTCGCGGATGATCTTCAGGTGCCGCTCCGCCGGGCCGGTGATCGCCAGTCGGGCTGGACCTTCGGGAAGTTGGATGGAAAGGTCCATGAATTAAATAGGCACCAAGGCAACGAGGCACCAAGGGACCAAGGGTTGTGTATGCGGCTGCTTTGGCAATCCCTTGGTGCCTCGGGGCCTCGGTGCCTTGGTGCCTCTCACTGTATATTCCATATTTTCCGCAGTTCCTCGGGCGTGCTGGGTTTGAGCACGCGGCCGTGGACGCTGGACCATTCCACGAGTCGGCCGCTGGCGTCGTAGATGAATTGCTGCAAAGGCTCGGTGGGGGCCGGTCGCACGCTGACGCTCAGACCGCCGCGTTGGGGGCCCTGCAGGATCGGCTCGATGCTCAGGCTGTAGAGCACGATGTTGCCCGCAGCCGTGTTGTAACAGTAGAAAGCCATTTTCATGGCGCGGTGCGGCAGCATCGGGCCCATCAGCAGGCGATTGACCTGCGACAGATAGGCTACGTCCGGCGTCTGCCAGTGGCGGGCGTTCTGTTCGGTGCGTCGCTCGGTGGGGCTTTCCAGCGTCAACTGGATCAGCCCGCCGCTGCGCACGGCCGTCTCGCGCAGGGTGCCGGTGTCGGCAGGCTGGCCCGGCCCGGGCAATGAGCCGCCAGTGTTTGACGAGATCGGCCGGCGGGTGATACCTTGCGACCAGACTTCCTGATTGCGATCCATTGACTCGAAATAATCGCCGAACAGTTCATCCACGCTGCCGTCGCTTTCGATGTGGCCGCGCATCTGCACGCTGATGCCGTCGAGGCCCAGTTGCTGCTCGGCGGCACATTGCAGGCGCATGTAGCCCAGGTCCTTGCCGTCCCTGGTGATGCGCAGCCACAACAGCGGTGGATTGGCCTGGAGCATCTGCTGACGGTTGATCGATTTGAGCCAGGCGTCCCCCGCCTGAAGCTGCTCGGTTCGCAGCTTGTCCAGCTCATGCGGGTCCATGAACGCAATGCTCTGAATCACCGCATCAAAGAGCCTGGCTGCATCCTTGAAGCCCGCGGCCGAGGTGGTCATCTGAATGTTGACGAAGGTGTACGGATCGATGAGCACGAAGACGTGGCCCATCACCCAGTTGCCGTTTTTCTCATCCGGCACCGCCATGTACAACCGCCCGGCAGCACGGTCGCCCACGCTTTCCAGCGGATGGGGATCGTCCATGGGCAGCCAGGAAGGATAGGGCAGCGTGAACTGGCGGGCGGCTTCTTTCTTGAGCGCATCGATGCTCAACTCGTCGGGCGACTGGCGGATGAACAGCGACATCTGCGTGCCGTCAACCAGTTGGAAGATGGCCAGGGCGTCGCCCGTGGGCCGATCCAGCACCTGGGCGTTTTGGGGCGGGGCCAGTGAAAGTCCAAACCCATCCTCGCTCCAGCGCTGGGCGCTCAGCAGTGAGTCCTGCGCCGCCACGACCGAAGTCAGGCCCAGCCACACGGACCACAGCAACAACATCGTCCATCGTTTCATGGCAAAGTCGCCGAGCGGTAGATACTGCGAAACAGCAGCAGGTCGTAGCGGGACATCATTTCGTCGTCGATCGCGTCACGCATGTAAATCAGGACCACGTGCCCATGATCAGGCCCGCCGCCGCCGACCACGGCAAACAGGTGCATCACCACGCGGTCGGCTTCCTGGCTGTAAGCGTACAACTCGTAATAGGTCATCCCCGTGCGCGAGTCGTGCAGGCCGTGCGGCGGCTGGACCTGCGTCGGGCCCTGGGCCACCGCCTCCAGCAGCTTCATCGTCAACTGCTGCGGCTCGATCGGCTGATCATTCGCCAACGGACTGATCACCAACTGCCGCGTGGCTCGACCTGTATCGACAAAGACCGTAGCTGCGGGCAGAAGCTGGGCCCACGGGCCCGGTTCCTGGGTCTGCCACTGCTCACCGAGGCTCAATTCGATGGAGCCGGCATTACCCGCCGCCCGTCGCTCGTGCTGCGCGGGGTCTGCGTGCGAGTAGGTGTAAGCAACAGCCAGCGAGCAGACCAAGAGCACCGCCATGGCCACGGCGACGGCGAACCGCTGCCCGGTGGTGCTGGCGATCAGAGGCGGTGGCGGCATGGTTTTATGGTAGGTGGCCGCGGTGCGGGGTGCAATCGGGAAAGTGAGAAGTGAAAAGTGAAAATGGGAGGGGGCGTCGGTCCCACTAATGTTCACTTTTCACTTTTCGCTTTTTACTTCTGCTCCACCAGAGCATACGCCACGTGGGTGACGCAACTGTTGATGCGCTTCAGGTGCGTCAGCACGTCCAGGTGGATGGCGCTGGATTCGTGGGTCTGCGTTTCACCCTGGCGCAGGCGGGCGAAGTGGCGGTCGCGCAGCACGCGGTCCTCTTCGCTGAGCCGATCCTTGTGTCGCAGCAGGCGCTGGGCCAGCACTGGATCGCGGCTGTGGAAAGCGTTCTCCGCGATCAGCACGTTCTGGCGCACCTTGTCATAGAAACCCTCCAGCTCCGCCCATCCGGCATCGCTGAAGCGCACCTGCTGCGTGGCGCGTTTGACGGCCAGCTCGGCCAGATTCTTGTCGATCAGGTCGCCGATGGTTTCCAGTTCGTTGAGATATCGCATCTGCCGCATGATCTCGCCGCGCTCATCACGCTCGCCCTCGGCGGCGGCCAGAGCAGCCAGGTATTTCTTGATCTGGCCGTCCAGCAGATCAACCTGGTCGTCGCGCTCCTGCACCTGCCGGGCCAGGGCTTCGTCCTGATCGCGCAGGGCCCGCCAGGCATCTTCGAGCATGGAGCGGACAATCTCGCTGACGCGCAGGATTTCGCGCATGGATTGGCCGAGCGCCAGGGCCAGGCTGCCGCCTGTGGCTTCGTTGAGATAGCGCGGCCCGAAGCGCTCCGTTTCCTGCATAGACCGCGCGGGCGTGATGGCGGCGACCAGGCGCATCATGGGCCCGATCAGCGGCAGGAACAGGGCGGCTGTGGCGATGTTGAACGCACAGTGCGAGAGGGCAGTCTGCTTGTCCATGCCGACGGGGATGGCGGAAACTGTCTCGGCCGCCTGCGGCAACAGGGCCAGCACCGCCGCGGCGATGGTGAGTTTGGCCAGCAGGTTCGCCAGTGCTAGGCGGCGGCTGTCGATCTGTCGCCAGCCCACCATCAGTGTGTTGAGGGCGATGCCCACGTTGGCGCCGACGACGGCCGCCAGGGCCACGTTCAATCCCACCACGCCTGCTGCGCCCAGGGCGATGACCAGGCCAATGGTCGCCGTGCTGGACTGCACCGCCACGGTCAGGGCCGCGATGATCAGCGCCAGAATGAGCGGATAGAACCCGGCCGCCTCGATCAGCATTTTGAAATGTTCGCTGGGCTCGCTTGCGGTCGCGGTGGTCTTGATGATGCCGATGGCCATGAAGATGAAGGCGATGGCGATCATCACCTGCCCGATGCCGCGTGAGCGTCCCGAGCGCGTGAACTGAAACAGCACCACGCCGATCAGCAGCAGGATCGGGGCATACGCATCCAGGCGCAGCGAGATCAGCAGCACCATCACCGTCAACCCCACGTCCGCGCCCAGCACGACCGCGAACATCTGCCGCACCGAAAGCTGCCGCTCCTGCACCGCCTGCACCGCCAGCAGGCTCATGGTGGTGCTGGACGGCGCCAGCACGGAGACGCCGACGCCGGTGAGAAAGGCTCGCCAGCGTGATTCAGCCAGTTGGCGCATCCAATCGCCGAGGCGCGGCCCGAACAGACGGTCGAGTCCCTTGCGCAGAAAACGAATGGCGAACAAAATCAGCGCCACGCCACCAGCGGTGGTCAGCAGTTGGAGCATGGGGGATCAGTGTAGCTCATCGGGAGGGACATGTCGGCTGAAGCCGACACGCCGGGGGGGCGTTATGCAGGGGCGTGCCGACTTTTAGTCGGCATGGTCAGCGGCGCGTGTGCCGTATCGCTTGTAACCGACACCGTGCAGGAAGGCCTGTAACTGCTCGGCGCGGCGCAGGGCGCGGTCCATTTCGACGTTGACGCGCGTGTGGGGATAGTCGTGTGGATCGTGGCAGATGCCGTGGCGGCGACATTGGGTCAGCACGTAGCGATAGGTCAGCCGGCCCTGCTTCAGGTCGCGCAGGCAGCCGTCGAAGTAGTTCTGGTGACCGCTGTCGCGCCAAAAGGGTGGGGCGATGCGTCCTGGGGGCATGCCGACTGAAGTCGGCACGTCTTCGAGCAGGTCGTTGACCAGCTTGGCGACGCTGCCGTGGATCAGGCGCATCATGCGAAGAAGCTGTGAACCTTGACGCAGGTAACCGAGGCTGTGCCAGTGATTGTCGAGCAGGGAGGTGACCCAGGGGGTGAAGCCGCACTGGGTGGTGTAGCGGTCGAATTGCTGCCAGAAGGTGGCCTTGGACTGCTCGCCGGCGAAGGCGGGCAGGCGGTCACGGACGCGAGCGGTGAGGGAATAGACCTGGTTGTCGAGATACCAATGCTCGAAGCGATATCGGTGATCGAATTGGCGTCGGGTGCTGGTGCGTGAGCGATGGATGAAGCGGGGATCACCCATGAGGGGGATCATAGCATGTCGGCTGAAGCCGACACGCCGGGGTGGTTCGCCGGGGCGTGCCGACTTCAGTCGGCATGGGTGGTTCGCGGCGTTTCCGGGAAGGGCGGGGCGTCGGACCAGCGGCTGCTCATCCAGGCGGTGATGGCGGCATCATAAGCACTGGTGCGGGCATAGGCGGCCGTGGCCAGGGCGCGGCGCAGGGCTAGTCGCGTGGCGCCTTTGTTGACCGCCATGTCGGTGGTGACGCGGTCGTATTGCGCGGGGTCGGTCACGCAGGTGACGTAGCGATGGTTCTTGGCGGCGCTGCGGATCATGGACGGGCCGCCGATGTCGATGTTCTCGATGGCATCCTCGTCGGTGACGTCGGGCTTAGCGACGGTCTTCTCAAAGGGATAGAGATTGACCGCCACCAGGTCGATGGGCGTGATGTGGTGCTGCTTGAGGGCGTCGGCATGTTTGTCGCGCAGGGCGAGCAGTCCGCCGTGGACCTTGGGGTGCAGGGTCTTGACGCGGCCGTCCATCATCTCGGGGAAGCCGGTGACTTTTTCGATGCTGGTGACTTCGAGGCCGGCCTCGGCCAGAGCGCGGGCGGTGCCGCCAGTCGAGACGATGGTCACGCCGTGCTGCACCAGGGCGCGAGCGAAGGGGATCAGGTCAGTCTTGTCACTGACCGACAGCAGGGCGGTTTTGATGGGGACCAGATCGGTCATGCGGAAACACCCGGGAGGAATCGAAGGAAACTTAAACCGGATCGAGCCGGATCATGCGACCGCGCGGTGAGATCAGGATCAGGCTATCGTCGGGTCCGATCAGCGTGCGGGCCACCGGGTCGTTGGTGGGCACGCGGCGCACGATGCGCCCGCTGTCAGCCTCGATCAACAACAGTTGTTTGGCAGCCAGCGCCAGCAGGTTGTCGCCCTTGCCGGTGACGGGTTTGATCTGTTCGTTGATCACCCAGCGCGGCTTGTTGCCATCGACGGTGTCCAGCGCGACCAGTCCCTTTCCGGGCACGGGCAGATAGACATTGGTGCCGATGGCCATGGGCGCCTGGGTCAGAGCCGCCGCGGCGGGGTACTTCCACTTGTCCTGGCCGGTGGCGCGATCGAGTGCGTAGAGGAATGTGTCGTTGCAGGCGATGTAGAGGCTGGTGCGATCGTAAGCGGGGGGCACGGTCACGGCGCCGAAGGTTCGGCCCTGCCACGAGGGGTTACCCGTGGAGGCGTCGATCATGATGTAGGTGCCCTTGATGTCGGCGGCGAAGACGTTCAGTCCGACTGAGATCGGGCGGGTGGCGATGCGCGAGGTCAGCTTGTACTTCCAGCGATAGCGGCCGGTGATCAGGCTGTGGGCATAGATGGTGCCGTTGACGGTGCCGAACATCGCCTTGTCATCAACCAGCATGGGGCCATCGATGACCGTTTCATCCAGCGGGCCGGAACTGCGGATGTCGCCGGACATCGGGTCCAGCTCGTACATGGTGGACTGCGAGTTGACGTAGATGGAATTCTCAAAGCGGATGGGGGCGTACAGGTTTTCCAGCTCGGTGCCGATCTGCACATTCCACATGGGCTTGCCGGTGCGGATGCTGATGGCGGTGACCACGCGCTGGCTGGTGACTGTGATCAGTTGATCGTCGAGGACGACCGCAGCGACCAAATCAACCGAGCCGGGCAGCTTCAGATCGCTGGCCCAGTGGGGTCGAAAGCCCAGGTCGAAGGCGGCGTTGGCGCCAATCACCAGGCCCTGGCCGTCGCTACGGTAGTGTTGGTCGGGCGAGCCGCCGCTGGATGAACAGCCGGCCACGATGAAGGTCAAGGCCAAAAGCCAGGCGCTACAGCTACGTTTCATGCCCATGCTCCCTGAAGGCTCCACAGTCACGGAAGTATCGGTCACCGCGGCGATAACGTCAAGCAAGCCCCCAAAACCGAAATCCGAAACTCGAAACTCGAAATAAACTCAAACTTCAACAGGGAACGCTGCTGACATGGTCTGTGTGGAGGTTTTGGATTTGGGATTTATTTCGAATTTCGTGTTTCGGATTTCGAGTTTACCTGTCATGCCTGGCCCGGCCCGGGCATGCGGATGATGACCCCCAACGCCAGACCCAGCAGCAGGAATCCGATCAGCCGGTCTACGATCATCGCCAGCGTGTAATCCGCGGGATAGTGCATCCAGTTCCAGTTCATGGCATCGGCCAGCAGCACCGGCAGCAGCCCCAGCAGCACCACAAAACCCACCCGTGCCAGGTACCGGCGGACCCGCGTGGCCGCCAGCAGCATCGCCGCCACGCTCGCTGCCAGCAGGTTCAGCAGGTAACCGATCACGAAAGTCCCCGGCGGCATCAGGGCCGCTCCATCCGGGTCGATCACCAGCACGCCCACCGGCCCCTGCTCGTGCACATGCGCGGCCGCCTGATAGACCTGCGGATCGTTCAGTTCGGCCGGCAGCGGTGGAAAGACATACACCCCCGGCTTGTCCGCCACGGTCGCCAACTGCTGCAGCGGCTGCTGCGCCCCGTACAGGTCACGGACCGATCCGCTGTGGATCGGCAAAACCAGCCAGGCCAGCACGCCCCAGACGTAGAGGATGACGCTGCCGACAAACGCAGCCAACAGGATGCGAGCCATCGTGCTCTCCCGAGATTATTTCAGGGCGTTGCGGCTGACGGTGGCGGCAAAAAGGGTTTCCAACAGCTCGGCGTGCAGCCGGGCCTTCTCCAGGCTCTGGCCCCAACTGATCGAGCCGCCGCGACGGATCAGCAACCCGCACTGCACCGGCCGGCGGGGGTCGTTCAGCATGGCCACCAGTTGCCGCTCCGAAGCGCCGTGGATCGAATTGATCTGCGGCAGGATCGGCAACCACAACCGGTCCGCCGGCCGATCGTTGGGCAGGTGACGCAGCAGGTCGTAACCCTCCAGCGTCAGTCCGTCCTGGCCGGCCCAGTGCTCGCTCACCGCCATGCTCGCCGGCGATTGGGTGACGATCACCGCACCCGCACCGGCCTGCTGCACCAGCAGACGATGCAGTTGCGCCTGCGGCCAGGCTTTGTCGATCTGCTCATCCTCCAGCACCTGGCAATCGCTCGGCTCGAGGGTCGATTTGTCGCAGCCGTCGGGCGTGATCAGCAGCCGCGTGGGGTCCCGGCGTAAAGCCACGCTCAGGTGGCCGCCGCCACCCAGCATCCAGCCGCGATGGGCAAACAACCCGGCGATCCGGCAGATCGCCTCCCCCAGCGTGGTGCGGTCGGTTTCCTGTTGGGCGTGTGAGATCGGCAGGGCGTCGAATTGCTCGTTGTCGGTTCGCGACATCCCGGCAGTATAACAATGCCTCGCATCGCAAGAAGCCGATGCGTTCAGTCCCGGTAACCACCCCGGGCATTCAAGCCTGATTCTCCGTCGTCAGCCAGAACCGGCCGATCTGGACGTCAAACTCGTAGCCGTCCTCTCGCCGCATGCGGTAGTGGCCTTCCATCGTGCCCCAGTGCGTGGGCAGCTTGCAGAAACTGGCGTATTTGAACGCACGGTTGGGCTCAAGGATCGGCTGCTCGCCCACCACGCCGTCGCCAGCGACCTCCTGCTGCGTGCCCGAGCCGTCGATGATCTGCCAGTGCCGGCTGAGCAACTGCACCGTGTGCGATGAGGAATTGAGAATCAGGATGCGATAGCCGAAATAGTACTCGTGTTTATCCGGCTCCGACTCCTCGGGCAGGTAGTAGGCACGCGCTCCCACGCGAATGCCCTCGGTGGTCACATCCGACATGATCGGCGTCGCCATGGCACCAGCATAACGAATCGTTCCCGGCTGGACGACAACGACCCCCGTTCCGGATGCATGATACGCCACGTGGGGGGTAAAAACTCGTAATCCGAAACTCGAAATAAACATAAAACTCAAAACTCGAAACTGATGCCGGCCGCCAATCCGTTTCGGATTTGCGATTTGGGATTTATATCGAGTTTCGAGTTTCGGATTTCGAGTTTAGCGGCTGGAGCCGCTGTTGAAGCCGTCCTGAGCCACCCTTTCAACCCGTGTGGCGTTTCATGCCCCCATCATTAGCGAGGTGGCACGTTCAGGCGATTTGCGTGGCCCATTGCTGCATGCGACGCACTGCTGGCTTGTTGAGGCGGTAAAGCCGGTACGGCCCCTGCACCCGCTGGCTGACCAGGCCTGTCTCCCGCAGCAGCAACAGATGACGTGAGAGCGTGGGCAGTGCGATGTCCAGATCGCTGAGCAACTGTCCGACCGTGCGTTCGCCCTCCGCCAATCGCCGCAGCACCCGCCGCCGCAGCGGATGAGCCAACCCGCGGAACACGTCCCTGCGATCCGCTTCCGTCATCAATGGCCTGCTCATAGGGGAATACATTTAGCCTAAATGCGATCTGTTGTCAAGCGGGGCGGTGGCTTTTTATGGTTGATGAATTGCCTGCTTGGGGTGATGGCTTGATCTGGTGAGGGGGGCTGGCATGCGGCTGAAGTCGGTACGCCTTGACGCATGAGTTGCGTCTGTATGCCGTGCGACCAGGGCGGTGAACTGGCCAAGGGATGGCAGAGAGGGGCACGCGGGATTTGCATCTCGTTTTGCCTCGCGGGCTGACTTACAATGTGGGCCATGATGCTCAAAGCTGCCTGTTTCATCTTCCTGTTGGTTCCTGCTGCTGCACAGTCCCAGCCCGCACCTCCAACCCCGGATGGGATCCGGGTGCGGCAGGGATATGAGTTGACCATCGCGGCTCGGTGCGAGTTCGGGCCACGCTTCATGGTCTTCGATGACAACGGCCAGCTTTACGTCTCCCATCCCTCCGGCGGAGACATCTATCGCTTCACTGACGACGACGGCGATGGTTATTTCGAAGCGGTCACGCCCTTCGTCCGCGGCTATCCCAAGGCTCACGGCATGCAGTGGTTCGATGGATTCCTCTACTTCACCCAGCCCGGGGCCATCCATCGGGCGGCTGATGCCAACGGCGACGGCAAGGCGGATCAGTTCCAGACCGTCATCGGGCGCTCGCAACTGCCCGACGCCACCGGCGGCCATTGGTGGCGGTCCATCCTGATCCATGATGGTCGCATTTACACCTCCGTCGGCGATCCGGGCAACATCACCGACGTCGATGCCAACGACACCCGCGAAGACGACGAACGCGAGAAAATCTGGTCCTTCGCCCTGGACGGCTCGGACAAGAAACTGTTCGCCAAGGGCCTGCGCAACACCGAGAAACTGCTCGTCCGCCCGGGCAGCAACCCTCCGGAAATCTGGGGCATGGATCATGGCTCCGACTGGTTCGGCAAACCCCTGGGCGATGACAACGACCGGCAGCCCATCACCGATCTGAATCCACCCGACGAGATGAACCTCTACGTCGAAGGCGGGTTCTACGGCCACCCCTTCATCACCGGCAATCGCGTGCCGCGCATCGAGTATCAGCAGCACCCCGACATCATCGACCTGGCTGCCCGCACGATTCCGCCGCAGTGGTGCACGCCCGCGCACTGGGCGCCCAATGCGATGTGCTTCTACGATGCGGATCAGTTCCCGCCTGAAACGCACGGCGACGCCTTCGTCACCTTCCACGGCTCATGGAACCG
The DNA here is from genome assembly GCA_020849625.1 of Phycisphaeraceae bacterium. GTDB lineage: Bacteria > Planctomycetota > Phycisphaerae > Phycisphaerales > Phycisphaeraceae > JADLFV01. The sequence continues at coordinate 28,020 of JADLFV010000091.1, forward strand.
CTCGACCCGGGCTGGCTACCAGTTGGCGCGCGTGCTCTTTGAAGATGGCAGGCCATACGGGCAACTGCCTTACGTCAAGTTCCTGGCCGACGACGGGCAGGTGCTGGGCCGGCCGGTGGATGTGGTGGTGGCGCCCGATGGCACGCTGCTGATCAGTGACGACGCGGGCAAGACGATCTATCGCCTGCGTTACGTTGGGCCGTAGTCGCGCTCTACAATGCCGTGGATGTCTGACCGCCGCCCCAGGCTGGATGATCTGTTGGCCAAGGCCCGTGAATTGCCGCGCGTGCCGGGGGTGTACCTGATGAAAGATACCCAGGGGCGGGTGATCTACGTGGGCAAGGCGGCCCGTCTGCGCGATCGCGTGGGCAGCTATTTCGTGCTATCGGCTGACCTGGGCTCACCCAAGAAGCAGCCCATGCTCGAGATCGTCGAGGACTTCGACGTCATCGAATGCGAAGGCGAATGGGAAGCGCTGCTGACCGAGAACCGCCTGATCAAGGACATCCACCCCCGTTTCAACCAGCGGCTGACCGACGGCAAAAGTTTTCCCTATTTGGTCATTACGGTCCAGGACGACTTTCCCGGCGTCTATATCACACGGGATTTGTCCGATCCCCACTTCCGGGGGGGAGCGAAGGTCATCGGGCCGTTCACCAGCGTTTATGCCCTGCGTCAGAGCGTGCAGTTGCTTCAGCGCGTGTTCAAGTTCCGCACCTGCCACCTGGAGATCAAAGCTGACGATCCGCAACTGAAGTTCTTCCGTCCCTGTCTGCTCTATCCGATCAAGCAGTGCACCGGCCCTTGCGGCGCTCGCATCAGCAAACAGGCCTACCGCGAGGATATCGATCGCTTCATCCGGTTCATCGAGTCCAAACGCTCGGTCATGCTGCGCGAGCTGAAGCAGGAGATGGATGCTGCGTCGGCCGATCAGCAGTACGAGCGGGCGGCGGTGCTGCGCGACCAGATGCGGGCCATTGAAAAACTCGACGAGCGCGGCAAGCGCAGCCAGCAATGGCAACCCGAAACCGAAGTTTTCAATCTCGACCCCCGGAAGGGTTTGGAATCACTTCGCAGGACACTGGGGCTTAGCGAACCGATCCGTTGCATCGAGGCCATTGATATCGCGCATCTGCAGGGTGGTGAAACCGTCGGCAGCAAGGTCTGTTTCGTCGATGGGCGGGCGCTGAAGAACGAGTACCGTCGCTATCGCATCCGCTCGGTGACCAATGATGACTACATGGCCATTCGCGAAGTGGTCAGCCGCCGCTATCGTGACGCGGGCGCCGGCCAGGAGCTGTATCCGGACGTGATCCTGATCGACGGCGGGCTCGGCCAACTGCATGCAGCCCAGGAGTCCTTCGATCAACTCAACGTGCAGCCACCCATGGTGATCGCGTTGGCTAAAAAGGAAGAGCTGCTTTTTACGCAGGCCCGCAGCGAGCCGATCCGCCTCGGCCGCGACAATCTCGGATTGCGCCTGTGCCAGGCGATCCGCGACGAGGCACACCGCTTCGCCCAGCACTACCACCACATCCTTCGCCGCAAAAAAACGCTGGGCGAATAGGGGAGAAATTCGAATGACGAAATACGAAATTCGAAACAATGACGAATGTTCGAATATTCAAATGACGAAGCGTTGGATCATTGGTCATTCGTCATTTGAACATTAATTCGTCATTCGAATTTCGTCATTCGAATTTCCGCGCACGCGGCCGAGTTTCGGCGCACGCGGTTGCGGCTTTGAATCTTTCTAACCTTGGTCCGTATTTACCGCAATCACTACACTGCTGTTTAGCTGTTCGTCATATGCCGCACAGGCGTAGTCGATGAACAGCAGGGCAGAGTTCTGCGTGGCACGCTCAGCCGCCCCTTTACCGAACACCGCCACGATTCGAGGGTCCAGTCATGCTGTCTTCTTTTCATCGTTTCTCACTGATCGCTGTGATCAGTCTGTTTGCCGCTGCTCCCATCGTTCTGGCGGACGAACCGACCACCATGGCCCAGATGGCCCAGGAGTTGGCTGAGCTGCGCAGTGAGGTGGCCCAGTTGCGAGCTGATCGCGACCAGACCTGGCTCAACGAGCGTCGGGCTGAGGAAGTCAAGACCCTCATCCGTGAAGTGCTCAACGATGCTGATCAACGGGCTGCGTTGCTGGATAACAGCGTCACCGCCGGCTACGACGGCAAGTTCTTCATCGCCAGCGCGGACAACGCCTTTCGCCTGAACCTCTCCGGCGTGGCCCAGGTCCGCTACGTCGCCAACAGCCGCGAGAACTCCGGGCAGGATGACGTGGAGAACGGCTTTGTCTTGCGCCGCATCGAGGTCGCCTTCAGCGGACACATCGCCGACCCGCGCATCACCTACCTGATCAACCTGGCCACCTGCCGCGAAACCGAAATCGTTAATCTGCAGGACATGATCCTGCGTTACGCGTTCAACGATAACTGGTCGATCTATGGCGGCCGCACCAAGGCCCCGGTCCTGCGCGAGGAGATCATCAGTTGGCACATGCAGCAGATGATCGAGCGCTCGCTGGTCAATCTCGTCTTCTCTCCCGAGTATGCTGAGGGCGTGGGCCTGACCTATCAGAACGACGATGTCCGCGTCTCGGTCATGTTCAACGACGGCGCCCGCTCCGGCTCGTACAGCGGCATCGACAACGACTATCACGCGGATCAGTCCGACTATGCCATCAGCGCCCGCGGTGAATACAAGCTGGCCGGCGAATGGAACCAGATCAACGACTTTGAGGCCTGGTCCGGTGCGCCGACCAGCTCGGTCCTCGGTGCGGCCATCCATCACGAGGTGGGCGAGACCGGCGACAGCGGCGCCAGTGGCGCCAATGACAAGCTGCTGGTCTGGACCGTCGATGCCTCCCTGGAGCGCGATGGCCTGGGCCTCTACGGCGCGGTCATCGGCCGACACGTGGACAACGAAGCGGCCACCGGCCTGACCCGCGATGACCTGGCTGTGATCCTCCAGGGCGGTTACATGCTGATTCCCGACAAGCTCGAACCATACGTTCGCTATGAGTGGATCGACGCCGATGATGCGGTGGGCAGCGAAGATCAACTGCACATCGTGACCGTCGGCTTCAACTACTTCTTCAACAAGGATCGCGTCAAGCTCAGCTTCGACGTGGCCTACGCCCTGGACCCCGTGGTGGCCAGCAACACGCTGGGCAGCGGCGGGCCCTGCGGAGCCGGCTTCCTGACCGACGCGGCCGGCGAAGACGGCCAACTCGTCGCCCGCGCCCAGTTCCAGTGCAAGTTTTGAAGGAATGTGTGATTGCTTGAATGCCAGGAATGCCAGGAATGCCTGAGTGGGCTCTCCCATTCACTCATTCAGGAAATCAAGCAATCAAGTATTGTAATTCCTGACCGCGAACGAATAATCGTGCGGGCGCCGGCGCCGATCGTGCGCCACCGGCACCGCCACCTTGCGCCGGCATGAGCAGCGCACCGCGTGCACGAACAGCCAGGCTGTGGCGAACACCATGCCCACGGCCACCACGGCCAGCAGCGGTTCGGTGATGTCCGCCTGGTCGCGCCCGGTCATGCGGCGCAGCATTTCCAGCCCGCCCACCACGACCGTTACGCCCAGTGTCAGCCACAGCAGCGGCCACCGCTGGCTTCGCCGCATCAGCACCGCGCCGCCCAGCATGCCCAGCACGCAGTAGGCCAGCAGCGATTCACCGGCCAAGCCGATCGCTTTGTCGTACGACCGGGCGAAGTGCTCGCCGAACGGCAGCCAGTTGATCGCGGTCTGGGCCGACGGCCGCACCGGGGCCGCCAGTGTGCTCGACCACGCGCCGATTAACAGCACGTTCACCGCCACCATCGCCAGCATCATCGTCGGGCGGCGCCGCTGCCGATGCAGCCAGCTCCACACCGCGGCGATCGGCTGGGCGATCCGGCGATAGGTGGCGAACACCGTCACGCGAAAACCAGCAATCAGCCACGGCGTCAGCGCGGCGGCCACCACGCCCGGCCCCGCGTTGGCGGCGAAATCCTGCCACGACGAGACGCGCTGCGGTGACAGACTCTGCACGCTCTCCAAGGCGAAGCTCAACGCGATCACGCCCGCGGCTGCACAGGTCCAGCGCTTCCATGACAGGCGCAGCAGCACGCCCAGCGGCACGTACAGCGCCAGGTTCAGCAGCACGTCATCCAGCGGCGGCGCGCTCATCTGACCGCCCAGGGCAAGGTTCTCGAAGCGCCATTCGTGCAGATGAAAGTCGAAGGGAATCAGCGAGCCGTACGCCACCAGCAGGGCCCAGGCGCCGGCCAGCACCCCGGCCCGCAGCCACCACGGTCGCCGCCACAACACCGGTTGCCCGGTCATCTGCTCGTGATTCTGCTCGATCATGGGATCACCGTGGACAAGTTTACGATTCTTCGGGCCTGGTTGGGAAGTCCGCTGAACGTTATTCGCGGTTCCGTGTTTATCCAGTCGCTACAGACGGAAGCTGGGCGAGCTTTGCGTTAAGCTATCCGCATGAGCAGGCTGCGGACCGGGATCAGGTCCACCACCATCGAGCCCTACCCTTCGGCCGCGGCCGGAAGTGTGGTGATTACGCAGGGCAGGACGCGCGTGCTGTGCACCGCCAGTCTGTCGCCGCAGGTTCCCGACTGGATTCGCCGCGACGCGACTGGGAACCCCGAGCACGGCTGGGTGACCGCGGAATACAGCATGCTGCCCGGCTCCACGCCGCAGCGCAAGAAGCGCGGCCCTGACGCGCGGGCCACGGAGATTCAGCGCTTCATCGCCCGCGCCCTGCGTGCGGCTGTCGATCTGAAAAAGATTCCGGGGGTGATTACCTGCGATTGTGACGTGATCGTGGCCGACGGCGGCACGCGCACGGCGGCGGTGACCGGAGCATGGGTGGCATTGGCCCAGGCGCTGGGTGATGTCCCGATCGAGCCGGTGGCCGCGGTGAGCGTGGGCATCGTGGCAGGGCGGACGGTGCTGGACCTGGATTACGCCCTGGACGTAGCGGCCGAAGTGGACATGAACGTGGTGATGACCGGTCGCGGCCGCTTCGTCGAGGTGCAGGGCACCGGCGAAAAGGGCGTGTTCGATCGAACCCAGTTGAACGCCATGCTGGACCTGGCTGCCAAAGGCGTGAAGCAGTTGATGAAAGTGCAGAGAACCTGCCTGGAAAAACTCGAATGACGAAATTCGAATGACGAAACAATGTTCAAATGACGAATGGCGAAGAATTCGACGTTTCGTCGTTTGAACATTCGAGCATTCGTCATTGTTTCGAATTTCGAATTTCGTCATTCATCATTACCCACAAATGCCCTGGACCATCTACCGGTACATCCTGCGTGAGATGCTGAAGCTGCTGATCCTTTCGTCAGGGGTGCTGGTGACGGTCATCAGCGTGGCGGCGGCGGTGCGGCCGTTGTCGGAAGGGCTGATCGGGCCGCTGTCGCTGATCAAGTTCGTGTCTTACACCGCGCCGACCATGCTGACGTTCGCTCTGCCGTTTGCCGGGGCCTTCGCGGCGACGCTGGTGTTTCTGCGCATGGCGGGCGACAACGAGATCACCGCCTGCTCGGCCAGCGGCATCAGTTATGCCGGCATTTTGCTGCCGGTGCTGGCCCTGGGGCTGGTGCTGACCATGGGGCTGTTCTACGCCTCCAACTTCGTGATGCCCTGGTTCTATCGCGAAGCCTCTCGCACGGTGCAGACGGACCTGATCACGGCCCTGGTAGCCCAGTTGGACAAGCGGCAGCCCTACGTGCTGGGCCGGGACAAGGTGGTGATCTACGCCGATCGTGCCGAGCAGCACGAGGTGACGCCTGAGTTGGCCGAGAAGGTTGGCTCTGACATCCCGCCCAGCAAGTTGATCGTGCTGCAGGGCGTGGCCGTCGGCGAACTGGATGACGAAGGGCGCATGCGCTCTGACGGCACCGGGCGGAAAGCCCTCCTCCTGGTGTTCAACGATCCCGACTCCGACACCTACTGGGTGAGGATCCAGCCGGAGCAGGCGATGTACTTCGATGCCGCCTCGGGCCGGCTGGGCTATATCGAGAAGTACACACGAACGATTGAGATTCCCTCGCCATTCCGCGATCACGTGGAGTTTCTCGACCTGCGGCGTCTGCGGCAATTGCGCGTTGAGCCGGACGGTTTTGATGAAGTTCGCCGTCAGACGCGCGAGCTGATCGATGCGATGACGCAGGAGCGGCTGCTGGAAGCGGTGATTCAAGGTCTGCGCCAGGGTCCGCAGCGGGTGGTCGCTCTCAAGAGTCCGCTGACCGACGAACGATTCCTGATTCGCGCTCCGCACGTGCGGCGGATGGAAAACGAACTGCTGCTGACCGGCGAAGGCGACAGGCGCGTGACCATCGAGCAGGAGAGCGCCGGGCAGGTGAAGCGGCGTTACGAAGCGGTGCAGGCGGTGATGCGGATCAATGAAGACAGCCAGAGCGAAGAGCCGACGCTGCTGGTGAAGCTGAGCGAGGTGCGCGTATGGGACGTGCGCTCGGCGGACATGGCGGCCGAGCACGCGACCTACAACACGCTGCCGGCGATGACCTGGCCGACGAAGATGCTGGGCAAGCCGCGCGATGAAATACTTTCAGATGAGATTCTGGCCGAGGCTCAGCAGCCGCGTTATCAGCAGGGCGGCAACCGCGGCCGCACGGTAATCGCCGCCGCCCGCCGCCTCAAGAGCACGCGGGACGAACTGGCCAAGCGCATCAGCGCTCAACTGCACAGCCGGGCGGCTTCGGCGGTGGCCTGCACGCTGCTGCTGCTGCTGGGGGCGGTGCTGTCGATGAAGATGAAGCAGCAGATGCCGCTGGTGGTTTATTTCTGGAGCTTCATGCTGGCGATCGTCACGCTGGTGATCATCTACACCGGCAACAACCTGGTGCAAAGCGAAGACCTGCCCCTGGCCGCGTGCCTGGGTGTGTTGTGGTTGGGTAATGTCCTGCGGGCCGTGGTGACGGGAACGGTGTATTGCCGACTGGCGAGGAACTGAAGCACCGTTAGCCCCGGGCTCTGCCCGGGGCTAACCCCCGGCAAAGCCGGGGGCTAATGGATCGTCTGTCCGACAACCTATGAAAACCCTGGATCGTTACATCATCCGCCTGTTCCTGATCAACTTCGTCATTCTGACGGCGGTGTTGATGCTGCTGTTTGTGGTGGTGGATCTGATTGTCGATCTGGATGAGTTTCTCAAGGCGGGGGAAGCATTTCCCACCATGATCGGCGGGCGGTGGGGCGGCACGCTGTGGGCCATTGCCGGTTACTACGGTCCGCTACTGCCGCTGCTTTACAGCTATTTCTCCGGGTTGCTGGTGGTGGGTGCGATGGGCTTCACCCTCAGCGCCATGCAGCGCAACCGCGAACTGCTGGCGATCGTGGCCAGCGGGGTGAGCCTGTTTCGCATCACCGCGCCCATTCTGGCGGCAGGCATCGCGCTCAACGCCCTGGTGCTGCCGGTGCAGGAGTTTGTGATTCCGCCGCTGATTCAGCAGCTTTCGCGCAGCAAGGGGCACCTGTCCAAGTCTCATCCCGTGGAACGCCCGGTTTATCTGACGGCCGACGAGCACGGCAACCTGCTCAGCGCCATGCGCTTCGACCCGCAGCGCGGCCGCCTTGATGACGTGACCATCATCGAACGCGGCGAGGATCGCCTCGAGCAGCGCCACGTGCGGGCAGAGTCCGCCCTGTGGAATGCTGACAGCAATCGCTGGGATCTTTACGGCTCGCAGGCGGTGTCGCCTTCGCCCAACTCCGAACTGAGCGAGATGTACAGCGAGGCTGAGACGGTTGATTCCTTCGAGACCGAACTGTCGCCCACCTTGCTGCGGGCCCGCCAGCAGGCGGTGACCATGCGACTGCTCTCACTGTCCAGTCTGCAATCGCTGCAAAACAACGCGGCGGTCGATGATCAGCAGCGGGCACAGATCACGCAGGTGCTCTGGTCGCGTTTCAGCATGCTGGTGGTCAACGTGCTGGTGCTGGTGCTGGTGCTGCCGCAGTTTCTGCTGAAGCTGCCGACGCACTTCGTGGCCCAGGCGGCCAAGGCGGCGGTGATGTCGATCGGGGCCTGGGGCTCAGCCTTGCTGACCGTGCAGGTCTCGACCAATCTCAATCCCGTGGCTTCCGCCTGGCTCTCCGTGGTGATCCTGCTGCCGCTGTCCGCATGGATGCTGCAGAGGGTGGAGAGTTAGGATTCAGGGAGTAGGCAGTAGGCAGTAGTGAGTAGGGTTTCAAACACGGCGATCAACGTGTATCGCGAACCCCACTGCCTACTGCCTACTCACTACTGCCTATCTCTGCTATCCTGATTCCATGAATCGTATTGACCAGATTTTCGCTGATCTTCGCAACACTTTCGGGGGCGGCGGCAAGGCGCTGATGCCGTATCTGACGGCGGGTGATCCGGACATCGTCACCACCGGGCGACTGATCGACGCGGCGGCTGAGGCGGGGGCGGCTGTCTGCGAGATCGGTTTTCCCTTTTCCGATCCGATCGCTGACGGCCCGGTGATCGAAGCTTCCATGACCCTCGCTCTGCAACAGGGCCTGAAGGTCGAGCAGGTGCTGGGCATGGCGGCCGCGGCGCGCAAGCGGCATCCCAGACTCGGCATGATGGCCATGCTCAGCTATTCGATCGTTTACCGCTGGGGCCTGCAGCGCTTCATGGCGAAGGTGAAGGCGGCTGGTTTCGACGGCCTGATCCTGCCCGACCTGCCGCTGGAAGAAGCGCCCGCCGCGGCGCAGGCGATCAAAGACCAAGGGCTGGTCCTGAGCATGCTGATCGCACCGACCAGTGATGACGATCGCGCCGCGCGCATCGCCGGCCAATGCAGCGGGTTCGTGTACGTGCTCAGCCGCGCGGGCATCACCGGCGAGCGCGCGGAACTGCCGCCGCAGTTGTCGCAACGCATCGAGCATCTTCGCCGCATCACTAAACTGCCGCTGGCGGTGGGCTTCGGCGTCAGCACGGCCGAGCACGTGCGGCAGGTCACGGCCGCGGCCGATGCGGCGATCGTCGGCTCCGCGGTCATGCGCCGCGTGGCCGAGCATCGCAGCCAGGGCCCCGATCGGGTGGTCGAAGACGTACGCAAGTTCCTCAGTGAACTGGTCAAGGGCCTAGAGCGTAGGGCATAGCGTATCTTGTAGGCAGTAGGGAGTAGGCAGTAGGGCTTTGATAGCGAGAAGAACCTGTGACAACAAACCCTACTGCCTACTGCCTACTCCTTACTGCCTGCTCAACCAACGAGGCAACATCATGATGCGACGATTCTGTGTGATGATGGCGACCGTGTGGCTGATCGCGGCGGCGAGCGCGGCCCCGGCCCAGGACGCGACGGATAGCTGGCTCACCCGGCCGCGCTCGGCTGCGCAGTTGCTGGCTGACCGTCTGGCCATGCAGGGCGTGGCCACTTTGGCCGGCCAGGCGGAGCCGACACCCGAGCAGTTGCTGCAGGCCCGGATGCTGTTCGACCTGGCCCTGGAACAGGGCAGCGATGCCGAGTTGTGGTACCTGCGCTGCGAACTGGCCCGCCTGATGCAGGACGATGCCAAACAGTTTGAAACCCTGCGCGAATACCTGCGCCTTCGTCCCGACGACGACCTGGCTCAGTTGCGGCTGATTCTGCATCGGGTCGAACAGGAACAGACGGTCGATGCCCGCGTGGCCATGATCGACAAACTGCTGTCATCGGCGCAGGCTTCCAGTCTGTCGGCCGAGTTGCGCTCGCGCCTGGCTTCCTACGCGGCCGGGGCCGCCAAGGAGATGGGTGACGATCAGGCGTTCGCGTCCTGGCTCAAGCAGGCTCTGCAACTGGATTCTTCGAACATCACCGCAGCCGGACAGACCTACCGGTTGACGCAGGATCGTCAATCCGACGCGCTGCACGTCGGCTCCGCCCTGGTCTATATGCTGCGCTGCAATCCCGCCGACCCCACGGTTCGACTCAGCATGGCTCGCTTCATGCTTGAGCAGCGGGCGTTTCAGCAGGCACTGGATCAATACAACATGACCACACAACTGGCCCGGTCGGCGCTGCCCATGAACGACTGGCTGCAGATGCTGACGGTCATGGCCTATCTCGGCCAGGGTGAAAAAGTCCTGACCGCCGTCGATCGCACGCGCCAGCAGCTCGATGAATACCGCAAGTACCTCCAGGAGCATCCCGAGGCGGTGCAACCCGACGCCGAGCCGCCGCCGGACATGCCGCTGGCCGCGGAGATCATCCGTGTGGCGGTGTTGCAGCACCTGGACCGCGACGAAGAGAAGCAGAAGGCCTTCGATGAACTTTACGAGCGTCTTCATGGCTCGGACAAGCCGGAGGTTCAAACCGAGTTGTTACTGGCCGCGGCGCTGTTCAATCAGCAGAAGGAGGCGGTGGCGGCCGCAGTCGAGGACACGACTCTGGATGAGAACACGCGGAAACTGCTGGCGGGCTGGCTGGCCCTGCACAATGGCGATGTGGTTGAGGCGGGTAAGCTGTTCGAGCCGTTGAGCAGTGACTCCGCCGCCGCGGCGTACGGCCTGGCACTGGCCAGGAGTGATCCGAATCAGCGCTTTGAGTCGCTGATGAGCGTGGTTGACAAGTGGCCCGGCCATCCCATGGCGATGATGGCCCTGTTCGATCTGCAGGATGCCCAGCAGACGATCGAGCCGACCGCCACCGCCGGATCGGTCCTGGCCCTGGTGGACAAGTTTCCCAAGCGCCTTTGGATGACTGATCTGGTCAATGCGCCCTGGGTGACCATGCGGATCAGGGTCGATCCGAAATCGGCCGGCTATCTCGAGCCGATCGACGTGGAGGTGACTCTGCGCAACACTTCGGGGGTCAAGCTGGAGATTGGACCGCAGACAGCCCTGCCTACGCGCTTGTGGCTGACCATCGAGCCGACGCTGAGCGGCCAGTCGCTGGGTCCGCAAGCGCCCATCGTGATGGACCTGGGCCGTAAACTGGCACTGGAGCCCAACGACACACTGACGCTGCACCTGCGCGTGGACCGCTCGCTGTTCGGGCTGATGCTGTCCGCCAACCCGGCCTCGACGCTCAATTGGCGCATCAACGCCATGCTCGATCCGCGCGGCAATGCCTACGGCGGCATCGAGACCGGCGCGGCCGGCGCTTACGCCACGCTCACCGCCCTGGTGGTTTACGGCCAGCCGGTGACCGCGGCCAATATCGACCTGTGGCTGGAGGATCTGGCCAGCGATGATGCCAAAACCCGCCTCAGCGCCATCGGCCGGTTGATGTTCGCGGCCGGTCACGTGCCCCAGGATGCGGATGCGGAAGCCACCGTGGGAAGAATCACGGACGCGGTGAACGCCGCCTTCGCTGACATGGACCGCGTGCAGCAGTCATGGACGGTCAGTCAGTTGGAGTTGGCGGGTGACCAGGCGGACCGTTTCAACGCGGTGACCAGTCTGGCCGAACGCAGCGATGATCTGCTGATCCGTCTGCCATATGTGATCGCACGGTCGGACAACGCGGAGAGCAACATCCTGCTGGCGGCTTTGCGAAGCGACAATCCTGAGATCCGCCAGTTCGCCGAAGCCGCCAAGGCCTCGTTCGAGCGTGCCGCTGAATTGAGAGCCGAGCGCGAGAGACAAGCCGAAGAAGCCGCCCGGAATGCAGCGCAATGACCCGGCCGACCTATCTGTTGCTGTTCGACATCGATGGCACGCTGCTGCGCAGCGACGGTGTGGGCCGCGGCGCCATGCAGTCGGCGGCCGCGCGGCTGTTCGGCGAATCCTTCAGCTTCCAGGGCGTGGCCTTTGCCGGCAACCTTGATCCTTTGATCTTCGCCGAGGCTGCCCAGCGCCATCAACTGGTGGGTGATGATCACCACGATCGCTTCCGCAGCGCCTACGTGCAGGAGTTGAGCGAATCGCTGAGCCGGCGTCCGCCCATCCCACTGATGCCGGGCGTGCTCGAACTGCTGGATCGGCTCAAGGCGATGCCGCAGGTGGTGCTGGGCCTGCTCAGCGGCAACTACGCGCAGGCCGCGCCGCTCAAACTCGCGGCCGCGGGCATTAACGTCGGTGACTTTCCCGTCACCGCCTTCGGCGATGAAGGTTCTCTGCGCCAGGACCTGGTGACTTTGGCCATGCAGCGCTACCTGCGCAGCCGGGGCGAGGCGATCGATCCGCGGCAGGTGCTGGTGATCGGCGACACACCGCGCGATATCGAGGCGGCCCGGGCGCATGGCTGCGTTGCAGTGGGCGTGGCGACCGGCGGCCACAGCGCCGAGGAATTGCAGGCGAGCGGGGCGGACCTGGTGCTGGAGGATTTCGCAGAACCGGGCAAGCTCCTTGCCTTGCTGGCAGAAGTTTAGTGTGTGAAGTCCGCTCTCGACGCCGAGCCCTGAGGAGGAGTCTTCGACGACGAAGGGCCGGATAGATCATTAAGGACTATTCGATCCGGCCCTTCGTCGCAGACTCCTCAGGGCTCGGCTTCGGCTGGAGTTGCGGTCTCACGCGGCGCGGCGAAGGGTCAGATGCGGATTGATCATCACCAGCGGCATCACCTGCTGCGGACGCGGCGGCTGCAACAGGTCAGTCCATCGCTCGACGTCCGGCTCGTCACGCATCAGCATCACGTCCGGCGGCAGTCGGTCGGCAGCGATCACCTGGGCCCGGCTGCGAGATCCGCGCAGGTCACAAGTGCGAATCTGGGCCGGCAGGTTGTCCATGGCAGGCCAGAGGGTCGGATCATCACAGATCACGGCGTCGTACTCGCGGTCAGTCCAGGCTTCGATCTGGCGCAGCAGGCGTTTGCGGCGGGAGGTCAGGCCGCGACCGATCAGGGCCAGGCGCTGCGTGCGCCGGGCCGCCTGTCGCCACTGCTGGAGCTGGACCCCATCCTCCAGCAGGGCGACCAGGTGGACATCATGCGTCCGCCGCGCGATGGTCAACAGTCGCCAGGACTGCTGGCATCGCGTCGGGCCGTTGATCTGCGGCAACTGAGCGCAGACCAACAGCAGTTGCCTGTTATGCGAGCCAAATTGTTCGGACGTCATGGACCCCTGGACGGGTTTCTGCCCGCCCCCCCTCTTTCTCTACATCCTCTACATCACCTTACAAACACATCACCCAATTCCCATCACCCGTAACTCGAAACTCAACGGTCTCAACAACGGCGTCAGCCGCTAAACTCGAAACCGATTCTATGCCGCCTTTTTGACGTAGTCGCTGTAGCGATAGCCATAGCGATAGCCGTAGCGGTAGTAGTAATACTTGTGCCGATGGTGGCTGTGATCGGTGGCGATGGCCCCAGCCACCGGCGCGTTGTAGCTGGCCAAGGTGCGGATGGCCTGCTCGATCAGCGTGCGCGGCGTGCGGTTCATGCGCACCACCAGCATCACATCATCGCTCTGGGCGCCGATGATGCCGGCATCGGCCAACTCGACCACCGGGGGCGTGTCCACGATCACGTGATCGTAGCGCTGGCGCAGATGCTGGAGCAACTGCGAGAAATGCCCGCTGGAAAGCAACTGCACCGCGTCGCCCTGCGTGCGCCCGCCGGCACTGATCACCCGCAGCGGGTGGTCGTCCAGGCGCTGAATGATCTGGTTGATCTGGGCCTCGCCGCGCAGGTACTGCAGCAGACCCACCTGGCTGGTACGCCCCAGCAGCTTGTCGAAGGTCGGCAGGCGCAGGTCCGCCTCCACCACGCAGATTTTACAGTTGCGCAGCTCGGAGAAGGTCAGCCCCAGGTTCATACTGGTGATGGTCTTGCCTTCCTGCGGCGTGGCGCTGGTGATCGTGTGCACCAGGTTTCGCCGCTGCTGCCAGCGGGCCAGCAGGGAGGTGCGGATGGCGCGATATTCCTCAGCCATCAGGCTGGAAGGCTCCAGCAGCGCCACCAGGCGATCGTCCAACTGCGACTTGTCCATCTGCGAGCAGGCCACCAACGCGGCGGGCGCGTCGGCCAGCGTTTGGGAAACGGCAGCAGTGGCTTGGGCGGGGGACGTTGTGCCGGTGAACTTCAGCGTGGCGGCGGCAGGGATGTTGATCTGCGGCGTCGGCTTGGTTTTGGGCGGCACGGGGACAGCGGCGTCCCGGGCTGGCGCAGGCTTGCTGCGGCGCGGCGCGGTGTCGTCATCGTCGTGACGGTGAATGGCGTCGAAGACATATCCCATCAGGCGCTCTCCGCAAGACGAAGGATCGGACTTTGCGTGGCCGTCGGCTGCTCCAGCTCCAGGCTGGGCACCATGTCGTTGATCACGTGGCGGGCCATGCTGGCGCCGATGCGGCGGGCTTCCTTGACATAGCCCAGCAGCAGGCAGTTGTCGCAGATGACGTTGATCAGGCGCGGCGTGCCGTGGGCGTATTCGTAGATCACGTCCACAGCCGATCCGCTGAAACTGACGGCGATGTTGTGACGGTCCTTGCTGGCGGCGCTGAGGCGATGGCGGATGTAGTCGGCCGTCTCCTGGATGTTCAGCGGGCGAAGCTGCTTGGCCATCACGATGCGCTGGCGCAGGGCAGCCAGGCGGGGGCTGCGGATGCGGTCACGCAGCTCGGGCTGGCCGATCAGCACCAGTTGCAGGAGCTTGTCGGTGTTGGTGTCGAAGTTGCTGAACAGTCGAAGCTGCTCCAGGGCCTGATCGCTGAGGGTCTGGGCCTCATCGACGAACAGGACCACGGGCTTGCCGTGCTCATGCTGGGCCAGCAGGTACTGTTCCAGCCGCTCCAGCAGCCGGGCATGATCGTCAGCCGGGTCGAAGGCCAGGGGTAGTCGGCGCAGCACGTGGCGCAGTAGCTCGATGCCCTGGGTGTGGCCGTGCGCCAGTTGAATGATGCTGGCTTGGTCGGCGCAGCGTTCGAGCATGGTGCGACCGATGGTGGTCTTGCCCGAGCCAATGACCCCGGTGACCAGGACGATGCCCTTGCGCATGCGGATGGTGTACTCGATCGCGGCTAGAGCTTCGCGGTGCTGTTCGCTGGCGAAGAAGAAGCGCGGATCGGGCGTGTTCTCAAAGGGCGTGACGGCGAAGTTGTAAAATTCTTCGTACATATTCATTCACCGCTGGTCGCTGGGGTGGTTGTGTTGTTGTCGGCCGCGTGCGGTTTTTCCAGGTCAACGTACAGGGCCGCGGCGATGGCGATGATCACGGCGGCCATGGCCAGGGCGTTGGTCGGATAGAGGATCATGCGTCGAATGCGGCGGACGTGACGATGGCGGCGGGTGATCAGTTCGCTGACCGTGCCGAACAGCGGGATGTTGAATTGTGAAGTCAACTGCTCGCCGTGGGCGAATGTCTCATCGGTGCGATAAGCCAGGAACACCGCCAGGCCGCCGGCCATCAATCCCAGGCCCAGGGCGGCCATGACCACCTGGGCGAAGTTGGGCGACACCGGGCGCAGATTGGGACTGGCCGGCTGCACGAACGTCATCTCGATGCCGCGCTTGCCGCTCTCGGCGGCGGTGGCCATTTCCACCTGGCGCAGGTTGTCCTCCCAGAAGGCAAGCTGGCGCTGAGCCTCTTCCTGCTGGCGGGTCAGTTTGCGGTGCGTAGAGCGGATGGCGAACATGTTTTCAATGGCGGCGTTGATCTTGTCCAGCTCGCGCTGATGGGCGGCGGCCTGCTGAGTCAGGGCCTGCTGTTCGCTGATGGCGGTGGTCAACTGCAACTGCAACTCGCCGCGGCGTGGATTGACCTGGTACTGCTTCTCGGTGATCACTTCCTCGGGCAGGCCGGCGATCTGCTCTTCGAGCGTATCGATCTGCTCGCGCAGGGCGATGACCTCCGGGTGAGACCCGGTCATCTTCTGGACGTTCAGCCGCTCATTGAGCTGGTCCTGGGACTTGTGGCGAAGTTCGACCAGGCGAGCCCGCTCGGGATTCTTGCTCTGGATCAGGGTGGGCACCGTCTCCGGCACATCCTTGAGGGCACGGGTGAGGGCATCGACCCGCGTGGCGGCTGCGTCACGGGCGGCGGTGATCTCGGCCAGCTTCTCTTGGGCATCGACCAGGCGGGTCTGAATGTTGTTGGGATTCTCCGGCAGCAGTTCGCCGTGCTCGATCTCAAAATCCAGCACCTGGGCTTCAAGTTCCTCGATGGCAGCCTTGCTGCGCTGGGCCTCGGACTTGAAGAACGCGGCCGACTCCGCCAGGCGGGCGGTCATCTGGTCCTTGGCGTTGCGCATGTAGTTTTCGATCAGGCCGTTGACCGCGAGGCTGGACAACTGCGGATCGGCCCCGATGTATTCGATACGGATGCGGTCGATCTGGCTGTTGGAGATGTCCCAGTGGACGACGACCCGTCGCAGCAGGTCTTCGCGCAGGATGTCCAGGTCGAGGCGGTTGTGGATCAGGCCCAGCTCGGTGAGTTTCGGCTCAATCTGTTTGAGCAGGTGGTTGATGGCCGGGGCGCCGGTGATTTCTTCATTGATCGAATCGCGCGGGTTCTGGAAGCTCTGGGTGGCGCCGCGACGGTTGGTCATCTCGGTCAGGACCATGTCGGTGCGCCGCTCGAAGATGCCGACCGCTTTGTAGGTTCGCGGCAGCAACAGACTGACGCCCAGCACCAGGGCGCAGATGATGAAAGCGGGCAGAACAAATCGCCAGCGATAGCGCAGGACGATCTCCCACAGTTCGACCAGGGCATTGGCATGTTCGTTACGCTGGCTCATGCGTGTTCTCGTGTCAATATGGATCAATAGCCTCCGCCGGTCTGCTGTGGGCCGTAGGGATCGCTGTTAAAGCTGGTGGCCATGTTGACCGGGGCGTTGACGGTGGAGGCGGCCGGCTGCAGGGGCAGCAGCAACTGCTGGAAGGCCAATCCCAGCGAGGCCATGGCGGTAGGCGGCACGTAAATGATGTCGCCTTCCTCCAGCACGGAGTCCAGGCCGGTGTCACCGCGCTTGACCATGTCGTCGAGGTTGATGGTCATGCGGCGGATCAGCTCGCCATCCTTGTTGGGGCGCAGCACCTGCACGCGGCTGACGTCGGCCAGACGGTTGGGCTGAGCCCGGGCCAGAGTGCCCAGGATGGTGTTGGTGCCGGTGTAGGGATACGGACCGGCCGTGTCCACTTCGCCGAAGACGAAGATCTTTTTGCTGTTGAAGCCGACGACGCGCACGGTGACGTCTGCGTCTTCGTAATAATCAGTGGCGGCGACTCGAAGTTCCTCGGCCAGCTCTTCGCAGGTCTTGCCCGCGGCGAATGAGGTGCCAAGCAGCGGCAGGCTGATCATGCCATCGGGGCGGACCTGCTGCTGTTGGCCGTTGATCTCACGCACACGACTGGACATGACCAGCACGGTGTCCGGTGGGGCCATGCGATATTCGGTGGCGGTGACCAGGGGCTGGGGATTGCGCACGAAGCTGCTGTAGTCGGTGTATTTCTGAGCACAGCCGCCGGTGGTCAGCAGCAGCACCGCCAGAAACACCAGCACGCCCAACGCATTCCACCTCTTGATCATTGCCGATCGCATGATCCGTCTCCTTCGCCGGCCCCGCGGCTCAACAGGCTGCACGGTCCCACAACTTGGGGATCGTGGCCAACATCAGGCGCAGCTCCCCTCGCACGCTGCGCCGACAGAGGTATTCCAGGTCGTAGTTCAATTTCCGCTGCATGCCGTCGAGGTCGTTGGCATAGCCGTGACGCACCTGGGCCAGTCCCGTCAATCCCGGCCTGGCCTCCAGGCGATGCTCGAACTGCGGCAGCAGGTTGCGGTACCGTTCGATAACCTCCGGCCGCTCCGGGCGCGGTCCCACCAGGCTCATCTTGCCGGTCAGCACGCTGAGCAACTGCGGCAACTCGTCCACGTGACTTCGCCGCATCCATGAGCAACCCCGCAACACGCGCGGGTCGCGGCGCTGGGCGAAACGAATGCCCTGGGTCTCGGCGTCGCGGCTCATGGTGCGCAGCTTGCACATCTCAAACAGCCAGCCGTCGCGGCCGACCCGCCACTGGAAATAGAGCACCGGCCCGCCGTCGATCAGGTAGATCCACGCCATGCACACCGCCAGCAGCGGCGCCGCCAGCAGCAGCGCCAGCAGGCTCAGCACCACGTCGGCCGTGCGCTTGTAAAGGCGATAGCGCAGCGTCAGACGGTGCGGCTGCTTTCGGTGGAGACTGTGGAGCGAATGGGCCATACGGCGACGTCCTTGGTCGGGTCGCGCCATGACTGGCCGACCCCTGGCGTTACCTGATCGCTATCGTCGTGTTGCATAAGACACTTAACCGTCCTGCAAGTCCTGTAGGGCCTGCGCCGGATGGTCCGTTGAGGTCGTGCTGAAACGGTGAAACTATCGGACAAGCCCGAAAAAAAATTTGCCAGCCGGTTGCGATACAATGCGGCCGCGGTGTTTCCGCGATAGGGCACCCGTAGCTCAATGGATAGAGCATCGGTCTTCGGAACCGAGGGTTGCAGGTTCGAGTCCTGCCGGGTGTATTGGGGCAGGCAGTAGGGAGTAGGGGTTAGGGAGTAGGGTGGGAGGAGAATTTCTTGGTTCATCCGCCCAATCTGTGGGTGATGATGGATCGCAGGAGATGCCCGCTCTGCGGCCGCGGGGCCGCCCCCGGAAGGGTTGGGGGGGGGAAGTGCGTGAAGTGTGAATGAACATCGCTGGTGAC
>JADLFV010000092.1 GCA_020849625.1 Phycisphaeraceae bacterium
GTCACCAGCGATGTTCATTCACACTTCACGCACTTCCCCCCCCAACCCTTCCGGGGGCGGCCCCGCGGCCGCAGAGCGGGCATCTCCTGCGATCCATCATCACCCACAGATTGGGCGGATGAACCAATTAATAATGCCACGATCGACGAGGATCACCGGAATACCCGCCCGCTGTGCCTCGCGCAGCACCAGCTCCCAGCCCGTCTCCACCACAGGGGCGACCACAATCACCGATACTTTCCGCGTGATAAAGGACCACACCGCTTTGGTCTGGTTCGCCTGCTTGCCCTGGGCGTCGGAGATCTTCAACTCCACGCTGCGCTTCTCCGCCTCTTTCTTGATGGAAGCGGTCTCCGCGGTGCGCCACGCGCTCTCCGCGCCGACCTGCGAAAAGCCCACCACCAGCTTCGCTTCCCCTCGCGGCAGAAGCTTGATCCGCCGGTGCTTGCGTACTCGGAGTCCTTGCATCCAGCAACAAACAACAGCACGCCAAGCCCACAGAACAACCAGGCACCACTAATCCCGGCTGCCCGCCCATCGCCGACGCCGACTTCCAGGCGGCCCTGGCCGAGGCGGTGGAGCGGAATCCGCGCCACCTGGGTTACCCGTTCACGCTGGACGGTGGACCTGCTGGACGGGTGAGCTGGACCAGTCGGAGCAGTGAGCCTATTGCTTGCCGCTTGAACGGAAACGTTGCCAGGAAATACCGAGCTTTCGCATGCGAGCTCGCAGCGTGTGCGGGTTGATCGCCAGCAGAGCGGCCGCACCCCGCGGGCCTTCGATCCGACCGTTCGTGGCGGCCAGGGCTGATTCGATGTGTTGTTTCATGACCTGATCGAGTGTGATCAGCATAGCGGACGGCACATCGGTAGAGGCTGGAATCACCGGCGAAGCGTGAACCGGTCCCAGGGCTTTGGCGATTTCCAAGGACTGACCATCGCCCAGTATGGCCGCCCGATCGATGACCGAAGCCAGCTCGCGAATGTTGCCGGGCCAGTCGTAAGCCGAAAGCAGTGAAAGATCGCCCGGAGTCGGCGACTGATAGCGCAGCCCGAAGCGTCGGGCGGCTTTCTGGGCGAAGTGCTCGGCCAGCGCGGGAATGTCCATCCGCCTCTCGCGCAATGGCGGCAGCACGATGGGGAAACCCGCCACGCGATACCACAGGTCCTGCCTGAAGCGTCCATTCTGCACCATGGCCGCCAGATCGCGATGCGTGGCGGTGATCAGGCGCACATCGACCTTGATCGATCGTTCGCCGCCGACGCGCTCGAACACGCCCTCCTGGATGACGCGCAACAGACGCACCTGGGCCGGCAGTGGCAAATCACCGATCTCATCCAGCAGCAGCGTTCCCTTGTCGGCCCGCTCGAACCAGCCGCGGCGCATAGCCATCGCGCCGGTGAACGATCCCTTTTCGTGGCCGAACAATTCCGAGTCGATCAGTTCCGGCGGAATGGCGCCGCAATTGACGCGGATAAATGGCCCCTTGGCCCGCGGCGAATGATCGTGGATGTAACGTGCGATCACTTCCTTGCCCGAGCCGGTCTCACCCAAAAGCAGCACGGGAATGTCCGGCCCAAGCACCAGGCGCACGCGCTGCATCACCGGGCGCAGCCCCGCTTCCGCACCGATGATGGTGTCGATCAACTCCGCGCGGCCGAGTCGCGCCAATGCCGATCGCTTGTCGGCCTCGGCTGCTTCGCGCAGGGCTTTGAGCTCGTGCAGCCGCCGATCGTTTTCCAGCGCTGCGGCTAGAGGATCGAGCAGGGCCTGGCTCATCTGCTGATGCGCCTCGGTGAACGGCTGCACAGAAGAGGCATGAAACGCGAGCAGGCCCACCAGATTATCGCCATGCCACAACGGTCCAATCAACCACTGCGACTCGGTCAGCAACGGTTCGTCTAGTGCCAGCGCACCCTGCGCGGTCACTTGCCGGGCGGCTGCCCATTGCAGAAGACGATCGGCGGATTCGGATGACAATTGACGTGGCGTGAAATCAACGGGCGTGTCCAAGCCATCCGCCGAAACACTAACCAAGGCACGATCCTGGTCGTAGCTGAGCAGCGTCAGCCGGTCCAGCGGCATGCGGTCGAGCAGAATGCGGGCGATGTTAGCTAGCGAGTGCTCAATCTCGATGTGGCGGCAGGCCTCGGTCCAGACTTTCAGCAGCATCTCACGGAAAATGTCCATCCAGGTTCCCATCACATAGCACGGATTTCACTACAACTCACATCGTATATCACGGCAATTACAATCAAATATGATGGCATTCCACGCAGAATCCCACAAGTGCCCGATAAAAAAAGGTTTATGTGCGAGAGGAAGCTGGCATGTGTTTTGATTGATCTCCTATCACTCTTTGGAGGATGTTGCCAATGCACCGTTTACGTCAGCCCGTGACCTTGATGCTACTGCTGCTCACCCTTGCGGCTTGTGACAGGCAGAGCAGCACGAACTCGCCTCTTCTTCCGGGGTCGGGGCCGGGGGCGGCGGCGCTTCCGGGGGTGAAGCTGTTGAATGTTTCCTACGATCCGACGCGCGAGTTGTACCAGGACTACAACGCTGCCTTTGCTGAATACTGGAAGAAGCAGACCGGCCAGGAAGTGCATATCGAGATGTCGCACGGTGGGGCCGGCAAACAGGCCCGCGCGGTGATTGACGGCCTGCCTGCCGACGTGGTGACGTTGGCGCTGGCTTACGACATTGATGAAATCGCCGCCCGCACCCGCTACATCCCTGCCGACTGGCAGAGTCGGCTACCGCAGCGCAGCGCGCCTTACACCTCCACCATTGTCTTCCTGGTGCGCAAGGGCAATCCCCGGAAGATTCAGGATTGGGACGATCTGATCCGCGATGACATTCAGGTCATCACACCGAACCCGCAGACTTCCGGGGGGGCGCGGTGGAATTACCTGGCGGCGTGGGCCTTCGTTCTGCAGAGGGAACTGGGTGATCTCAGCAAGCTCGCAGACCCGGCCTGCGCCGACCAGGTTTCCATGGCTGAGGCCAAGGCCGAAGCGTTCGTCACCGAGCTATTCCGTCACGTGCCGGTGCTGGACTCTGGCGCCCGTGGCTCGACCAACACCTTCGTGCAGCGAGGCCTGGGTGATGTGCTGCTGGCGTGGGAGAACGAAGCGTTCCTGGCCAGCAACGAGCTTGGGCCGGACAAGTTCGACATCGTGGCGCCCCCGATCAGCATGTTGGCTGAGCCGCCGGTGACGCTGGTGGATCACTGGGCGGACGAGCACGGCGTGCGCGAAGTGGCGGATGCGTACCTGGCGTATCTCTACTCGCCGCAAGGTCAGAAGATCGTGGCCAAACACTACTACCGGCCGACGTCGCCGCAGTATGCCGATCCCGAGGACATGTCGCGTTTCCCCGATCTGAAGCGGGTGACCATCGACCAAATCACGGCAGGCGGCGGCTGGCCGGTCGCCCAGAAGCGCCACTTCTCCGAGGGTGGCATCTTCGAGCGGATGTACCAGCCCTGAATGACCACGCAAATGCAACCACGGATGAACGCAGATAACCGCGGATGAATTCAAAACTCTGATATCTGCGTTCATCTGCGTTCATCCGCGGTTGCCTTGATAGTCTTCTCACCATGGCCCGATTCAAACGACATCACGCTCTGCCCGGTTTCGGGCTGACCATGGGGTTCACCCTGTGTTACCTGAGCCTGATCGTGCTCATACCGCTTTCAACGCTGCTTCTGCGATCGGCGGGACTGGGATGGTCGGGCTTGTGGCAGACCGCCACCTCGCCGCGGGTGCTGGCGGCCTACAAGCTGACCTTCGGTGCTTCGGTCATCGCGGCGGGCATCAACGGGCTGTTCGGGTTCATCGTCGCCTGGACGCTGGTGCGCTATCGCTTTCCCGGCAAGCGCTTCGTGGATGCCATGGTCGATCTGCCCTTTGCCCTGCCCACGGCCGTGTCCGGCATCGCGTTGACGGCGGTGTACTCTGCCAACGGATGGATCGGCCGACACCTCGATGCCATTGGCATCAAGGCAGCCTTCAGTCCGCTGGGCGTCACCATCGCCCTGACTTTCATCGGGCTGCCTTTTGTGGTACGCACGCTTCAGCCGGCACTGGAGGACCTGGACATGGAAGTTGAGGAAGCCGCGTCTTCGCTGGGCGCCAATCGCATCCAGACATTGCAGCGCGTGATCCTTCCCTCGGTCATGCCCGCCCTGCTGACCGGCTTCACGCTGGCCTTCGCTCGCGCCATCGGCGAGTACGGCTCGGTCGTCTTCATCAGCGGCAACATGCCCATGAAGACCGAAATCGTGCCGCTGCTGATCGTCTCCAAGCTGGAGCAGTACGACTATGCCGGGGCCGCGGCCCTGGGTTTGTCGATGCTGATGATCTCGTTCGTGATCCTGCTGGCGATCAACGGCATTCAATGGTGGTCGCAGCGCCACCGGGCGGGAGCGTGAGCCATGGCCGGCGCCGCATCACTTCACGCCAGAGCCACCATCGTCCAGCCGCGGGCGATCGCCGAACCGAAGCTGGTGCGCTGGACGCTCATCGGCACCACGCTGGCGTTTCTGTCGCTGTTCCTGTTCGTGCCGCTGGCGGCTGTGTTTTACGAGGCTTTACGCAAGGGGTTGAGCGCCTATCTGCACAGCTTCACCGACCCGGCGGCGCTGGCGGCGATCAAACTCACGCTGCTGGCGGCGGGCATCGCGGTGCCGGTCAACCTGGTGTTCGGCCTGGCGGCCTCGTGGGCCATCGCCAAGTTCCAGTTTCGCGGCAAGCACCTGTTGATCACGCTGATCGATCTGCCCTTCGCGGTTTCGCCGGTGGTCAGCGGCATGATCTACGTGCTGCTGTACGGCGCCAACGGCTATCTGGGGCCGTGGTTGATCGCCCACAACGTGCAGATCATCTTCGCTCTGCCGGGGATCGTGCTGGCCACGGTGTTCGTGACGTTCCCCTTCGTAGCCCGCGAGGTGATTCCACTGATGCAGAGCCAGGGCACGCAGGAGGAGCAGGCAGCCATGACGCTGGGCGCCAGCGGTTGGCAGACATTTTGGCGAGTGACACTTCCGGGGGTCAAGTGGGCGATGTTGTACGGCGTGATCCTCTCCAACGCCCGGGCCATGGGCGAGTTCGGAGCGGTCAGCGTGGTCAGCGGCCACATCCGCGGCAAGACCAACACCATGCCCTTGCACGTGGAGATTCTCTACAACGAATACAACTTTGTGGCTGCATTCGCGGTCGCTTCGCTGCTGGCGCTACTGGCTCTGGCGACGCTGGGACTCAAAACGCTGGTCGAATGGCGCAGCGCCGTCGCCCTGGCCCAGGCTGAGGCTAATCCCGTGGTGCAGGAGAAAGCGTCATGAGCATCGAAGTCCAACACATCAGCAAAACCTTCGGCTCGTTTGTCGCTCTCGACGACGTCAATCTCACCGTGCCCACCGGCCAACTGGTGGCGCTGCTGGGACCGTCCGGCTCGGGCAAAACCACACTCCTGCGCGTCATCGCCGGGCTGGAGCAGGCGACCCCGGCCCCCGGAATCGACAGCGGCATCCGTTTTCACGATGAGGATGTCTCCCACACGCCCGTGCGCCACCGTAAGGTCGGCTTCGTCTTCCAGCATTACGCTCTGTTTCGCCACATGAACGTCTTCGAGAACGGGGCCTTCGGCCTGCGCGTCGCTCGTCCCCGCTCCCGGAAGTTGCAGATACAGGAACGTGTGCATCAACTGCTCGCGCTGATCCAGCTCGAAGGCCTGGCCCATCGTTATCCCAGCCAGCTCTCCGGCGGGCAGCGTCAGCGCGTGGCGCTGGCGCGAGCCCTGGCCGTGCAGCCGAAGGTGCTGCTGCTGGATGAGCCGTTCGGCGCATTGGACGCCCAGGTGCGCCAGGAGCTGCGGCGCTGGCTGCGCCGCCTGCACGATCAACTGCACGTGACCAGCGTGTTCGTGACGCACGACCAGGATGAAGCGCTGGAGGTCGCCGACCGGGTGGTGGTGATGAATCGCGGCCGCGTGGAGCAGGTGGGCACGCCCGACGAGGTGTTTCATCACCCGGCCACGGAGTTCGTCATGCACTTTCTGGGTCAGGTCAATCAATTCCACGGCCGCGTCGAGGAGGGCCGCGTGCGTTTCGGCAACCTGGAACTGCCCTTCCCGCAGTACGCTCATAATCAGGACGGCGCGGCCCGTGTTTTCATTCGTCCTCACGATGTGACCATCGACACCAAGACCAACGGCCTGCCCTCGATCCAGGCGACAATCGAGCGCATTCACTCGGCCGGGGCGGTGGTGAGACTGGAGATGCGCACCGATGCCGGCCAGTTGCTTTTTGCTGAGATTTCGCAGGAGCGTTTCGCCACCATGCACCTGACATATGGTGGGACGGTGTTCGTCCGTCCCCGTCACATCCGTGTGTTTACGGACGACTACGACAACTGCACCCGGTCAGCACCCTTGAGCATCTAGGCACTGTCACAGGGACATCAATCGGCACACAGGGCCATCATTCGTCATATCGAATTATTGGGGTACGCCGTCAACCCTGCGAACTTTCTGCTAAAGCTGGGGTATCGTCATAGGTTTACTGCGTGACTGGATTACACCAACTCTGGCAGGATTTACCAAGGCGACGAGCGCTTCGTGGCAGATGCCGCCATGTTGCACGAAGCGGCTTGTTATTGGGATTTGCCATTTATCTCGGTGTTTTAGAGCATTCCTATTCCAAGTGTAGCGTGTAGCCGCAGTGGGTGAAGCAGTGCTGGGCGTCGGCGGCGGTGACTTGGTCCAGCACCGATTGCATGGTGCTCCACAAAGCGTCGCGGGTGCGGCA
>JADLFV010000093.1 GCA_020849625.1 Phycisphaeraceae bacterium
CCCGTGCCCGGATTCCAAGCGTTCAGAAACCCCCGCCCCCGGAAAAGTGAAAAACACTTCCGGGGCGGAGGCTGACAGGCGCGTCGCCTACCGGCTCTATGGGGCCTTGCCGACGCTGGCCTTCCTGATGTGTCGCTTCGCTGCGCGCGTGGCGGGTCTGGGCCGATCGGATCCGTCACGGCGCGGCGCGGCGAATTTTAGAATTTAGATTTTAGACTTTAGATTGCTGGCTCGCTACGTCCAATGTCTTTCAATCGCAAATCTAAAATCTAAAATCGCAAATTAATGTCCCTGCCCGCGCTTCACACGTGCTGCTCGTGCGGGACTTCGCTCGGTTCGATCTCGTACACGTCACCGGCGTTGAACAGTTTCTCCAGCGTGCCAACGCCACGGGCTTTGATCGCTTCGTCGATCTGCTGCGTCAGCAGGTCTTCGTAGCAGTCGTCGTCCATCTGGTAGAACACGCCCACCGGCTCGGGGAATCCGTCGTCCACGCGCAAGCGGCTCAAGGTGAAGGCCAGCTTCTCGTCGTGCTCGTCATGGAAGATCAGATCGTCCTCTTTGATGCCGGACTCGCTCAGCTTCACGACTTCGGGCTTCTGTTCGCTGGTCATGCGGATGCCTTTGTCGCGGTCCTTGCCGAAGACCAGCGGCTTGCCGTGCTCGAGGCGGAGGATGTTTTCTTCCTTGGCGTCCTTGTCGGTGGCGTAACGGAAAGCGAAGTGATTGAAGACGTTGCAGTCCTGGTAGATTTCGATGAAGGCCGAGCCCTTGTGGTTGGCGGCGCGTTCGAGCACTTTGGCCAGGTCGGGATCGACGTCGATGCAGCGAGCCACGAAGCTGGCTTCGGCGGCCAACGCCACCGACAGCGGCGTCAACGGCAGATCGAGCGAACCCTGCGGCGAGGACGGCGTCTTTTTGCCTTCTTCGGAAGTCGGCGAATACTGGCCTTTGGTCAGGCCGTAGATGCGATTGTTGAAAAGCAGAATCTTGACGTTGACGTTGCGTCGAAGCACGTGCAGCAGGTGGTTGCCGCCGATGGAAAGCCCGTCGCCGTCGCCGGTGACGACCCAGACGTTCAGGTCGGGGTTGGCAATCTTGACGCCGGTGGCGATGGCCGGGGCGCGGCCGTGGATGGTGTGGAAGCCGTAGGTGCTCATGTAGTAGGGGAATCGCGATGAGCAGCCGATGCCGGCCACAAAGACACTGTTGTGTCGGGTGGCGTTGACCTTGGCCAGCACTTTCTTGACCTGGTTGAGGATGGCGTAATCCCCGCAGCCGGGGCACCAGCGCACGTCCTGGTCGGAAGCGAAATCCTTGGCGGTCAACACGGGTAATGACTTTTCAGACACGATGAAATCCTGTGTTCGTTTTTGCTGATTAACTTTCGTGCGTTTCCTGTGCAGCGCCGGCCAGAGCGGCGGCGAAGTCGTATTCCTGATCTTCCAGCTTCACCTGGTGGTGGCGCGGCATGAGGTATTCACGATCACCGAACTTGTCAGCCAGCATCAGGTCGATGGCCTGTTCGATCTCTTCGACCAGGAAAGGTTTACCCTGCACCTTGTTCAAGCCGCGGGCGTCGATCAGGAACCGGCCGCGGATCAGCAGGCGCAGTTGCCCGGTGTTCAACTCGGGGACCAGCACCCCCCGGAAGCGTTTGAGAAGAGCGCCCAAGTTTGACGGCATGGGGTGCAGGTAGCGCAGATGCGCAGCCGATACACGTTTGCCTTTCTTCTGGGCGCGGGCCACCGCCGTGTGGATCGAGCCGAAGGTGCCGCCCCAGCCGAGCACGAGCAGGTCGCCCGAGTCGGGGCCGAAGGTCGTCTGATCGGGGATGAACCTGGCCACGCGATCGATTTTTTCCTTGCGCAGCATGGTCATCAACTGGTGGTTTTCCGGGTCATAGCTGACGTTGCCGGTGATGTGCTGTTTTTCCAGGCCGCCGATGCGATGTTCGAGGCCTTCGGTACCGGGGATGGCCCAGGGCCGAGCGAGATTTTCATCGCGGTCGTAGGGGTGGAACTGGCCGTTGGCCGTCGGATGTTTGACCGGGATGGGCTCGAAACTGTCGGGGTCGGGGATCAGCCAGGGCTCGGAGCCGTTGGCGATGTAACCGTCGGCCAGCAGGCAGACGGGGGCCATGTGGCGCAGTGCGATGCGCACGGCCTCGATGGCGGCATCGAAGCAGTCGCCGGGCGATTGCGGGGCGAGCAGCACCACGGGCGCGTCGCCGTTGCGGCCGAACATGCACTGCAGCAGATCGGACTGCTCGGTCTTGGTGGGCAGCCCGGTGGAAGGCCCGCCGCGTTGCACGTTGACGATGATCAGAGGAAGCTCGGTCATCACCGCCAGGCCGATGGCTTCGCTCTTAAGCGCGAAGCCCGGGCCGGACGTGCCGGTGACGCCGATCTGTCCGGCGAAGGATGCGCCGATCGAGGCACAGACCGCGGCGATCTCATCTTCCGCCTGGAAGGTCTTGACGCCGAAGTTGCGTTGAGCGGCCAGGGCGTGCAGCAGGTTGCTGGCCGGGGTGATGGGATAGCCGCAGTAGCAGATGGTTTTATCCGCCAGCTTGCCGGCGGTGATCAGGCCCATGGCCAGGGCCTCAGCGCCGGTGACTTTGCGATACTTGCCGGGCGTGATCGGGGCGCGGGCCACGTGGTAGCGCACCGGGAACATCTCGGCCGTCTCACCGAAGTAGTAGCCTGCCTTGAGCGTTTTGATGTTTGCTTCGGCGACCTTGGGTAGTTTCTTCTTCTCGCCGAAGAAGCGGTTGAGATATTTGATCGTCTGATCCAGCGGGCGATCGTAGAGCCAGTAGGCGACGCCCAGGGCGTACATGTTTTTGCATCGGCCGACGTCCTTGGCGCTCATGCCGGTATCAGCGAGTGCTTCTTCGTTGAGGCGAGTGATGGGCACCTTGAACAGTTGATAGCGCGTCAGGTACTGCGAATCGTCCAGCGGGTTGTAGTCTTCCGGGTAACCGGCTTTGCGCAGGTTGACCTTGTTGAATTCATCTTCGTTGGCGATGACCACGCCGCCGGGCTCGACGTCGTCGATGTGGGCCTTGAAGGCGGCGGGGTTCATGGCCACCAATGCGTTGACCGCGTCGCCGGGCGTGAAGATATCCTCGGCTGCAAAGTGAATCTGAAACCCGCTGACGCCGGGCACGGTGCCGGCTGGAGCGCGGATCTCCGCCGGGTAGTCCGGGAAGGTCGCCACGTCGTTGCCGATGATGGCCGAGGTGTCAGTGAACTGCGTGCCGGCAAGTTGCATGCCGTCGCCGGAGTCGCCGGCAAAGCGGATCACCGCACTGAGCAGGTCTTGATGTGGATGGGAGTCACTGGTCGATTCGGTGGGCATTCTGGCTCGCCTCCCGCGGCGATGGGCGGTTGATGGACAATCGAACCATTCTACGTTGCTGAATCGGCAATGCCAACGTGCCGGGGCGAGAAAAGGGGTGAGGGACGAGGCTTTAGGCTTGAGGTGTGTGACTTAAAGCCTGAGGGGGGTGACTCAAGCCTCAAGCCTTCCCCCCTCAAGCCTTCCCCCACTACACTGCCCGATATGGTTCGCCGACCCGCTCGAAGCTTCTTCCGCCGCGACCCGGTGGCCCTGGCCCGGGCCCTGCTGGGTCAGCGTCTGGTCCGCGTGCTGGACGACGGCCGACGGCTGGCGGGCACCATCGTGGAAACCGAGGCCTATCTGGGCCTAAATGACGCTGCCGCCCACACCTATCGCGGCCGCAGGACCACCCGAAACGCCTCCATGTGGCTCGATGGGGGGCATACTTACGTCTATTTCACCTATGGCATGCACTACTGCTGCAACGTGGTGGCCCAAACCCCCGGCCGGCCCACGGCCGTGCTGCTGCGGGCCATCGAGCCGACCGAGGGCCTGGATCTGATGTTTGAGCGCCGCCCGGCCGCCAAACACCCCCAAAACCCCCGGAATCTGTGCTCGGGGCCGGCCAAGCTCTGTGCTGCCCTGGACATCGACCGAAATCTGGATGGCGAGGATCTGCAAACCAGCAGTCGGCTGTTCATCGAGCAGCTTCGTGCTCGCACGCTGCCTGCGGCCGCCATCGCCGTCTCGCCCCGCATCGGAGTGGACTATGCAGGGGCCTGGGCGCAGAAGCCGCTGCGATTTTTTTGCCGGGATAATCTTTACGTCAGCCGCTTTACACCCCACCCCAAGTCGGGGTAAGCTAATTGGTTCAATCCTGGTGTGCGGCGCCTCCTGGAGCGACCATTCCGGGGGCTGGTGGGATTCCATGACCTCGGTACCAAACCCCAACGACTCGTCCAATTCCTCACCTCTTTCCGCTGACGAACAATTGCAGCGCGAGATTGAAGCCGCGTTAGGCGATCAGTCCATCGAGCAATTGATGGAGCAGGCCGCGCCCCCCCCGGAAGTTAAGGCCGAGCGGGGTGACAGCGCCGACGACTCCACCACTTCCGGGGGCGGGGGGCCGCCGGAGATTCATCACGAGTTCCGTCGCGGTCGCATTGCCGCCATTCGCGGTGATGATGTGTTCGTCGAAGTGACCGGCGAAGACGCCAAGATGCAGGGGCTCGTGCCGCTGTCGCAGTTCGATCGTCCGCCGCGCCTCGGCTCGATCATGGACTTCGTGCTCGACCACGTGGACGAGAAGGAAGGCCTGATCTATCTCTCGCGCGAAGGGGCTGTCAGCCGCGCCACCTGGCAGCAACTGACCCGCGGCGCGGTCGTCGAAGCCCGCGCGGTCGCCACCAACAAGGGCGGCCTGGACTTGGAAATGATCGGCGGCATCCGCGCCTTCATGCCCGCCAGCCAGATCGATCTGCACCACGTCGATCACCTCGAATCCCTCGTCGGCCAAAAACTCGAAGGCGTCGTGCAGGAAATCGATCGCAAGTCCAAGCGCGTCGTCCTGTCCCGTCGCCAACTGCTGCATGATCGCCAGGAACAGGCCAAGAAGCAGATCATGGGTGCACTCGAGGTCGGCCAGATCCGCGAAGGCAAAGTCACCAACCTCGCCCAGTTCGGCGCGTTCGTCGATCTCGGCGGCGTCGATGGCCTGATCCACGTCACCGACCTCAGCTACAGCCACGTTGACGATCCCTCGCAGATCGTGCAGTCCGGCCAGACCGTGCAGGTCAAGGTGCTCCGCATCGACCTGGAAAAAGGCCGCATCAGCCTCGGGCTCAAACAGGTCCAGCCCGATCCCTGGTCCTCCATCACGCAGCGCATTAAGGTCGGCGACCAGGTCTCCGCCCGCGTGCTGCGCACCGCCAGCTTCGGCGCGTTCGTCGAGGTGGAGCCCGGCGTCGAAGGTCTGCTGCCCATCAGCGAGATGAGTTGGAAGCGTATCGGCAAAGCGGAGGACGTCGTCAAGCTCAACGAGGTGATCAACCTCAAGGTCCTGAACATCGAGCCGGCCAAGCACCGCCTGACGCTCAGCCTCAAGCAGTCGCAGGGCGATCCCTGGATGGGCGCCGAGCGCACCTACGCCCGCGGCAGCATGGTTGACGGCAAGGTCATCGCCCTGACCGACTTCGGCGCATTCGTGGAGATTGTGGCGGGCGTCGAGGGACTGGTGCACATCTCCGAACTGTCGCACGAACATGTCAAGCAGGTCTCCGATGTGGTGAAGGTCGGCGACGTCAAGCAGTTCCGCGTGCTGGAGGTCAACGAGGAAGACCGCAAGATCCGCCTCTCGCTCAAGCAGCCGATCGAGCGTGAAGAATCGCATCACGCTCACCACGCCAAGCCGCAGACCGCCCGTCGCAAGCCCCCCGGCAACCTCAAGGGCGGCATGGACGTCGGCGGCATCGGCCTGGGCAACCTGTCACTCGACGATCTCAAATAACCTCCCTCCCGTACATTCGAAATCCGAAATTCGACATTCGAAATCCAGGTCCGTGGCTGTACCGTTACACTATCACTCGTGCGAAAACACCTGCCCAACATCCTCACCGTCCTGCGCCTGGTCCTGGCGGTGATCTTCTTCGTCGTCCTCAATCAATATCGCTCCTGTCCAATTTCGAACTTCGAATTTCGAATTTCGAATTTGAGCTGCATCCTCATCGCCTCCATCGTCCTGTTCATCCTCGCCGCCATCACCGATCTGCTCGACGGACATCTGGCCCGCAAGTGGCAGGTCGAATCCGCCTTCGGCCGCATCATGGACCCGGTCTGCGACAAGGTGCTGGTGCTGGGCGCGTTCATCTATCTGGCCGGCCCGCGCATGATCGGGCCCGACGGCTCGCAGGTCAGCGGCGTCTATCCCTGGATGGTCGTCGTCATCCTCAGCCGCGAACTGCTGGTCACCAGTGTCCGCGCCGCCATGGAAAGCACCGGCCACAAGTTCGGCGCCTTGCGACTGGGCAAGTGGAAAATGATCCTTCAGTCCATCGTCGTCCCCGTCGTGCTGGCCATCATCCTGCTCAATCCCACCGACCCCGATCACCGCTGGCTGGCCATCATGCGCGACGTGCTGGTCTATCTGACCATTGTCGTGACGCTGCTCAGCGGCCTGCCCTACATGACCGCCGCCGCGGCCGCCATGCGCGGAAATTCGAATGATGAAATTCGAATGACGAAATAATGTCCGAATGACAAATGACGAAGCATTCGGATTGTTGTCATTCGTCATTCGAATTTCTTCATTCGAATTTTTACTCAAACGCTTCCATCACCGGTCTGCCATCACTATCCTCCGGCACCTCAAGTCCCAGATACGCGCAGGCCGTGGCGAACGTGTCGTACGTCCGCACCGCCAGCTCCGGCTCCAGCGTCAGGTCGTGATTCACCTTCACGCCCGGCCCGGCGATGATCCACGGAATCATCAGACCCCGCGCATCGCTGCCGTTGTGCTTCTTGGCCCAGCCGCCGTGATCGGCCGACAGGATGATCAACGTCTGCTCGAGTAGTCCCTCTTCCTGTAGAGCCGCCAGCGCCTGGCCCAGACAGACATCCGCGTTTTCGATGGACTTCAGATGCTCCGGCGAACCCCAGCCGTCGCGGTGTCCCGACGTGTCCACTTCGGCCAAGTGCAGCAGCATCACCTGCGGCGCGTGCTCCCGGATCACCTTCACCGCATTCGCCGCGGTGATCGTGTCATCCTCCTTCGTATCCTCCGGCAACAACAGCCAGTCCACCGTGTCGGGCCTGGCCAGCGTCTTAAACTTGTTCTTGCCCGACACGATGGCGGTGCTGTAGCCGGCTGCCTTGGCCAGCTCGAACAGCGTCGACGTCCGTGGATATTGGTAAGTCACGTCTTCGGGAACCGCCGAGCCGTTCCAGTAGATGCCGTGGTCTTCGATCTCGCGCCCGGTCATCATGCTCACGTGCGATGGCAGCGTCACGCCCATCGGCGTCGTCTGGGCCCACAGGCTGTAGCTGCCCCGCGCCATCAGCGCCCGGGCATTGGGACAATCCGCCAGCAGCAACAGGTCCGGCCGACAGCCGTCGATGCTCACCACCAGCACCCGCTTGCTCGTCCCGTCCCGCTCAGCCGCCTGCGCGACCACGCACAGCATCGCCACCAGCACGCATAACAACCATTGCAGCCGTTTCATCCACGCACTCCTTAATCCATGCATCACAGACGATCCTGAAGATATTAACACAGCCCCGTCCCAAGCAGACGGATTCACCGACATCTAACCAAATCCGGGGCTAAAGCTGATCGTACGCCTTCTGGCGATTGCGCCGCCGCGCCATCTCGCTGGCGTAGCGCACGCCCAGCACGTGCGCATTCTGCTGCGCCCATTCGGTCAGCTTCGTCGGCCCCGTAGCGGGTGTTGTGGTGTCCAGCAGGCCTGCCATCAGGCCGGCGATCTCTTCCTTGGTCAGCATCACGTCGCGCAACACCAGCCCCGTGCCCCACGCCACCGCGTAGGCCAGGCTTGGCGGCGTCGGCAACAGCAGTCGTTTCTTGCCGATGATCTGGCCGATCTTTTCGACCAGCTCGCGGAAGGTGAACGACTCGGGCCCCACCGCGTCCACCGTGCGATTCTCACTCAGCCTGCTCTCGGCAATCGCCAATGCAGCCAAGTCGGCCACATGGATCGGGCGGATGCGATAGTCGCCCTTGCCGAAGATGCCGAACACAGGGAATCGCCGCAGGGCCCAGGCGATGTTGTTGACCAGGATATCTTCGCGACCGAACAGCACCGCCGGCCGTAGAATGCTGTACGACAAACCCGACTCGCGCAACGCCCGCTCCAACTGCGCCTTGCCCTTGAAATACGGCAGCCGGGAATCCTCCGATGGATTCGTGATGCTCACATGCACCACCCGCCCCACGCCCGCCTTTTTCGCGGCATCGAACAACGCCCGCGTGTTGTTGATCGCCTGGCTGTGGCTGAAATCCGCCTTGTCGAAGCGCACCCAGTACGTGTTGATCAGCACATCCGCCCCGCGCATCGTCTCGGCCAGCTTGTCCGGTGCATCGAAGCTCAACGGATGCACCGCCACGCGATCGCCAAATGGATTCGTCCGTTTGACCGAATTGGTCAACGTGCGCACCGTGTGGCCCTCATCGAGCAACCGCTGCGTGATGTACCTGCCGGAAAACCCGAACGCACCCGTGACGATGTAAGTGCTCATGAACCCTCCGATCACCCCACGCTCATACTGAAAAACGCTGTATTTTCTCACTGCGAACGACTTACGGGAGACATCGCCTGCGCCTGCTCCAGCGCCTCGGCAGCGAGGTTGCCCGCGATCTGACGCAACTGATTGAACTGCGGCGTCGGCCCGATCTCACCGCCACCGCCGCCCCCGGAAATGTCTCGCAGCGAATAACCCATGGTGCCGGCCGACATCGCATACGCCCGGTGCATCTTCGCGCCACTGGACGCATCCTCGAAATCCATCTCGATCCTGGCGAACTCCCCCTCGCCCTTGTGATCGGAGCGGCCGAACACCTGCGAAAACAGATCCTTGACCGCATCCCGCGCATCCTGCGCCTCGCCATCGACTGCCACCCGCTGCGTCACCGCCTCGTCCCCACTCGACGACAACGTGACCGTCATCACCGCCCCACCCCCGCCCCCGGAATTCCCACATCCTGGCAAACCGAGCAATGCAGCAAAAACCAGGCCCACCCAATTGGCTCGCATCCGCATCATGCCCCCATTGTAATCCCCACCACACCCGCCATCCTCTCCGCGCTCGCCGCGACCTCCGCGAGACATCTGACATTGGTTCTCGCGGAGCATGTGGAGCGCGGAGAAAAACGCACAGCAATGAATCTGCGTGAATCTGTGGCGACCTGAATATGGCAGTGATCAGGGCCGGCTGCGGCCGGTCTGTTTGTACTGGTCCAGCAGGTCGGACAATTGCTTGACGAGTTCCGGGCGCTGCTCGTACTGGTTGTACTGTTCGCCGGGATCGGACTGCATGTCGTAGAGTTGGCCGGGCTCACCGGGGGCGAGGGTGGTGCCGTAGTCCATGTCGGCGCCGCGGCCGAGGATCAGTTTCCAATTGCCCTGCCGGATGGCGAAGACGCCGTTGCCGGAGTGGTGCACGGTGGCCTGGCGCAGCGTTCCTTCGTGAGTCTCACCGAGCAGTGCGGGCAGAATGTTGTAGCTGTCTTCGCCGGCCTCGTGCGGCAGTTCGTAGCCGGTGATCGCGGCGAAGGTCGCCATCATGTCGGTGAGGCAGATGGTTTCGTCGCTGGTGGTTTCCGGGTTGATGTGTCCGGGCCAGCGTGCGATGAAGGGGACGCGGTGGCCGCCTTCATAGATGTCGCCCTTGCGGCCGCGCCAAGGGCGATTGGAATCGTGGCCGAAGCGAGCCCTGACCGACATCGGTTTGCCGTTCAGATCATCAGTTTCCCCATCCTTGGCGGTCGAGCCATTGTCGGAAGTGAAGATCAGCAGCGTGTTTTCCGCCAGACCCAGGCGATCGAGGGCGCGGGAGACTTCGCCGACGATCCAGTCCACTTCGTTCACCAGGTCGCCATAGCGCCCGGCCTGCGATTTGCCCAGGTAATGAGCCGAGGGTGCGATCGGAGAGTGAGGGATGGTCAAAGACAGATAAAGGAAAAACGGCTGATCCGGCGTGGCGGCCCGCTCTTCAAGATAGCGCAGGGCGCGCTGTGCGGTCAACGGCTGGACCGCGGTCTGATCCCAGCCGGGCGTCATGGGACCATCGAGGCCGTGCAGCCGCGCATCTTTCTGCGGCAGACTGGGCATGTTGATGCACCTGTCATTTTCGATGAATGCGTAGGGCGGGAAGTTGGGCACATCGTCGCCGAAGTAGTCCTCAAATCCCGCGCCCAGGGGTCCGCCACCGAGCTGTTGGGTGAAATCAACCTGGGCTCCTGTGGACAACCACTGATCCTTGTGTGTTGCGCCGGTAGGCACGCCGCCATCGACAACTTCGCCTTGCGTGTTGCGCCACGTCCAGCCCAGGTGCCACTTGCCGAAGCAGGCGGTGTGGTAGCCCTGCTGTCCGAGCATGGACGCCAGCGTCAGGCGACCCTCTTCGATCAGCGGACTTTCCCAGGGCCAGAGCACCATGTATTTGAGACTGCTGCGCCAGGCATAGCGGCCGGTCAGCAGACCATAGCGCGTCGGCGAACACACAGCCGCGGGCGTGTGGGCGTCAGTCAGACAGATGCCTTGCCTAGCCAGTTGATCCAGATTCGGCGTGGGGATCAGCGACTCGTCGTTGTAGCAGCCCACATCGCCGTAACCCAGATCATCCGCGAGGATGATGATCACGTTGGGGCGTTCAACTTTCTGCTCGGCAGCATGGGCGAATCCGGGCAGCACCGCCGTGGCGGAGATCCCGAGGCTGACATGAGTTAGGAAACGGCGAGTGCGTTGAGATTGATTCATCGTGACATCTCTGGGTGAAGAACGGTTTCAGTCTGTTCAACAGGCTGTGTCAACGCTGTCACAATACCGCGTGGTGCAACAGCACGCGGCCATGTTTAACGTGCGGCCAGTGTAACAAAATGCGCTGGTATCGCGCGGCGTCTTCGCTGTTTTGAACTGCAATACGCTGCGCTAAAACAACAAAAAGCACTGCTAAAATTTTTAGCGCGGCTTTTCAACCCGCGGCGGCGCGGACCATCTCGGGCACGGCCGAACGCAGGGCGAGCACGATTGCTTCGCGCGATGCGTTGCGCCAGGGATGCCCCAATTCACCGCCGCTGACAGAGGTTGGTGCATCGCGCAGGTGCGCGAAAGTGTGAATGGTCTGCTGCAGCACAGCCGGGTCGGGCGGCGTGGTGCGCCAGATGCGGATCGATTCGTGCGGCGTCGGCAGCATGTCTTCGCCGCTGTAGGCCAGTTCTTCGTAGAGCTTTTCGCCGGGCCGAATGCCGGTGATCTGGATGGCGACGTCGCGCTCTGGTTCGAGGCCGTGACTGCGCAGGAAGCGCTGGGCCAGGTCGAGGATGCGCACGGGTTTGCCCATATCCAGCAGGAAAACCTCGCCGCCGCGGCTGAAGGTGGCTGCCTGCAGCACGAGGCCGGCCGCTTCGGGAATGGTCATGAAGTAGCGTGTCATCTCCGGATGCGTCACCGTGATCGGCCCACCGTTGTGCAACTGATCGGTCCAGATCGGCAGCACGGAGCAGGCTGAGCCCAGCACGTTGCCGAAGCGCACCATGCAGAAGATCGCGTTGCTGTTGCGGTTCAGATGCTGAATGTAAAGCTCCGCCAGGCGCTTGGTGGCGCCCATGACGGACGTGGGATTGACCGCCTTGTCCGTGGAAACCATGACAAAGCGGCGGCCCTCGGAAGTGGTCCCGCCCCCGGAATGAAGTTTCGAGTTTCGAGTTTCGAGTTTCGAGTTTTCGCTTCCGGGGGCGGGGGTGTCTTCGCGGCTGATGGCGTCCAGAGCGTCGGCGATGCTGCGCGTGCCAAGGAAGTTGTTCTCCACCGCCTGGGCGGGATGGTCCTCCATCATGGGCACGTGCTTGTGGGCTGCGGCATGAAAGACCACGTGCGGACGATGTCGGCGAACCATCGCCAACGTCGCGGCCGGCTGCGTCACGTCGTGCAATTCCGCCACGCGCTGCACCTTCGGCTCGAGTCGATCGAGCTGGCGGCTGATCTCAAACAGCGCGTTCTCAGAACGCTCCACCAACACCAACTTCCGGGGGTTGAAGCGGCAGACGATGCGGGCCATCTCCGACCCGATGGAGCCGCCGGCCCCGGTGATCAGCACCACGCGGTCTTCCAGGCATTTGCGAATGGCCTGCTCATCCAGCGGCCGCGGCTCGCGCTCGATCAGGGCGGCGGGGTCGAGCGACCCGGCCTGAGCGTGCGCAGTCAAGGGCGGTGTGCGGCCGGCCAACTGGTCAGCCAGCGTGGGCATGAAGCGCCAGGCGACGCCCGCCCGATCCAGAACTCCAATCAGGTCGCCGATCCGCCTCTGCATCACCATGGGCAGACTGATCAACACGCAGTCCGCCTTGTGGCGGCGGACGATTCCGGGGGCGGCGACCGGATCCTTGCAGACATCGGGCAACAGTTCACCCACGATGCGCAAGCCCGGCTGGACGCTGTTCAGCACGCTGCGCATTTGCTCCAGCGTCGGCTTGGTGCCGACCAGCAGATAGCGCTGTCCGCGTGATGGCAATACAACGTCCGTACCGGATTTGGCCCTGCTCATGCCGGGTTTATCGGCCCAATGAGGGTCCGTTCTGGAACAACGTGGCGCGATTTTACCGACCGTGACGATTAATCAGCAGCCCCAATCAGTCGATAGGGTACGCAGGAGGCCGATTCATGCTCCAGTTCCAGCCCGCAGACCCGTCGCAGGAAACCCGTGTTCGACCCCGCCTGAAAATCCCCGCCATGTACACGCTGTTGCGCGTCCGGCGCAGGGGCACCCAACGCTATTGCTGGACCGGGTACATCTACGACATCTCCGGCTCAGGCATGCGCTTCGAACTGGACAAATCCCTCGAACCCGGCGAAGAGATCGACGTGCGAGCCATGCTGCCCGGCCAGCAGCACGTGACCTTCCGGGCTGAGGGCAAAGTGATCCGCATGCACGACGACGACGAAGGGGCCGGCCCCTGCCGCATGGGCATGGTGTTCACCAGCT
Source organism: Phycisphaeraceae bacterium (assembly GCA_020849625.1). Lineage (GTDB taxonomy): Bacteria > Planctomycetota > Phycisphaerae > Phycisphaerales > Phycisphaeraceae > JADLFV01. The sequence goes on from JADLFV010000093.1 coordinate 13,060, forward strand.
TCCAGACCGACGTCGATCGCCGCCGCCTCGAGGACTACCTGCAGGAGCGCGGGTTGAAGGCCGCGTAAAGCCCGCAACAGCAACCCTTCACATTCACTTTGCATCCGTACGCTTTTTCCGCGCCGCGATGCCGCCACCCAACAGCACCAACACTACAATCCCGCCGGCCAGTGTGCACGCGCCCTACACCGCGCTGACCCACAAGTCCTGCAGACCACCGAGGTCTTCAGCGTTCGCAAAATTCATCAGGTGCCTACTCATCTTCCATGCCGATAATCCCGTGGCAATGGCCGCGATGCCTGCAAACGTGAAGTACCAGAGGCGGCGCGACAAGGCGATCTCCTGTGGTTTGCGAAAACGCTTACACGCTAGAGACCGAAGAATCTTACTGCATTGGCGTCCACCGCCGCGGTGAAATCCTGCACCGACATGTTGCGCCGGGCTGCCAGAAACTCCGCCACGTGCACCACGTAGCGCGGCTCGTTGATCTTCACCTTGCGATGCGGAATCGGCGTCAGGTACGGTGAATCCGTCTCGATCATCAAACGATCCAGCGGCACGCGATCGCTGGCCTCGGCCAGGTCGGCGGCGTTTTTGAAGGTGACGATGCCGGTGAAGCTGACCATGGCGCCGAGGTCGAGGATGGCGTCCAACTCATCACGGGTGCCCGTGAAACAGTGGAACACGAAGCGTTCCCCAGGGGTGCCTGCTTCGCGGATCATCGCCAGCGTATCGTCGGTCGCCTCACGGTTGTGAATCACACCCGGCCCTGACCACCCATCGTGCATCAGCGCCAACTGGGCCGCGAAGGCTGCACGCTGCTGATCGCGCGGCGGATCGGGGTAGTGCCAGTCGAGGCCCATCTCACCCAGGGCCACGACTTTGGGATGAGCGAGCAATTCCCGCAACTCCGTCAGCATTGAATCACATCCGGGGGCGGGGGCATGGTGTGGATGCAGGCCGGCCGCGACGCGCACGCAGTCGTAACGCTTAGCCAGTTCCAGCGCCTTGCGGGCATCATCCGGCGAAGTGCCCACGCTGATCATGCGTTGCACGCCTGCCGCCTGGGCCGCGGCAATTACTTCCGGGGCGCGTTCGATCAGGCCGGGGTAGGTCAGATGGCAATGGGTGTCGATCATGGGCCGGGTCGGCGATGGATGTGACGAAAGCGGGCAACATTCAGCCCGCAAGCGATCTTTGTACACCTTACCGCATCAGTTGCAAGCAGTGATCGATCGTGAGTTTACCGCAGAGGATCACTTTTGCAATCGAAAGCTGCCTGGCCACTTACCCACATTACGATAACGGCAAGAGTCATTTTCAAGGGCAGATGAGGACGAACCCATTGAGGACGTTATTCAACACATAACGCCCCCGGCCGCGGTAGAGGGTACTTACACACGGCTCGGAGGCGTTACATCAGACCTGGCTGCTCAAAGCGTCCGATACAAACGGCGGGGAGACAAATGAATGGCCCCGAGAATTGATCATTTCACTAACATTTGCCGCTGTACCCACAACAAAACTCCCCGCTGACCGAATCCGGTAGACCGTGTCCGGGGGATTGCGCGTGTGCCGTTCCATCGAGCGTGACAAGGAAAGAGCGGCCACCCCTTGTCCCGAGACGGCCAGTATGATTATCCGTCCGGCAGGTTGATGCCCACTGACTCCGCTAGGGCCGCGACCAATGCCGACTCTGACTCAGCAGAGACGCGATGCACCTGGCCATCGCGGTCGTGCTTGGCTGCGGCGATCCATCGGCCGCGCGTTTGATCGTAACCAATGCCGATGCGATAACCTCGCGCTTCGACTTCGCGCAGGACGGCGTGGCTTGCATCGGAGATGTCGCTGGGCACGGCATGGAGATACCACCCTGAGAAGGGAAACGCCCCCGACTGCGGCGCGGGGGGAGTAATCACACGCGACCTGGGAGCGTTTAGTTCCATTGCAAGGTCCAATAAATCATCGAATTGATACGCCGAGGCGCCAAATGAAAACAAATAAATGACTCTAAGATTTAAGCATGATGGTTCTTCATTTCGCCTATATCCCTGCAAAACGCAACGCTGCCGGACTCGGCGGAACGCTTTAGGTAGTTTGGTTAGTTGGATTGGTCCTGGTTGCAACGGAGCATGCTCATCTGCGCGATCATTCACCGGCAGCGACAGCCAGATCCGCTTCGGCCATCACGGTCGGGGGGCATTGCTCCGTGCGTGTCCAGGCTTCGTACAGACGTTTGCCCCAGTCGTCGCTGCGGTTTTCTTCGGCCAGGAACTTGATGTATTCCCAGGAGACCGACTGATACATCAACTGCACACGCACCGAAGTCGCGCCCGGCGGCAGTGTCAGATCCATCTAGTCCCAATGTTGCCCGTCCTCATAGTCTGCCCCGATCGGCTCACAACGGCGCTGCGTAAACGCAGCCAGCGTAAAGCCCTTCGGGGGGATGCGATTGTCTTTCACCATGATGTCGTTGAGCACGAAGTGCAATGAGGGGCCTTCTGCAACGTCATGCTTCTTCGCCTGCTCGGCGCTGATGCCGGGCACGCATTCATAGACCCGCGTCAACTCGGGGTCCAGCAGCGTCGGCGCCTCCACGGACTTTCCCCACAGGGTGTCCGATGTCTTGGCGTAGCGGCCGCGCTCTTCGATCACCCGGCCCTGCGCGTCCTGGAAAACCGCGTGCACCCACATGCGCCTGCCTTCAGGGTATCCGGTCGGCAGCTTGTGCCCGGTGAGATTTGTCACTCGCAGGCGCAGGGTGTTCGCGTCCACCTGCGCCAGTGTGAGCGTGGCAGCCGCGCGCAACAAAGCGCGGGCACGCTCTTTACCAGCCTCCAGCGCCTGGCGGGACATGTCGCGGCCATCCCACAGTTCATAAGTCACATCCTGCACCCAGGTCGAGCCGCCCACCGGCCCGTGCTGCACGAAATAGTCCCGGCGAACATCGCTGAACCGTGACGGCTGGCCGCCCCCGGCAACCTGCGGGTAATGGCATGACTGGCACGTGCCCTCGGCGCCCATCTGAGCGAAATCACTCAGCGCCCATTCGCTGTAGGTCCGCTCGATCGGGCCGTAAGCATACGGCGGCTGCGTCATCACGTCCTCAGCCTGCAGGGGATTGGAGACATCATGGCAGGTGGCGCACAGTTGGCTGGAAGCGAGATAATCGCTGCGTTTGACGCCATGGGGCCTGGCGCCGGGGCTTTCTTCGTACGGACCGCGCACGACATTGGCCGGGTCAGCGACCATCATGCCGTTGCCATAGCCGGGCGGTATCGCCGCCGCCAATGTCTTGGCTTCATCGGAGAGCGGATCGACCAGGTGGTGACAGGGCTCGCAACTGACGCCGTGCAGATCTTCGCGCGTCAGCGCCGAAGCATCAGCCACCTTGGAACGATCCGCCAGCCAGCCGCCGGGCGAGTGACAGCGAATACAGAACTCTCCGACATCAGGCACATCCTGATTGGCGATCGCCAGCGCGGCGCGGAACACCGGGTCGCGGGCAGCCTGCGCCATCATGCCTGCCTGCCAGGAAAAAACCGGATCAGCCGCCCCATTGCTCGTATTGCCGTGGCACATGATGCACTGGTCAACTTTACCGAAGTTGATATCGCCCTCCAGCGGCTGCGTGCCGGGCATCAAGATCTCCGCATGCAGCACGACCGCGGCGAGAAAAACAGTCATCAGCGCCCATAATGTCCTGCCATGTCGCGGTTGCATGGTGAATCCAAATAGAAAATGTGGCCTGCACCCAACGCCGCCGCTGGGCCTCGATATGACGATTATACGACCATGCCGCGCCCCGTCACAGCAACGCCGCGACACGCATCAGATAATGGAAATGGATGGCAACCCGCAACGAGCAGATGATCAAAAGCGGGCGACGGGACTTGAACCCGCAACATTCAGCTTGGAAGGCTGACACTCTACCATTGAGTTACGCCCGCGCGAGTTGCTGCGCATTGTAGCGTCACCGCCGGATCAACGCAGCACGGCGCGGGCAGGGCAGTTCAGTAGCGGCCGGTCCTTTCCGGGCCGGGATCGATCGAGAAGACGAAGGCGTCGAAGCAGGTGCGCAGCATGGCATACTTCAAGTCCGCATCCGCGGTGGGCCAGACGTCGCGGCCGGAGGCGTCGTAGAGCTTGATGGCAGCGTCGCTGTGATCGACCTCGATGCGATGGCCGGCCCCGTCGTCGTAGATGCTGACCCACTGGGCGATGTCTTGGGCGGACGGCTGGTTGATGAAGGTCGCACCGGGGGCGAGCTTGAGTTTGTCGCGGGCGGAGTCGCTGTTCTGCATGACGGGCATGACCGGATAGTTGGCGCGAGCGGATGCGTTGAAGTTCTTGAGCAACAGTTCGTCGCGCAGTTGGCGATGATCGGGGTCGTCCCAGAGGTTGGTGTATTCGTCAGGGTCCTGCTGCATGTCGAACAGTTCGCCGCCGGGGTAGCCGTGATAGACCACGTGCTTGTAGCGCTGGTCGCGGTACATGGTATGGAATGACTCGGTCCAATCTTCGGAGCCGGGCGCGGGTCCGGTGCCGGCATAGAACTGGCCGTGGATGAAGTTGCGCATATGAGCGGTTTGGCCGGTGAGTGCGGGCACGAGGCTGACGCCCTGCATGGCGGGGGGAATGGGCTCACCTGCCAGTTCCATCAGGGTCGGCGCCAGGTCGGTCAGCTCTACCAGCGAATCGAGTTGCTGATCAGCCTTGATGCCGGGGCCGGTGATGATCAGGGGCACGCGCACGGAGCCTTCGTAGAAAATGCCCTTGCCGTTGAGACCGTGATCGCACAGCATTTCGCCGTGATCGGAGGTGAAGATGATGATGGTGTTTTCGAGTTGCCCGGTGCGTTCGAGGGCATCGAGCATGCGGCCGACGTTCTGATCCACCAACTCGATGGTGGCGTAGTATTCGGTCTGCATTTTCTGAACCTGCTCGGGCGTGAAGGCTTTGGGCTTGAAATGCCAATGGGCCTTGTCGATCAGGTCAGCATCACGAAATCGCGGCTGGGGCAGCTTGCTCAGATCGTGATCCGCGGTATCCAGCGTTCCCTTGGGAATGTGATACGGCGAATGCGGATGAAACATGTTGATGTTGATCATCCAGGGCCCGTTACGCTGGCGGGTGAAAAAGTCGATGGCACGATCGCAACACCAGGTAGTCTGATGCAGGGGCCCCTGTTGCGACCAGGACAGTTGTTTGAACTGGTCATAGGTGTAGCCCTTGGTCGTGAGCCATTGCAGGTAATCGTTGGCGGGGCCGCCCTGGTAGGGGCTGGTGCTGAAGTGGAACTCGGCGTAGCCATCATCGGGCGGGCGCTTTTCCTGCGTCTCGCCATAGGCTGAGGACAGGTGCAGTTTGCCCGCCAGAGCGCAGGTGTAGCCGACATCCTTGAGTAGTTTGGAAACCAGGGGCGCTTTGTCCGGCCAGTAAGCCGCGCCGTTCTTGCAGCCGGCGATGGCGGACGGATACATGCCGGTCATGAAGTTGGCCCGGCTGGGCGTACACACGGGCGCGACGCAATGGGCCATGGTGAAGCTCGTGCCCATGCGCACCAGGCGATCGAGGTTGGGCGTGTGGACGTAAGGATTGCCCAGGGCGGCGATGGTGTCCCAGCGCTGCTGATCAGGACAGATCCACAGGACATTGGGCAGACGCTTGCCGCTCGCATCGGGGTTGCTGCTTTGTGCCTGTGTTGCGGCTGGCCAACTCGCCAGCGTGGAGCCGGCCATGCCGAGGCCCACGCACTTGATGAACGTTCGACGATTCATGTTCGTAGATTTCATGCCATCGCCCTTCAATGCGGTGCGGCTGCAGTGTCGGCCGGCGGCTGCTTGAGATATTTCATGCCGTCGGGCACCCAGCCGTCGGGCTGGGACCAAACTTCGGGGTTGTAGTAGGCGGTCTGATCGATCCGGTCGAGTCCTTCGAGAATGGCGGGATCGCCCAGCTCGTTGAGCATCGGGTCGTGAGCATTGAAGCGGTTCATCAGATAGATACCGTTGACGCCAGCCTTCCAGGCATTGAGCGCCTCGCCGCGCCAGATGCGCGTGTCGGCTTCGTTGTGCTCGGAAGCCTGACCGCTCTGGATGCGACGGATCTCAAAGCAGGCATACACCGGCACGTGGTACTTGCGGCCCGTCGCCGCCAGGTTCTCCCACGGCTCAAGCTTGAAGTAGTCCGCCCCCACCACCAGGTCAACCAGGTCCTCCGCTAACCAGCGCTCGACGTCCAGCCCCATGGCCCGGCAGTAATCCATGGAGTCGGGAATCTTGATGCCGATCAGGATCGGCCGCCCGCGTTTGAGCCCCACTTCTTCCGTCATGTGCCGCACGCGCCGCCACAGTTCGGTCATCTGATCCATCTTCTCCTGCGGCACGGGCTTGCCCTGTAAAGGCTCGACGAAGTACGCGGGGTGACGCCAGAAATCCAGTTCAACGCCGTCGATGTCGTAGTTGTTGCAGACTTCCTGGATCAGGCGGAAGATCAGGTCGCGCACCTCGGGCCGATCGTAGCGCAGCAGCGTCCAGCTTTTGTAGCCGCGTTCAAATGATTCGGGCAGGCCGTCGGCTTCGGTGCCCATGATCAACTCGGGGTGGCTGCGTTTGAAATCGGTGATCAGGTGTTGCCAGCGCGAGCCTGAATCGTGGCGATCGTTCATGCGCATGGACCAGAAGATCTCACGATCGTTGGCCTTGGCCCATTCAACCGCGATCCGCAACGAATCGGTGCCCAGTTCATCCAGAGGCCCCACCCATTCCTTGCTGGGATTATCCGAGTGTTTGCCGACGCCCATGCGTTCGGCGATGGCGCTGCGATGGGTGTAGAGCATGGGTATGCCGGTGCAGTAGAACAGGCTATCGACCTGCGTGTCCGCCAGGCCGGCGATGCGCGAGTCGAGGAAGCGCTGTACGGTGTAGGGCGGCTCGTTGATCTTGTCGTTGCCGTCGTTGTTGACAATGATCCGCCGCGTGCGAAAGCGAGCCTGCATGCGGGCGTCGCGCAGTTGCTCTAGCGTCATCTGCGCCGATGACACAGGCTCGGCCACAGCCCAGCCGGCCGACAGACAAAACAGAACCGACAGCATGATGCCCCGAGTCCCCAAGCCGATCATGACAAGCCTCCTGCCCCAGCAAGGCGGCGATTGAACCCTGGCGCACAGGACCAGCCCCGTGTGTGTGCCGATGGATGATAACCAACTTCACCCCGCTGCGCCCAGCATCGCCGCGGGCATCAGAATGTGCGACCCACTTCGTCCCAGGTCCAACCGGGCCCGCTCGTGTGCTTCTGACTGGGAGCTTCCGGCTTGGGCACTTCGATGAAGGCAGCATGCGAATCGACGAACATCACACTGAAGCGCGGCTCGGGACTGTGGAAGCTCAATGTCTGGGGGAAAAACTCACCCCAGGCATAGTTCTGCGCGCCTTGCTCGGCACCCATCACCAGCATGCTGGGATCAAGCACCTCGGTATTGCGGATCGGGATGCTGAATGTTTTGCCGTCAACGACAGCTGACTGTTGATAACGGACCAGACTGTGGTAACCCCGGTGAGCATTGTGACCATAGGATGAACCAGCGTGCTCAAAGTATGGCTTCATGCTGGACCAACTGGTGCCGACGTCGGAAGGACATCGAGCGTACAAAACTTCCTGGTCGAAGTCGAGAACGCGGTTGTACATGTAACGGTTGAGGTAACGCATATTGGCGCCAACGTTTGCATAGCTGCCGCTGGCGCCCTTCTCCAGGATGCGGGGCACGGCGGCTTTACTCTTGGTCATTGCGTCGCCGCCCCTCGCCGGCACCGTTGCAGCAGAGATAACGTCCGTTTGCGCATGAACGTGTTCATCATAGCATCGCCCTGCCGGCTGAGGCCGGAAAAATGTATCGAGACAAGTGCGACATCGGTTGTTATGCTGTGCCCGCGCGTCTCATTGGGGAACCCGGGGGAAGATGAGCGCGGCTGGTGTCGGTGAATCTCGGGCCGGCTTCCGACACGTTTGGCTGCTTGAATCCACCACGGGCCGCCCGATCGCGAGGCTTCATGTCACCGGTTGCGCTACTGGCCAACGCCCCACTGCTGACGAGCCTGGACTGGCTGGTCATTGTTCTTTATGCCGTGGTCATGCTGGCCGTCGGCTGGTACTACAGCCGGTCGATGCACGATAGCGACGACTACCTGCTGGGCGGGCGCAATATGAAGCCCTGGGCGGTGGGCATGTCCATGTTCGCCTCGCTGTTCAGCACCATCACCTATTTGTTTCTGCCGGGGGAAATGGTGCTCAAGGGCCCGGTGTTCCTGGCCAGCGTTCTGGCGGCTCCGATCATCTTCGTGGTGGTGGGCTGGCTGTTCATCCCCACCTTCATGCGCCTCAAGGCTGCCAGCGGCTATGAACTGCTGGAGACGCGGCTGGGACTGTCGGTGCGCCTGCTAGGCGTGCTGTTTTTTCTGTCGCTGCGCATCCTGTGGATGGCGGTGATCGTCTATGCCACGGTGCAGATCGTGCTGATCCCGCTGACCGGTCTGGACGCCGCCGACACGCCCTGGGTCTGCGCGGTGCTGATGATCATCACCATCATCTACACGTCCATGGGCGGATTGCGGGCGGTGGTGGTGACCGATGCATTGCAGACGCTCATCCTGCTGGCGGGTGCGATTGCGGTATTGACGCTGGTGACCATCGCGGTGGGCGGCGTGGGCGCGTGGTGGCCGCACCAGTGGGACCCCAGTTGGGGCGAACTGCACTGGGTCTATGATCCCAGCGGCAAACGCAGTGTGCTGGGCGCTTTCTTCGCTGCCATGCTCTGGAGCATCTGCACCTTCGGCTCCGACCAGGTCGCCATCCAGCGCTACATGGCCACCCGCAACATCAATTCCGCCCGCTGGATGCTGGCTGTCGCGAAAATCCTGGGCGTGCTGATCTACCTGCTGCTGGCGGGACTGGGACTGGCCCTGTTCAGCTACTTCAAGAGCGATCCCTCGCGCCTGCCGGCCGGCGAAACCCTGCAAAGCGCCTGCGACAAACTGTTTCCCAGCTACATCGTCTCGGGACTGCCCTCCGGCTTCAGTGGACTGGTCATCGCCGGCCTACTGGCGGCGGCCATGAGCAGTCTCTCCTCCGGCATCAACTCAGCCTGTGCCGTGATCAGCGCCGACCTGATCGATCGCTACCGACCCGGTGGTGCGGCAGGCAACAAGCTGCACGCGGTCTGGCGCGACAGAATCATCTCCGTAGCCATCGGCGTGCTGGTGATCCTGCTCAGCGGCAGCGTGGCGTTCGTCCAAGGCAACCTGCTGGAACTGGCTTACAAGCTGGTCAACCTTCTGACTGCCCCGCTGTTCGGATTGTTCTTCATGGCTCTGTTCGTTCGCCGGGCAACCGCGTTCTCAACTTACGTCGGTGCGGTGGTCGGCGTGGTCGTGGTGGTCGGCATCAACTACTGGAGCGCGACGCTCGGCCGTTTCGAATGGGTGCGTGAGACTTTCGGCGACACGCCGCCGATCGATTTCTTCTGGGCCATGCCGTTGAGCCTGACCTGCCAGATCGTGGCCGGTGTCGCGGTCAGCTACCTGCTGCCGTTGGGCAAGCCCCGTCCGATGTTGACCTGATAGAGCAACCGGCGTCAATCATCGTCTGCCACTATTGGGCTGCAGTGCAACGCACCGCAGGCCTGCGGCGCGTTGGGTCGCAGCAAACCCGGGTGCGAATGCAGGTTTCCAAACCGTCTCACCGGACAAAGCTCCCAAACACCGCATTTAATCTCACAATATTTCCCGAATAAAAGATATTCAAAATATATTCTCATAACTTATTAAATATCAGAATTTAATAAACAATCAGTTTTAACATGTCCCCCATGAATAATTTTCTTGATCTGAAAAATTATTTTGGTACGATGAATGGCGATGTCACAGACCGCCTCCATGAACGTCAAAAGTCTGGCGGACCTGATCGAAGCGGACATCCGCCATCGCGGGCTGCGCAGCGGCGATCCTTATCTGAGCGCCGGCGAAGCAGCCAAGCACTTCGGCGTCAGCACCCGGGCGGCCAACAGTGCCCTGCAATTACTGGCCCAACGTCGCATCGTCAAACGACGCCAACGCCTGGGCAGTCTCGTCACCCTCTCTTACCACCAGTCGCTGCCCGATTCGCAACTGGACGTGGTGCACCTGCTGGTTAACGAAAGCTATCTGAAGAAGGAAGGTCTGCTGGCTGACGGCGTGGTCGTCGGTCTTCAGGGCGTGATGCCCAAGACGGACATTCAGTTCAACTTCATGCCGCTGTCCGACGAAACGGAATACGTCAGCAGCACGATTCACGCCGCGCTCAAGTCACAGCGTCGCGAAGGTTTCGTGGTCGTACGGGCTTCGATCGAAACGCAGCGGGCGGTAGGACGCAGCGGCCTGCCGGCGGTGGTGCACGGCACAACCTGTCCATCCGTGGAAAATGTCAGCTCCATCGACCGCGATCACCAGCAGGACGCCCTCCTGGCCGCCAACCACTTCGCCTCAGCCGGTTGCAAGAGTCTGCTGCTGCTGATGCGCGATCATGTGTTTCCCGGCGACCATCTGTTCTTCGACGCCCTGCGCAGCGAAATCCGCCGACTGGGCATTCCGGGTGACGCGGTGATTTATCGCTTCCTGCCCTCGGATGAATTGGCTGTGGAGCGCGAGGTGCAACGACTGGCCGACTCCGTCTTCAAGGATCGCTGCGGCATGTACTGCCACACGCCGATCATGGTCGAAGGCGCCACCCGGGTGGTGGACTCGCTGAATCTGCCCGAGGATCGCCGGCCGCAGATTCTCATCGGCTCATACTACAAGACCACCAAGTCACCGCCGGCGTTTCCTTATCTCTATCCCAAAGTGAGTCCGCAGGACATCGGCCGCCAGATCGGTATTCTGCTGCTGGAACAGGCCTCAGCCCGGCCCACACCGCGGCACGAGCACTATCCGGTCGAATTGATCATGCCTCAGCCCAAGTCTTAAACCAGCGACATGTGTCGTATGGAGGTTACCCGTTCGAGGACGAATCATTTCTATGAAAGGAGAACATGATGAGGTTCGTACAACGTTTCAGATGGAAGATGGGGACATTGGCAGTCGGGCTGCTGGCGGTCGGCATGGCGGGGCAGGTCATGGCGGATTACGCGAATTATGTCAGCAGTCAGAATCCGATCCTGTACTTCCGCATGAATGAGGCGACCAATCCCGGCGCTCCGCTGCCGGCGCTGGTCGATAACACCGCTTCCATCTCCGCCGTCAACAGCGCCAACCCGGGCATTGATCTGGTTTTCGGCGAGACCTCCGGCAATGCTCTGACGCCAGCCGGCGGGTTCGATGGATTCGAGTCGGGTAACTCGTGGGTCTATTTCCCCACCGGCGTCGGTGGCGTGGCGGTCGCGGGTTCCGTGGTCACAACGCTGACCAACCCGAGGGCGGCATTGGACTACACCGCCGGCTCCTCGTCCATGTGGTTCCGGACGGACACCGCCTGGAACTGGGGTGGCGGCGTGTACGGAACACTGTGGGCCGGCGACGACGGCGCCAGCGGCAACATGGACCTGAAGATGTACTACACGCCGGATGCGAACAACGGCAAGATCTACATGGATATCGTCCATGGCACGACGACGATCACCGCGGTCACTTCCACCAGCACTTACACTGACAACCAGTGGCATCATGTCGCCGCGACCTGGTATCGAGACGTCACGTCCGGTGACGGAGGCATCGCCGTCTATATCGATGGCGGCGCTGCACAGGGCGGCGAGACCCTGATCAACACGTATACAGCATGGGATGCCACCATCACCAAGGATTTCAGTGTCCGCAGCCGCTTCGGCAAGCAGGCCACCAACGCCACCGAGTTCCAGGGCTACATCGACGAATTCGCCATCTGGAACACCACGCTCGACGCCACCGCCATTGAGAACCAGTACCTGTCGGCCTTCGGCACCGTCCTGCACCCCGGCGACGCCAACGGCGACGGGCTGGTCAACTTGTCCGACCTGCAAATCCTCGGCGACAACTGGCAGTCCAACACCGCCACCTGGGCTGAGGCTGACTTCACGGGCGACGGCATCGTGAATCTGGCTGATCTGCAGATCCTCGGCGACAACTGGGGCTTCGGCGTCGGCCCGGATACGGCGTTCGACGAAGCGCTGGCTCAAGTGTCCATCCCCGAGCCGGCCACCATGCTGATGCTGGGTGTCGGCGGCCTGCTGGCGATCTACCGCAGGAAGTGAGCGGCCTGTCCGGGGGTTTGAATTTCCCTTGTGTTTCTATGGTTTCTTCAACATGAAAGGAGAACGAGAGAATGAAAAGCAGAGGAGTAAGACAACTGAAGATGGCCCTGCTGGCGGGCGGTTTGCTCGTCTTCGGGGCAGGACCGGCTCTGGCCAGTTACGTCACTGAAGTGACCAGCCAGAACCCGCTGTTCTACTGGCGCTTCAATGAAACGGCCACCGGCGCCATCACTGAGCAGATCGACAACAGCGGCACCGCGGTCAACTCCGGCACCACTGCCGCCACCATGTTGGTCGGCCAGACCAGCGCTCCTGCGCTGACTCCGGCCGGAGGGTTCGGCGGGTTCGAGAGCGGCAACTCGTGGTTCACCTTCCCCGCGGTGAACTCCGGTGATTTCGTGGCCAACCTGACCAACCCCAAGGGTGAGATGAGCAGCACCCTCGGCTCGGTCAGCAACTGGATCAAGACCACCACCGGCACCTACCCCACCGCCCCCACCTACGGCACGTTGTACCGAGTCGATCAAGGCGCCACAGGCGCGATGTACACGTTCATCGACACCACCGGCAAGTTCGGCCTGCGCATCACCAATCTCAGCGGTGAAGCCACCGTGCTGGCTGATGTCCGTTCGTCGGTCGCCTACAACGATGGCCAGTGGCACCATGTGGCCGCCACCTGGGATGAGGCCAATAGTGTGGCCGTCATATACATCGACGGCGGCAGCCTGGCCGGCGGAGAGACGGTCGTCGGTGTGTTCACCGATGGCACGGACTACGTTTCCAGCAACCGTCATCAGTTCGGCAAAGGCACCAACAACGCCTCGCTTTACCAGGGCAGTGCCGACGAACTGGCGATCTGGACCAGTGTGTTGACCGCGCAGCAGGTGGCGGATCAGTATCAGGCCGCGTTGCCTGAGCCGGCGTCACTGTTGTTGCTCGGACTGGGCGGACTGGCCTTGCTCGGCCGCCGCCGTGTCGCGTGACCTCCATCGACACAGCGGGGGACGCCTGACCGCGTCCCTCGCGATTTGAATCGAACGTTCGTCCCACCCCAATGTATGGAGACCTCGCCGTGAAGCGACGCAAAGGATTCACGCTGATTGAACTGCTGGTCGTGATTTCCATCATCGCCCTGCTGATCTCGATTCTGCTGCCGGCCCTGAAGCAGGCACGCGAAAGAGGGCGGCAGGCTCAGTGCCTGGCCAATGAAAGACAGATCGGAACAGGCATGATGACCTATACGATGGATTGGAATAGCCATTATCCGCCTAAGAACACATTCCACATACCTGAATTTCCTTATTCCTGGCGCGCCAGCTACACCTGGCTTGGAACGCGCAGTGCTTCGACAGGCAGCGTAGGCTACTACTGGGGCGCTGCGCATCGATATTTGAACTACTACGTGGGTGGACCTTACAACGACGATGCGGATGATGTGCCCGCAGCTCGATGCCCCAGTGATGGAGCTCTGGAGGATCAGTCCATGTACAAGGGCGCTGGCACATCCTATCGCACCAATAATACGGACGGGTACGGGATGTGCGACCTGACTGTGCCTCCAGGTGCGGCACTGTCAACGCATCCCAGTCCGGGACGCCGGGTAGAAGATATCCGTTCGAACTCCCGGATGATCGCCATGTGGGAAACGTATTCGCTGGATGCCCTGGCGGCGAACCCCACCCCCCCCACACAACCCTATCAGTTCACCCATACGAGTGTGGGTGAATATCGTTACAACATTTTATTTGCTGACGGTCATGCCGCCATGACTGAGCTTATTCCTCGCGAGTACGTCAGTGCCTCATATACACCTTTTTACGACAATTTTGACCATAGCGTACATGGTGATGGCACCAGCACGCAGTGGACGCTGCCGTGATCCAAACGGATTGTGAAACGGGGTCAGGATTGTAGAACGGGGTCAGACCCCATTTCGAGGAGGCTCGGTTTCGAGATTTGAACCAGGTGTGATGGAATACGCGAGTAACAGAGACCCGGAGGGGGATGATGGGTGTAAGGCGGAACATCAGTTTGCCGAGCTGTGTGTTATATCGGCTGCGCCTTTTGTCGGTGGCCGGACCACTGATACTGTCACTTGCACTCGGCGTCCTGCCGGCCGAAGCGTCACCCCTGCAGCAGGTAGTCGTCTTTCAGCAGGGTGAGGGCGGCTACCACACCTTCCGCATCCCCGCCATTGTGCAGGCCAATGACGGCACATTACTGGCCTTCGCTCAGGGTCGGGTCAACAGCGCCAGCGACTACGGCAACATCGACCAGGTCCTCAAGCGCAGCTTCGACGGCGGCAAAACCTGGGGACCATTGCAGGTCCTCTACAACAATGGCACCGATGGGGCCGGCCCCGCGGCGCCCGTGGTCGATCGCAACACCGGCAACATCATCCTGCCCCTGGTGCTCAGCGACGCCCAGCACACCATTCAGTTGCCACACTACATGACCAGCACCGACAGCGGCGCCACCTGGTCCAGCCCCGTGGATATCTCCGCCACCGCCAAGCTTTCCACCTGGAGCGGCTATGCCCTGGGCACCGGGCACGGCATTCAACTGCTGCGCGGGCCTCACGCCGGGCGGCTGGTCGTCTCCGGCCGACATAGCCTGGCTGGTCAACCGCTCAACCCCGACGGCCGCGAAGCGCACGTGATCTACAGTGATGACGGCGGCGTCACCTGGTATGCCGGCGGCTCGCTCAAGAACAGCAGCGGCGACATCAATCCCAATGAATCGCAGGTCGAGGAGTTGGTCGATGGCCGCATCTACATCAACGCCCGCAACCAGGGCGGCCTGGCCAAGGCGCGGCTGTTCGGCTACAGCAGCGACAGCGGCTTATCGTTTCCCAATCCCGCCCAGGTCGAGTACCAGTTGATCGACCCGGTGGTGCAAGCCTCGTTGCTGCGATACTCAGCGGTCGATCAGGGCGAGGCCGGCAACCGCATCCTCTTTGCCAACCCTGCCAGCGAAGTCAGCCGTGTCCGCATGACGATCAAGAGCACGTTCGACGAAACCATCACGTGGAATACCGGGAAAATGGTCTATCGCGGTCTTTCCGGCTACAGCGACATGGTCAAGCTCTCTTCCACTTCCGGGGGCGGGGGCGGACTGCTTTACGAGAACGGCACCACCGCCTACTACAACCGCATCAGCTTCGCACGCTTCGACAGCGCCTGGCTCGACAGCCCCGCTCTCATGCACATCGATTTCCGCGACTACACCGCCAGGGACCAGGAAGGCAACGGCATCAACGGCACGTTCGCCGCCAGTCAAGCCTATGTCGCAGGCGATCCACGATACAGCAGTCACATCGCGTTGCACTTTGACGGCAACGATGTCGTGCGCTTCGCGGACAACGCCTACCACGCCTGCGACTTCAATGAAACCGACAGTTTCACTCTGGAAACCGTCTTCCGCACCAGCTCTCACATCGACTTCGGCCCCAACGGCGCGGGGGGTTTGATCGCCAAGGACGCCTCCTCCGGCCCCTACTACTGGCTGCGCGTCGAGAGCGGAAAGCTGCGCTTCGGCGCCTCCGACGGCACCACCACCAACGGCGTTATCGGCAGCCAGACCGTCAGCGACGGCGACTGGCATCATGCCGCACTCGTCTTCGATCGCGCGGCCAGTCAAATTCGCCTGTACGTCGATTACCAGTTAGACAACAGCGCCACGCTCAGCCTCACCGGCAGCCTGGCCAACAGCAGCGACCTGCTGCTGGGCGCGTTCAACACCGGCACGTTCCCGCTGAACGTCCTGGGCGACATTGACCTGGCGCGGATTTCGATGGGCGCGCTCAGCCGCAGCGAATTCGTGCAGCCGACGCTGGCCGCCGGTGACGCCAACGGCGATGGGCTGGTCAACCTGGCGGATTTGCAAATCCTCGGCGACCACTGGCAAGCCAACGACGCCTGTTGGGTGGTCGGCGACTTCACCGGCGATAGCGCAGTCAACCTGGCTGACTTGCAGGTGCTCGGCGATCACTGGGGTTACGGCGCGTTGACCGATACAAGCCTTGACGAAGCGCTGCAGCAGGTCGGCCTGAACATTCCAGAACCAACGACCAGAATGTTGACGCTAGGCATAGGGGGGCTGTTGTTGTCACGAAGCAAACGGAGATGAGACAACCTCGAGATGAAAACGTTTGTCTACTCCATCCACCTGTTTGTCATCCTGACGCCATTGCTGTGGAGTCCGTTCATCTGGGCCGGTCCCTTGCAGCAGGTCACCGTGTTCCAACAGGGTGAGGGCGGGTATCACACCTTCCGCATTCCCGCGGTGGTGGCGGCGGCGGATGGAACGTTGCTGGCGTTCGCGGAGGGGCGAGTCAACGGCTCCGGCGACGCCGGCAACATCGACATCGTCCTCAAACGCAGCAGCGACGGCGGGGCCACCTGGAGCGCTTTGCAGGTCGTGCAGGAAGAAGGCGGCAGCGAACTGATCACCATCGGCAATCCGGCCCCCGTGCTCGATGAAACCACCGGCCGGTTGTGGCTGACCTTCTGCCGCAACAACAGCCGGGTGTTCACCACCTACAGCGATGACCACGGCCAGAGCTGGTCGGCGCGGCAGGAGATCACCAGTTCGGTCAAGCCGGCCGGCTGGACCTGGTACGCCACCGGGCCGGTCCACGGCATTCAACTGACGCGCGGGCCCCATGCCGGGCGACTGATCATCCCCTGCGATCACAACACCAGCACCGCCAAGTACGCCCACGTGATCTACAGCGATGACCACGGCGCGACATGGCAGGTCGGCGGCGATGTGCCCTCGCAAGGCGACATGGGGCCTAACGAAAGCACCATCGTCGAACTGACCAGCGGCGACCTCTACTTCAACATCCGCAACCAGGCCAAGACCACCAAGGCCCGCATCATCTCCTACAGCGATGACGGCGGCCAGAGCTTCGGCACTGCCTCTTACGACATGACACTGATCGACCCGGTGGTGCAAGCATCGGTGCTGCGCTACACCGCCACCGATCAGGGCGACGACATCAATCGCCTGCTGTTTTCCAATCCCGCCCACACCACCAGCCGCGTGCGCATGACCATTCGCAGCAGCTTCGATGAGTCGGCCACCTGGACTGCCGGCAAACTGGTCTATCGCGGACCCTCCGGCTACAGCGACCTGGTCAAGATCACAACTTCCGGGGGCGGCGGGTTGCTCTACGAGAACGGCACATCCGCCTACTACAACCGCATCAGCTTCGCCCGCTACGACACGCAATGGCTCGACGACCCCTCTCTGGTCCAGATCGACTTCCGCGACGACACCGCCAAAGATCAGCGCGGCAACGGCCTCGATGGCAGCATCGAAGGTGGGGCTTCCTTCATCAGCGGCGATCCACGTTTCGCCAGCGGCCACGCCCTGCACTTCGACGGCCAGGACGACATCGTGCGCATGGCTGACAACGGCAATAACGCCTGCGACTTCGACGCCGCTGACAGCTTCACGCTCGAAGCTGTCTTCCGCACCAGCGACCACACCGACGGCGGCGCCAACGGCTCGGGCCCGCTGATCGCCAAGGATGTCGGCGCCAACCAGCAATCGTTCTGGCTTCGCGTCGAGAACGGCAACCTCCGCTTCCTGACCTGCGATGGCCCCACAACCAGTGACGTGATCAGCAGCTCTTCCATCAGCGACGGCCAATGGCACCACGTGGCGGCTGTGCTGGACCGCGTCTCCGGCCAGATGCGCCTTTACGTGGACTATCAACTGGTGGACACCGAAACCACCATCGTGACTGGCTCGGTGGCCAACACCAACGACCTGCTGATCGGGTCCTTCAATGCCAGTTCGCCCGGCCTCAAACGGTTTATCGGTGACATCGACCTGGCCCGCATCTCGATGGGAGCCTTGAGCGTAGGACAGTTTGTGCAGCCCAAAGCCATCCTTGGCGATGCCAACGGGGATGGCCAGGTCAATCTGGCGGATCTGCAGGTGCTGGGCGACCACTGGCAGGCGGGGGATGCCTACTGGCTGGTCGGCGACTTCAGCGGAGATGGCGTGGTTAATCTGGCCGACCTGCAGATTCTGGGCGACAATTGGGGATACGGCGCTGACCTGAACATGAGCTTCGACCGGGCTTTGCAACAGCTCGACCTGAGCGTCCCCGAACCGGCAACCCTGTTGCTGTTGGCTGGTATGGGCGCATTGTGCTTACCACGACGTACACGCAGTTTCGGAAGGTAGTCTGATCATGAACCAGTTCATTCGACCCACGTATGCCGGAGCCATTTTGTTGTCGCTGCTGCTGAGTGCGTTCGCTTGGGCCGGCCCTCTGCAACAGGTCACCGTGTTCCAGCAGGGTGAAAGCGGCTATAACACCTTCCGTATTCCCAC
This sequence comes from Phycisphaeraceae bacterium, assembly GCA_020849625.1. GTDB lineage: Bacteria > Planctomycetota > Phycisphaerae > Phycisphaerales > Phycisphaeraceae > JADLFV01. The sequence goes on from JADLFV010000093.1 coordinate 31,667, forward strand.
TATCGTGGCAGCCAACGACGGCACGCTGCTGGCCTTCGCCGAGGGCCGCGTCAACAGCGCCAGCGATGCCGGCAACA
>JADLFV010000094.1 GCA_020849625.1 Phycisphaeraceae bacterium
CATAGGCTTCAATTCTGTGCAATGTGCACACCCGGCGCGGCAAGGCAAACGCGAAGGTCGCGGTCGGGCGGCCCTCGCGAGAGGGGGAACGATACGATCAACGAACCACTCGACGACGCAGCATCAGCAGACCCGGAACAAGCAGCATCAGCGACGCCGGCTCGGGGATGGCTAACTGGGCCAGGGCTTCATCGAAGGACACGTCGGGACCCAGCAGAGTCCACGCACCATAGCCCCAGTAGTCGCCGAGGATCTGGAGATCTGCCAGATTCACGTTGCCGTCGCCGGTGAAATCAGCTTCCGACCAGGTGGCGGTTGCAGACTGCCAGTTGTCACCGAGAATTTGCAGGTCCGAAAGATTGACCAGTCCATCCTCGTTGGCATCACCCGCGTGGGGCCCATAGGGACCAATCTGGAGCTGTGCCAGGGCGAAGTTCCTCTTGCCGGTGGCCGGCGTACTGGCGTTAACCACGCCAAATTGAACCTTGTTGAGGGTAAGGTTGCCTGTGGCAAAAGTGTCCTGGAGCACGCCGTTGATAGAATACGCAACCGTGTCGGCGTTCGGATCATAGGCGAACGCCACTGTGTAGTAAGTGTCCGGGCCCAGTTGTACGATTGCATCATCAAGCCTGTTTTTCAACTGACGGTTGGCAGGATCGAAAGCGATATCCATCGACGCTCTCACCGCAGCACCCAGTTCATTGGTGTAGCCGATAATGTCACAGATCCCGTTATCAAAGAGTCCGAAGTTGTCCTGGCCGGATTCCAGTCGCATCACGGCAGTGAGTGTCCACCCATTGGCGGATGCGGCAGCTTGTTCGGCTCCAGACAAGATGTAGGTATAGAAGGCTTCGCTTTGAATGAGTTCCGTTTGCCACGCTGTGATCGTGGGGAAATCCGGGTCTGGTGACAATGGATTCGTGATGGTCGAGAAGCCGGGCCAGTTGGGGGGAACCGGGGGGTCATCGGGAGTATGTTGAAAAGTCCAACCTTCGTTCTCCGGATCATTGGCGCCGAAATGTTCGATATACTGTCCGTAGGCCCCTGATACGCAAACAGCAAAACAGAGACCTGTCGCCGCAGTCATCCACGGTTTCATAATCGTTGCTCCTTTGCCTTCGTCAATTGCTCATTATAGACCTTCGAGTCTCCGCATTGAAGAACACAATTCTTCAATGCCAATGCAACGCCTGTTACCCAGAAACTCCACCGATCAAATCATGTCAGGGTCAAAACCATAGTGTTGATTCGGCGCTCTGGGTTACCATCCGAATGAGTGGCCTTGACCTTGGTCAAGGCCACCCGTTGAACATCAGGGTCAACGTGGTTGAGCCACGCTTCCCCCGCTTTGACCACGTAGTCTTACCGGCATCACGAAACTTCGAGCGTAGTCGTCAGGCCTACGACCGACGACGGCTTAGCACAGCAGCGAGTCCGAGACCAAACAAGCCAAGGGTCGCCGGCTCAGGCACGGGGTCGCCGAAGTCGGGCGTGGGGGGAATGGGACCGAGGGCGCCGGTCTCGAGCGTCACGAGAGCATAGTCCTTGGGACCATCGTTGGCACTATCGAAGTTGATGGAGCCAAACCGAACCTCCGTGGGGGTCAGGGCGCCGGTGGCAAAAGTATTGATCAGCGTATCGTTGATGTAGTAGTCAACCGTCCCGGCGCCGACGTTATAGTTGAAGATTACTCTGTAGTATGAGTCGCCGCCCACGTTGTTATAGGTATTGTCGATCCTGTTCCTGATCGTACGATCTGCGGCGGTGGCGCCGAGGTCCATCGATACTCTAACCGAGAATCCTAACTGACTGGTTATGACGATCAGATCGCAGATTCCGTTGTCAAAGGTTGCGTTGTCAAGGGCCTCTTCAAGTCGAAAGATGCCGGTGAACCTCCACCCGTTGGCGGCAGCATCGTTCTGCTGGAGTACGGTGAGCGGGTCCGAGTACCAGACTTCGCTCAGGTAGTGGTCGATCTGCCAGGAGTTGGTCAGATCGAAATCGGGGTCCGGAGACAAGGGGCCCACTGTGGACCAGTTGCCGCCGAAAGTATTGTCGACGCTTTTAGTCAAACTCCAGCCTTCGGTCGTCGGATCGTTGGCGCCGACGTGCGAGGACACGACAGCCGCCTGGGCCGCCGAAACGCACACCACCACACAGAAACCAACTGCGACAGTCGTCCAAGGTATCGAGCATTTGCTACTGAACATAATCCGTCTCCTACTTAAAAAAGATGTGATATCCGAATCCGATTTGAAGAACACGATTCTTCAAATACGTTCGCGCCTACGGTTCCGCCAGTTGGCCCTACCAAGAAGCGGGCGCACTTGTCCAGTTACACTGCACTACAAAACTACTTGAACATCCACCATACGATGCACGAATTGGCTATTCCGAAATGATCCGTAAACTGTGTATTTCATACACATCAATCTCCGTGCGCACTCTGCCAGCGGCGGCAAAGTCTCCCAGGGGGTACACTTCTAATAAAACGGCTTGTTCCATACCCCCAAGAGATTCCATGCTTCATTCCATATTCATTCTCCTATTCATGGTTGATTTCAATCCTGGCGATACGATTTACCTGCAACTCAAGTCATGCTGGGGGGAAGATTCAAGAATGTGGGCGGGAAACGACTCGGACTTGGACACCGGCTCCCCTGCCGTCAAACGGCGCAGCAAGCTTGTGATCGCTTCAACTCTTGTCTGTCCGACAGGAACAATCGGCGTAATCCATCGAAGGTTGCGATACATCTCGCTGACAACAATCAACTTTCGAGGCCCGTCTACAAGTTCATGCAATCGACGACATGCCTCTACGTCAAGATGGTTACGAAGAAACAGCGCGTCAATCTGCGGCTCATGCGAAATCAGGCTGTTCAACGCGGAATCTACCTCTTCTGCAAATGGCGGCACCGTCTCAATGGCAACGAGGCGATTTCCCAGTCCGCTTATCAGGCTGTTGACCAGCACATTGTCCCCTGGCCGCCATTCATTGCGCATCAAAACGCCCACATGCTGACACCCGCATTGAACCAGATACTCCGCGACACATTTGCCCAACTGTTGCTGGTCGTAGCCAATGTGAGGCAAGTCTATGTCTCGATCAGGCGTACCCAAAATGCAGGTCGGCCAGCCGTTGCGTTGCACAACCCGTTGCGCAGCCGTCGGCATCCAGCGAAAGATAAATGCCTGCGTTCCAGCGTTCACCCGTTGCCGCAGCCATTCTTCAATTTGCTCCTCAGTGTGGACGTAAGTGGGCAACAGGTTGATACGCAGAGCCAATTCGTCCGCACCCTTGGATCCCGATGTCCCAGCGAGGATTTCGTCAGTCAAGAATTCCGGACCACCTCGACTTACAATGTCCTCCGGCATCACGCAATCCACACATCGGACAGCGGCCGCATCGGCCGCGCGCGATGGCGGCTGTTTGACATAGATTCCCGACCGGTGGCGACGCTCGATCAGACCCTCGGCCTCTAATCGATCGAGGCAGCGAATCGCCGTAGACGTTGAAACTCGATGTTTGTCACAGATCTCCTTGATCGTGTAGAACTGCTGGCCTGATGAGAACTCGTTGGCTTCAAGTTGATCACGCAAGGCACAAAAGACCTGATGTCTTTTCCGCCCGATGGGAATTGGAGTCTTTGTCGTGTTGACGGTCATAAATAGCCCTACGGAAAGCTGAAACCCAAAACAGAAACAGAAATTAAATGTCAGTCTAGTGGCATTCTATCAAACTAAGCCGATTATACATCGCGTTTGCTTAATGTCAAGGTGTTCCCACTAGTCATCCGCTGGGACTATAATGACATTAAGTCCTTACGTATCAGTTAATTACAATATATGACGGCTTATCATCATCACGAATGTGTAGAATGATAATGAAGTCGAAGGTGGCAAGCGAGTCGGCCAGGAAGGGGGTAACAGCGATGTGACCGAAGGTGGCAAAGCAGTCTGCCCTTGCCTGAGGTATGCGCTAAAGTGCGGTCATTGCCATGACGGTGGCATACCTCCCCGCCCAACTGGCGACTGGGTGACTACGGAAGGAAGACCGGCTCCAGGCGACAACAGCGTGAATGGCGAAGGTTCCAAGCGGAGCTGGTGACTTTTCAGTAGATAGGGTATCGCGTTGAAAGCGTTTACCCAGTCCTGGTTGGAGTGTATGCTGCTTTTTGCCGGACGGATGAACAGGAGAGAGGAATTAATTCGCGCTGCCAGTGTTGTTGTCCATCAGGACCAAGCCGGGCTAGAGATGTCTTGTCACACACTTGGGCATTGATAGCTGCGGGGACTTGCCAGCATGAGGTGATTTATCCTCCACATATACCGTCGAATTTGATCGCCTTGCAGAAGAAACGCGGGCACTACGAACACATTGCCGGAATCAGACATTACACTTGTATCGACAAACATGCCGACGTCGCCCCCGCCGAGTGAGGAGTAACGTATGTCCGGAAACATCGATGCCCCCTATGTTGTTGCATTATCCAACCATCCTCAACTCTTTCTTGACGATCAGTGCATAGGCAGCACTATCAATCTGTCACGCCGGATACAACAGCCCGCAAAATATTCAGGTAATCCAGTTGTGACCTGTGACTATCCTTGGGAAGCACATCTCGTTACACGGCCATCGGTAATACACGAGCCGGAACTGAACCAGTTTCGCATGCACTACAAGACCATCAATGCGCACACACGTGAGGAGTTCTATGCGACATGCTATGCCGAGTCCGACGACGGCCTTGTATGGCGAAAGCCGCTGGCTCGTCACCACCTGTACTGTGGGCAACCATCTAACTTGACTGTAGGTCCTTGCCATGCCATCAGAACCTCCCACGATCCACGGAGGCCCTATATCGGTGTGACCAGCAATGGCCTTGCGAGCGATGCAGTCTCTGAGCGAGCTCTCTACGTTTTCTGCTCCTCGGATGGTCTGGATTGGGGAACGCCACACAGGATCACCGACACCAAGTGCGACACCGTGCCAAGCATCGTGTGGCATGAACCGGCCAAGCGATACTTCGTCTATACGCGGTCCCAGGCATATCATCCAAGCCTCCACGGACATATGCGGATCACCGGCGTGTTGGAGAGTCAGGACTTTGAGAGCTGGACGCCCAAGCGAGCCATCAGTCTGATCGATGAGGCTCATGGTTTTCCTTATGTTCAAGCCCACGCCCTGACCGCCCATGCTTATGGCGACATACTTGTTGGGCAGGTGCCCGTGTTCCACTTGGACGAGAGAGACAATAATTTCCTTAGTCCCTGTGAAATCCAGTTGGCGACGAGCCGCGATGGTTGGCACTGGCGTCGCGTCGCAGACGGAGCCGCATTTCTTCCGCACGGCCCAGAGCATTGGGAGCGATGGTTCGTTCATTCGTGCTCAATGACGCGCAAGAATGACTTGCTCTACTTCTACTTTCATGGACATTCGCTGAAGCACGGGGCTTTGCGCCAACTGACGGAACAAGGCGTTGAGTTCAACGTGACGAAGCCGCTGGGTGCGATCGGGGTCGCCACGCTGCCAGCCGACCGCTTTCTGGCGCTGGAACCTAGTGATCAGGCGCATCCTGGAATCCTTGACACTCCCCCGATTCGATTCGAAGGTCGCGAGCTGGTAGTCAACGCTCAAGCACACCCCACCGACCTGCAAGTCGAGTTGATCGATGAGCAGGGGCCGGTCGCCCCGTACGGAGCGAAGCCACTACCGGGTTTTGAGCGCTCCCATTCAAGGCTTATACCGCAAGATGCATTGCGATACCGCGTTATCTGGACCAGCGATGGCGTTCAGCATACGTTGGGTGATGCGTCACCACGCCAACCATTCATCGTACGCTTTCTCATCATGCGAGGCCAACTCTTCGCGTTTCAGATCCTGTGAAGCAATCGGATGCAGACCGCGACACTCGATTTCCGCAGGTGCATGAGCAAATCGAATCATGGAACCGCTCGTGCCACGCCGCACAGGCAACAAACGCTTTATGCCGACCTGAAAAACGGCAAAATCGCTTGAACTGTGAGAGGGCGTCATGCTGTGTGCGGTGGCGAAGCCAGATACCTCAACACTCCAAGCACAGCTTCCGTCGGGTGCCTCCGGGAATCGAGCCGGGGCGACACCGATCGCTCTTCATGCAGTTAAGTACCCGGGTCATCTCTTGTCAGGTTGTCTCCATAAGGACCCGGCTCAAACAGGTGAATCCTGGACTGATCAACATACAGTTTGAGTTGACTCTGCGGTTCCAGACGCTCGGCCTTGACACGTGCCACAAGCCTCAGGTCGCCGCTCGTATGGCAGAATATGTCCATTTGACTTCCCAAAGGCTCAATCAACGATGCGGTGATCGTCATCGTCTGCTGCGGATTGTTGGCATGTTCGCCGGCACGCAGGTAGAAACCCTCGGGACGAATACCCATCACCACGGGCTGGCCTATTCTGCCTCTGACTGCTTTGGCGTGGCGACCTTCCAACTTCAGGCGGACACCTTCGCACTCAAACCACACGCCCTCGTCGCGTTGCACTGCCTGCCCCTCCAGAAAATTCATCGGCGGCGTACCCACGAAGCCCGCCACGAAACGGTTGGTGGGATTCTCATACACCGTCAGCGGAGGGGCCACTTGCTGGATCAGACCCTCACTCATCACAACTACCAGATCGCCCAACGTCATGGCCTCTTCCTGATCGTGAGTGACATAGATGGTGGTCGTTTGCAGGCGATGGTGCAGGCGTTTTAGTTCAGCTCTCATTTCAACCCGTAGCTTGGCATCCAGGTTACTCAACGGCTCGTCAAACAGGAAACAGGCCGGCTCGCGCACGATGGCCCGCCCCACCGCCACCCGCTGGCGTTGCCCGCCGGACAACGCTTTGGGCTTGCGGTCTAGCAGGTGCTCGATGCCGAGGATTTTCGCGGCATTATGAACACGCTCATCGATTTCCTTTCTTGGAAACTTGCGCAACTTCAGCGCGAAGGCCATGTTCTTGTACACCGTCATGTGGGGATAGAGGGCGTAATTCTGAAAGACCATGGCAATGTTGCGGTTCTTGGGCGGCACATCATTGACAATGCGCTCGCCGATGCGGATAGTGCCCTCGGTGATCTCTTCCAGACCAGCCACCATACGCAGTGTGGTGGACTTGCCACAGCCGGACGGCCCCACGAGCACGACAAACTGCTTGTCTGCCACATGCAGGGTGATGTCATCCACGGCTTTAACTTTTCCGGGATAAACCTTGGTGACGTTGTCAATCAGAACCTGAGCCATCGGCGGTTCCTTATCCCGCGAGTTACGTATGAAGCGCAATCGAATAGCCAACCAGGTGAACCGCTGCAAAGATTCATAAGTGAGGGCTGCTGTCCTTGTTGGTGCTCACAGACGAATCCGTTCTGTCTCCTGAATCTGACCCAATCGTAAATGCTGCTTCCGTACACATGCGATCATGCATGGCGATCAACTACATAATCGTGGGTGGCATCATGCGTGTCATCATGGCACTGCATCACCTGCCTTCAGGCTGTAGAATCCAGTCAGCCTCGCCGCCACCAGCCAAACCAATATTATGCTGACGCCGCCGACGACCGTCGCAGCGGCCAGGCCGACAAAGAAGGGCCGCGGGCCCATACGCACCAGCCGATGCAGGTTGGTACCCAGGCCGACAGCCGCCATGGCGATGGTCAGGCACCAGCCAGCAAGCCAATTGATCTCATTCACGCAGTTGCTCCAAGTTGTCGGGCTGAGGACACCAAATGGTCGATCGCCGAGATCCCCCACGGTACGCAGCGCGACAAAAGCGATGAAGCCCAGCACAAAAAGTGGCACCGCCTTAAACCAATGTGGTGTCTTGTCTTTTGAGAGGTTGCCGCGGTGGTATAGCACGGCCATCAACGGGATGACCCAGATCATGCACAAGTTGCGCACCAGCTTGGTCACCACAGCCGTGTCCAGCGCAACAGGAGCGGCATATTGCTGCTGATAGGACAGGCCTGCACCAGCCACCTGCGAGGTGTCGTGGATCGCCGTGCCCAAGAACAACCCCACCATCGCGGCCCGTTCACCGAAAATCAGATGAGCCAGAAAAGGATATGTAAAAAGTGCCATCATGCCAAATAGGGCGATCGTGGCTACGGCATAGCTGGTTTCATCGTCCTCGGCGTCGATCACTGGTGCGGTAGCCACGATGGCACTGACACCACAGATGCTTGTGCCGACGGCAATCAGACTGCCCAGCCGCCGTGGTAATCCTAATTTTCGATTGAACCAACTGACTAGAACCAGTGCGCTGATGATGCAGCCGAGGACGATGGGTAACGCCACAACACCGGTTGTGCCAGCCTGTAAGAGGCTCAGACGGATGCCCAGCAGAATGATGCCCAGTCGCAGTACTCGTTTGAGGCACAAAGCCAGACCCTTCTCATAGATCGCAGGTAGGCCAACAGTGTTGCGGATCACCACGCCCAGGAGCACTGCGGCGAGTATGGCACTGATGGGACTTTCGCTATACCCTAACAAGTCAACTCCCAGCCAGAGGGAAAGCAGCGTGCCTAGCAGCGCCATGGCCAGGGCCAATGTGATACCAGGCGCCACGTCACCCAGCCAAGCGAAGCCGTCGTAAACCGGTTGCCGCCACGGGGCGCGGCCGGCTTGCACGGCCCGGGTGTGTGCGGGGTTGGACCAGTCCGGCACACCCTCCAGGCTGCCCAGCCACTGGGCCACCTGCGGGTTGTGATAGGGGTCCATCGTGATATCCGTGATGTCGTATGCCATGTGCGGTTCCTTCTTCCTTGGATCTAGATCATCACACAGAGGTGCACCTGCGATTTTGAGATCCCTTGCTGAACAGACAACACCTTTGTACGGCCCAGACCTCTGTGATGACAAAATACAAATCACAGCCCCGCATCAAACTAGCGCCCCACCATATTGCCACGGTGGTGATCATTGAATAGGCGCCAGCCTGAGCCGCGGGCCACGGCAGCAATGCTTCGCGTACCAACAGAAGGAACAACGTCCAAGTGATGATGGCAAGCATAACGTACAGCATCGCACTCCTATCATGGACCTTGAGCTCGTTGCCATAGTGGCGCGGTCGCGTACGTGAAGACACATGCTGCAGCAACTAGTGGTCCATTCGGTAATGTTCCACAACCTCATCATTTATCTCAAGACCAAGCCCCGGGCGATCGCTCACGCATAGCTTGCCTGCTTGGGGCCGAAATGTCGGCTCAATGAAGTCGGCTTCCAGCTCAGTGACGTTGATCTCCATCTCGTCGCTGAGTTGATTTGCCATGACAAAGTGAGCGGTGGCCGCGACGCCCGGGCCATAGTAAAACGAGTGCGGAATCAATTGAAGATTCCAAGCTTCAGCCAGGGCCAGGATTTTGCGGCAGACTCCCAGGCCGCCGGCCTTGATCACGTCGGGCTGGAGAATGTCGGCTGCCTTCTTTTCCACCAGTGAGCGGAACCCGAAGTGGGTGTACTCATTCTCACCTGCGGCAATCTGCATGCCGCTTCGCTGGCGAACCAAACGTAGGCCGTCGTAGTCGTCCATGGGACGCACCGGCTCCTCCAGCCAGCGCACGTCGTACTCTTGCATCCGCTGGGCCATACACACTGCCTGGCGCGGTGTCCAAACACCATTGACATCTACCGCCAACTCGACCGTGGAGCCGATGGCTTCTCGGGTCAACTTAACCGACTCGAGGTCCGTCTGATGCAGCTTGACCAGGTGAAAACCTTCGCTGCCGCGTTGGGTGGCATCGGCGGCGGCATCTTCAGGCCGTTCGTACGGTGGCAAGCTGGCGTAGCAACGAACTTCATGCCAGCAGGCTCCCCCGAGCAACTGGTGGACAGGCAAACCACAGGCCTTGCCAAGAATATCCCACAATGCAATTTCAACGCCACTGATGGCGTTCAGTACCAGACCTTTGCGTCCATAGCGGAACGTGGCCAGGTAGAGCTTGTGCCACAGCCAGTCGATTCGCAACGGATCCTGACCGATCAGCTTCGGCTTGAGTGCTTCCTCAATAAACGTGGCGACTGCGCGCGGTGTCAGTCGCCACGCTTCTCCCAGGCCGATGATGCCCTCGTCGGTGAATACCTTGACCAGCACATGGCCGTCACTCTCCGTGTTCAGTCCCGTGCTTGTCGGTGCATAGCGCATCCGCTGGGGTATCTGCAACGGGATGGCTTGGACATCAGTGATTTTCATGGCAACTAAAGGATGATTCGGCGCCTGGAAAACCTGTAATATCTATGCGCTGCGATACAGCTTGGTCAGGACAAACTCGCGGTGCCCCAGCGCCTCGGCCGCAGTCAGTCGTCCGTTGCAGGTGCGCAGGACAATCTCCAGCAACTGATCGCCCGCCTGATCGATCGTCAGTTCACCGCGCAGAATGGCGGAGACATCCAGGTCGATGTGTTCGCTCATGGTCGAGCAGGTCAGTGGATTGGCAGAAAGCTTGATCACCGGCTCAATGGGATTGCCGATGATATTGCCCTGGCCTGTCGGGAACAGATGCACGACTGCGCCGGAGGCTGCCCATAGGGTGACGGCCTCAGCCGCGGCAGACGAGGTGTCCATGAACCACAGACCCTTGCCACCGGGCGCCTCGGCTGGCTTGAGGCAGCCGATGAACTTCGTCCTCTTGCCGAGCTTCTCGATATTGCCCAGGGCTTTTTCTTCGATGGTTGTCAAGCCGCCGCGAATGTTGCCTTTAGTCGGCTGTGATTCTGAGAGGTCATCGGTCTTCTCTTTGAGGATGAAGTCGTTGTAGTCGTTCCAGATTTGCATGAAGGCTTCGGCCACCTCTGCGTTGGCGGCCTTACCCTTGACAATGTGCTCACCGCCGGTGAGTTCAGAGGTTTCGCCGAACGAAGCCGTGCCACCCATGGCGATGGTCTTATCGACGACGTTACCGACGGTGGGGCAGGATCCCAGACCGGTGGTGGTATCGGACTCTCCGCACTTGACGGAAATGTAAACCTCATCCAATGTGCAGTCTTGGCGCTGCAACTCGCTGGCCCACTGCACGAGTTCTTTGGCCTTGCGTGCGGCCATGGCCACCGTCTGCAGGTCGCCGTAACGCTCGATGGAAAAGCCCTCGACGGGCTTGCCGGTCTTAGCAATCCCCTCCACGATGCGCCGTGTCCAGCCGGGTTCGATACCGATGACAACGCAAGCTGCGACATTGGGATTAGAGCCGGTGCCGATCATTGTGCGGAAGAACAACTCGAGGTCTTCCCCAAACTGCAATCGGCCATAGGCGTGCGGCAGCGCCATGGCGCCTTTGATCTGGTTGGCCACAGCCTCGCACGCGGCGTTGGAGATGTCGTCCACGGGCAGAATAATGACGTGATTGCGGATGCCGACACGACCGTTTTCGCGGCGATAGCCTTTGAAACTTGGAATGCTCATGGACAATTACCACCTTTTGGTCTTGAGGTTATGAACGTGAACATGCTCACCCGCTTTGACGGGGGCAACGACCTTACCAATATCCACACCATACTTGATCACCGTATCGCCGGGCTTGAAAGCGCACAGTGCGATCTTGTGCCCCAGCGGAATGTCCATCAAAGCCTTGACCTTGGGTCTGGCGTCACCGTGCAGCGACCTGCCGGTCACCTGCTGGCCAGCCTTGATATCGACTACAGCCACTCCGACCGTGTCTTTGTCATCGTGCAGGAGAAACTCTGGCGTGTTCATGAGGAATCCTTTTATATCCAATGTTGTCAACGCAAACGAATGTCAGGAGGCATGGCAACTTGTTTTGTGAGTGTCACGACGGCGTCTGGGTGGGTACGAATAAGCGAGGAAGGGCACGTAGAAGCGATTGGACCGTGCAGAACTTGACGGATGACTGCGCTCTGCCACGGCCGGTTACAATAAAGTCGTATTTTGCGTGAACCAAGTATCTCGCACATGCCTACCGTGATCGCCCGATGCGGGATGACAGAGATGTCACCGCCGACCGTGTGACTGTTAATCGTTCTTGTTTCTCTCGACAGTGTCAGGCAGCGCGTTGGCATACCTGCGAATGCACCGACGCCGACCAATTCCCCGGGCTCCGGCGGTTCGTTGAAGGCGATGTGTCCATTGATGCCGATGCCGCCGAATGTCGCGTCCACGCCTCCTCGCTGTTTTATTTGCCGCGCGATGGCTTCAGGATCGTGGGGGTCGGGAAAGACACGAATTGATGGATCGGGCGCCAGAGACGACTCCAGTAGTCTGTAGAAGCTCCGCTCCATGTACCCTCGGAAACTCAAAGGATGATTTTCGTCAATCCACTGGTCATCCTCGTTGAGATACTCGTCCATATTGATAAACATGACTCGACGGCAGTCGAGCTTGCGCTCATTGATCAATGCCGCCAGAATCGGGAACTGATCTATTGGTCCGACCGGCACGATTAGCGTCGCGTTCTTGCCGGTTGCCTGCAGCGACTCGATCTCGTCGTAGATCGCCTCAGCCATGTCGAGGGCCAGGTCCTGTGCTGTGGGCACAACGCGCACCATCACTGGAGTCCCCTTACCCAGTCGTTCGGCTGTTATCGCGAGGTAGTTGGGCATAAGTGTCATCATCTGTCAATCCTGCCGAGTGAAACGTGTTTGGTTTCTAGAAATGCATCCAGACCTTCGCTGCCCAGTTCACGCCCCCAGCCACTTTGTTTGAATCCTCCAAAGGGGCTGGTGCTTGTTGTTGGGACCGCGTCGTTGATGCCAATGGTGCCGGCCTCGAGTTGCTCCGCCAGGCGCATGACACGGTTCACATCGCGAGTGAAGGCATAGGCCGCCAAGCCATAGATTGTGTTGTTGGCCTGACGAATTGCCTCATCTTCCGTATCGAACACAGCGATCGGCGCCACCGGGGCAAATGTCTCCTCTTGCATGCACAGCGCCTCGTTGGATACGTCCCTAAGCACAGTCGGCTGAAGGAAATAACCACGCTCGCCCACACGTTGCCCACCGGCGCATACGCTGGCCCCATGCTCACATGCGTTCTCGATGTGATGTTGGGCGTGCTTCAGGCTTGATTCGTTGATCATCGGACCGATGTCGGAGGCATCGTCAAGCCCATCGCCGGCAATCATCTTTTCTACATGCCCAACAAATCGATTCACGAATTCCCGGTAGATCGATCTCTGCACGTAGATGCGATTGGCCGCGATGCACGATTGGCCGGTGTTGCGAAACTTGGTGATAATCGCCCCTTCCACCGCGGCATCGAGATCCGCATCCTCAAAGACTAATACCGGGGCGTGACCGCCCAGTTCCAGCGACAGTTTGGTGACGGTGGCCGCCGCACCGTGGATCAAGTTTTTACCTACCTCTGTTGAGCCCGTAAAGGTGATTTTGCGGCAGTCGGGATTCTCCAGCATTTCCTGCGCGATCTCGCTTGACTTGCCGAGAACAACCTGCAATACCCCTGGTGGCAATCCCGCCTCGTCCGCCGCTCGGGCCAGTTCCAAAGCACATAACGGTGTATAACTTGCCGGCTTGAGCAACACGGGACAGCCCGCCGCCAGTGCCGGGGCGACCTTACGCACCGCCAGCACCAGTGGGAAGTTCCACGGCGAGATCGCGCCCACCACGCCAACTGGGACGCGCAATACCAGATGCCGCTTGCCGTCAGCCTGATGTGGCACGATACGTCCATATGCACGCCGACCTTCTTCCGCGAACCAGCGGAGATGGTCCACTGTCATGTTTACTTCACCACGGCTTTCACGCAAAGGCTTGCCGTTCTCCTGGGTGATAATTCGCGCGATGGCTTCTGCGCGATTTTCAAGCCGGTCAGCTATTGCGTCCAGATATTGCCCGCGCTGTTTTGCCGTCGTTGCTCGCCATCCGGACAATGCCGCCACCGCGTCTTGGATCGCTCTATGGACTCGCGCGCGGTCGATGGTTGAAACCTCGGCCAATCGCTCTCCCGTCGCAGGGTTTTCCACTGCGAGCGTGCCCGAACCTGTCTCCCATTGGCCGTTCAAATATAGCGGTTGTGCGAGCATACGGTGGTCGTTTCAATATCGAATCAGATCAATAAAGTGCGATGTTTTGCAATGGTGAAGGTTCAATGAACGTGCCCACGAATGTTATATTCCTCAACGACGTCCGTGTTGGATGAACTGAGCTATTCGTCCGGGGCAACCTCTCTCAAGTGGCCGCTTCGCTCGATGCCGTCACCAGCGCCATGGGAAGGCTTCTCACATGGGAGCGGGAACCCCAGCCGTCTCAGGATGTTGATTGGGCACTTTTCGCCAGTCCGCTAAAAATTGTGCGATGCCGCTGTCAGTCAATGGATGTTCGTAAAGCTGATCGAAGACTGCGGGAGCCATGGTGCAGATGTGCGAGCCGGCCAGGGCGGCTTGCAGTACGTGGATGGGATGGCGCACCGCCGCAGTGATGATCTGTGTCTTGAAGTCGTAATTGTCATATATCTGATGAATCTGACGGACCAGATCCATGCCATCATGGCCCACGCCGTCTAACCGACCGACAAAAGGACTGACGTAATCGGCGCCCGCTTTGGCTGCCAGTATCGCCTGGTTGGCTGAGAAAGTCACCGTTACGTTGGTGGCGATGCCCTCCCCGGCCAAACGACGCACAGCAATTAATCCTTCAGGAAGTAGTGGCACCTTAACAACAACATTGTCCGCAACTGCGGCCAACGCCAATCCTTCCTTGAAAATCTGGTCGGCATCCGTGCCCACTGTTTCCAGTGATACAGGCCCATCAACTTCCCCGCAGATCAGTGGGTATAACTCCTGCGGATCGAGGCCTGTTTTTGACACATGCGACGGATTCGTCGTTACCCCATCGAGCATACCCAGTCGCTTGATGCGCCGAATGGCGTCGAGGTCGGCAGTATCCAGAAATAGTTTCATGGTTCTTCCCTGTTGCACATCGTGTGAGTGAGCGGCGACTTCTGCTTCGACCGACCCGCAACGCTGTCGCACTTCGCAGCGACCGCTTCATGGACTACGGCTTCATTAAGTGACACAACACCTTGCACGTGAATTAGATCTCCGGATCATGTTTGGTGAAATCATCAAGAAGAAGCTCCCGCTAGCCAATTTCCCTAGCCATCTAGTGGCGGTGCATTTCGACCGGATGGAGTTTCTGAAAACAGCGATACGCGGCCCCAACCGCAGCTGCGAATGGACCGAGCTGGGCTGGCAGCAGTGATACCCGCTCGCCGATTTCCGGCAGCGCCAGACGTCGGAAGGTCATACCCACGTGCGGCCATATCTGTCCATCCGGAGCCATCAGTCCTCCTGCCAACACAATTGCCTGAGGATCGAACATTACCGCAATCGATGCCAATTGGGCTCCCAGGATTTCCCCGGCGAGGCTGGCTCTGCCCGGCGTCAGTTCAAAGTTTTCGGTTTCGACGTCAACCTTTAAGGAGGTCTCAGAGACGAGATTCTGTAAGATTTCCCACCCGCTGTTGGTGGCTGTGGGCAGGTAGCCCAGTTCACCGGCCAGGCCGTGACTCCCTGTAAACAGGTGTCCGTCGATCACAATACCCGCGCCTACGCCGCTGCGCACGGCGACGCAGATAAAGCTGTTAAATCCTCTCGCGGCACCATGATTCCACTCTGCCAGTGTCAGACAGCGGATGTTGTCCTCAATGCAACAGGGCAGGTTGAATCGACTGGCTACCAGGTCTCGCAGCGGCAGGTCCCGCGCCGCTGGGATAGAGTCGTAGCGAAGTATGACACCCCGTTTGACATCCACGACCCCATTCGCTGCCAGCCCCAGACCCATCAGGTTCGCGAATCGTGGCCGAACTTCTTCCAGGCACGACTCGATAAATCCCAGCACGTTGTCAATCAACTGCTCACGCGTGTCGGTTTCAGACAGACTTTGACGTTTTTGCCAGACGGTCCGCCCGGCGTAATCGACAACCACCAAACGCAGACGCAAAGCTTCCATGTCAAACCCGAGGATGTGGCCAAATTGCCCGTTCAGGGCGACCGGCACCCCGCGTCGCCCCCGACGTTCCGGCCCGCCCGCATGCTCGACCAGCCGACCTTCGTCCAGCATCTCCTGCATAAGGTCGCACACTCGGGAGTTGCTGATGCCCAGCTCACGGGACAACTCCAGCCGACTGGCCTCACCCGTCCTGGCAAGACGCCGCAGAAGCAGGTGTCGCTTCGTAATATTCGTTTTAGAATTGACCTTGTTGATCATCAATCCAAATACCCATGTGACGTGCTCATTTATAGCTTATTTGAGACGCCTGTCAATCACAAAATCTATTATATCGTAAATTTGTTGTTGCGACATGCCGTCGAGATCGCTATGATGATGGCCATGCCCGTCCACAACACCGTCTGGGATATGCACCATCACTGGGTCAATGAAGACGGTTACATCGACCGTCTTCTGGCAACGATGGACCGGCTGAGTATCGAGAAAACCGGGCTGATCGCCATGGGCAACGTCTTTGCGGACCTTTTCATCCGGCACGGACGGCAAACCGGCAGCGCCAATAACACGGACCTTTCGCGACTGGTTAAACAGCACGCGGATCGCTTCTGGGGTTGGGGATTCATCCACTTGGGCCATCATGAAGTCGAGGACGTCGACCGGCTTGCGGAAATGGGCATGTCAGGATTGAAGTTCCACGTGCCTGTTAAGCCATACAGTGACGAATCATACTTCCCGGTTTATGAGCGGGCCCAAGCTCTACAACTGCCCTGTCTGTTTCACACCGGCATCGTTTTTCCCGCCAAGCCGGAACCAGAGTTAAGGATCCGATCAGAGAATTATCGCCCGATTCACTTGGAGCCGATAGCCCATGTGTTTCCAGGCCTGAAGATGATCATCGCGCACATGGGTGTCTGCTGGAATGATGAGGCAGCGACATTATGCCGCATGTGCTCCAATATCTGGGCAGACATGTCGGGGCGCGTGGATGGCTGGCGAAGCAGCAAGTCGATTGAATGGTTCAAGCAATTGCTCTACTGGCCCGAGGCGCATCGCAAAATACTGTTTGGTTCCGACGTCCATGCTGATGAGATTGACAAAACACTGGAGCACCACATCACAATCTTCCAGCAGATGGGATGGAACGAAAGTCAGATCAAAGATATTTTGCACCTGAACGCGGTGAGATTGATTGGTGGCGAAGGCTAGGTGTTTTTGGGCAATACGATCGCCATACAGTGGGCGGTGTTGTGCTGTAGCTGTTGCTGCGCCTTGGTGGTTCGACGTGAATGAACCGGTTTTCGCTGCCATTGCCCCTCAACACAGCGGAGAATGTAGGCGTCTAAACGTGATTTCCTATGCATTATTGGCGGCAGCCCTGCTCCAGCGATGGCGTGTCCTGATGCTTGTACATGATGAAATACTCGCGGTGACCGAGACGCTCAGGTTTGCTTGGTTCACCTGCAGCGACATCGCCGATCAGCCTGGACAGTTCCGATGCCTGTTCTTCCAGTGTCGTCTCGCCGCGCAACACGCGGCTGGCATCGAAATCCATGTCCTGTTCCATCTTGTGGTACGTCTGACTGTTGCCGGTGATCTTGACCAGCGGTGCGATGGGTGAGCCGATCACGCTGCCGCGGCCGGTGACGAAGAGCACCACCTGACTGCCTGCGGCGATCAGGTCCATCAGTCCCTCCGTATCGTTGGGGTTGGTGTATCCGAACTGCATGAAATGCTCGTCTGGCACAGAGTTAAGCAACCACAGCCCGGGATGGGGCGGAGCCTGGCCGACCTTGATCACACCCTGGATGGGCCGCGATCCGCTCTTGGCGATTGCGCCCATGCTTTTTTCCTCGATCGTCGTCAATCCACCGGCGAAATTGCCCGGTGACACTGAATACTGACGCACGGCCTGACAATAAGCGACTGCTTTGCCATAAGCTGCGTCGATCTCCTGCCGCGCCTGAGGCGTCGCGGCACGTTTGAGTAGTTGATCCCCAAGCCCGATGGCTTCCACGATTTCCTCGAAGATCGCTGTGCCGCCAGCGTCCACCAATGCGTCGAAGAAGTGCCCCACCGTAGGATTGCCCGCCAACCCGCTGGTGGCGTCCGACCCGCCGCACTCGCAACCAATGACCATGTCAGCCCAGGCAAGGGGGACCTGAGGCACGCTGCGAAGTCTCTCTCGCATCTGTGCGATCAGCCGTTTGCCCTTTGCAATGCTGTTGGCCGTGCCGCCGGTGTCCTGAATAAAGAACCATTCGGCCGGCCGACCGCTCTCGGCAATCTTTTCCGCCAGGCGCTGGGGTTGTGTGTACTCGCAACCCAGTCCGACGCACAGGCACGCTCCCACGTTCGGGTGCCGAGCCAGCGCCAGCAACAGCCGAATGGCGTATTGATTGTCATAGCAGCCTGGAAAGCCGATGACGTGGGTATCAGGTTCGTGGTCTGCAATGGCGTGGGCCACATGGCTGGCACACTGCACCGTGTAAACCACGAGTACGAGATTACGTACACCCTTGCGACCGTCCGGCCGCAGATAACCCGTGCCATGCAGTGAGGTCAGTTGTTTATGCATAGGTAGTGTCTTGGGGCGCACCGCTGTGCAGGTCGAGTGTGGAAGATCGTTCATCGAAGCAACTGTGGCAGTTGTGCAGGTGGACCCACTGCCCGGCAGTGATGTCGCGTGTGGCCACGCCAATGACTATGCCGTACTTGATGATCGGCTGGTTTGCGGGGATCGCTGTCAAAGCAACCTTGTGCCACGCCTCGATCGATTCGGCGGCGGTCAAGTTGACGGGCAAAGCACCAACGACCACGAGTCGCTGCCCCGTATATGCCGGCTCAAGTAGCGTCGCCACATTGTCGTGGGAATCGATGCGGAATGCCTTGTTGGTTTCGAGTGAATTCACAGAATACCATACCTCTCAAATGCCTCGGTGCTGGACATGCCGCTCTCGATTGCCTTGCGGACGGATTTTTCGCCGCGTGCCTTCTGCAACGCCTTGTCAATCACTTGCTGTTCGTATCGGCGCGGGATCACCAGGACCCCGTCCAGGTCACCGAAGATCAAATCCCCCGGCTCCACCCGTACTCCGCCGATCTCGATCATGCAGCGATATTCAACAACCTGCGAGCGCATCGCTGCATCTTGAGCATATCGGCCACGGCTGAACACAGGCCAGTTCTGCTCCAATACATTGGGGGTATCGCGATGAAATCCGTTGATCACCGCGCCGGATGCGCCCCGTTGACGCGCCGTGGCCGTTAGAATTTCGCCCCAATAAGCGCATCGCATTGCTCCCCCACTTGCCAGATACACCTCACCGGACTGAAGCTGATCCAATGCCTCGGTCATTTTGCCGAAGGGACGTTGTTGCGGCCCGTAAACGTCTATCATCAATGCTGGCATCGCACGACCAATCACCACCATCGATTCACGCATTGGCTGGATCGGTTGCGGCAGAAAGCAGTGATAACATCCCAAGTGATCCAGAATGTCACCCACCACTGGAGTGTAAAGTTCTTCACGGATCGTCTGGAACAACTCAGACTCGTGTAATATCTGTGTCATCTACTGGTTACCATTGACTTGTGTTTTGCACGGACCACCGAGCCCATCACTGAGGAGCGGCGCCATTGGGGGGTTGATATCCGCATATTCAACTCGATCCTGGCCGTTCATAGAACTTGATGAGACTGCACATGTCATCAGATGGATCACATACCCGACTCGCTGCGTCATAAACCTTTTGCGCGGCAGCGATGACTGGCGCGTCAACACTCAGCGTCCTGGTTAATTGCTGTGCGAGACGCATGTCTTTGGCCGCGTTCCCCAGTGCGAATTCCGGACGCCAATCGCGTTGCAGCAGCTTGGCGCACTTGGCGTCGAATACGGCGCTTCGACCGCCACTGTTGCGAACAACCTCCACGAACAAGTCCACGTCGAGGCCGAACCGCTTCACGAGCATCAGCACCTCAGCCAATGCCGTGAAGTTCGTGAAGCCCATGATATTATTGGCGAGTTTTGCGCAAGTTCCAGTTCCGACGCCACCGAGGTAAAGATGTTTTTTTCCCATTGCTTCAAACAGAGGGATGCATCGCTCATAATCTGCGCGTGAACCACCCACGAGAAAGAAAAGCTGTCCCTGTTCGGCCTGTGGCCGGCTGCCGGTAACAGGCGCCTCGAGGTAGATCACACTCTTCTCGCGAAGCGTCTGCGCCACTTGTCGAGCAGTATCCGGCAAAATGGTGCTTGAGTTGATAACGATCTGACCCCTTTTGGCATATTGGACGATACCCTCATCACCCAATATCACCTCTCGAACAGCCTCATCATCTGAAACCATCACCACGATTGCTTCGCTTGCCTGCGTGACCTGTTTGATAGATGATGCGACCACTGCGCCCGCCGCAGCGGCGCGAGTGCCCCGACTGGGTGTGCGATTAAAGACCATGACTTTGAATCCATTTTTGATCAGGTTCAGGGACATGGGCTCGCCCATGGTTCCCATGCCGATCACGCCGATGTCCTGCATGCGCTGTGCTCCTGCAATGTCTGTGTCAATTCCATCATGATGGCTTACGCAACTGTTGTAGATCTTTTCGTGTCCTTGGAAGCATCTCAACGCGCAGATCAACACCATCACTGGCGAATGCAACGAGATGAAATCCCGCGTCGCGAGCTCGCATTGCGTCTGTCAAACCAGATACCAGTGTTGCAGCAATTTTGCCTGACGATTTACAAGCTGAAACGACCCGATCAACCGCATCCAGAAACGGATTGTGCGCCCAGATATCCTGGACATGCCATCCGCAACTGAGGCTCAGATCGCCGGGACCAAGCACCACTCCCGTGACTCCCGGCACCTCTACAATCGCCTGACAGTTGGTCAACCCTTCAGCGGTTTCCACCTGGGGCAGCAGGATGACATGCTGGTTGATTTGTTCAAAGTAATTCTGATAAATGCTGGCACGAATGGTGCCAGCTCGAGACCGCACGCCATCTGGTGGATAATTCGCCGCTTGGACCAATGCATGGGCTTGAGAAGCGGACTCCACCATTGGCACGATCAGCCCAACATATCCGGCATCGAGACTCTGCTCGATCCAGTATCGATCTTGCGTAGGCAGCCGCACAAACGGCGTAACGTCCGGAGATGCCGATTGAAGCGCGCGGATCAGATGAATCGCGTCACCGACACCAATGGCCGCGTGCTGCATGTCCACCGTGAGAAAGTCAAGTTCCAAGCCATGACCCATCATTTCTACAGCCAGAGGACTGTTCAAATTGCACCAGCCGCCGTAGCCCGTCGATCCGTTTGCCAGACACCTATGGGTGCGCGTTTTCAAGTCCATGACTGCATTTCCCGCCGCGACTCGTCGTGCATCTCGAACAGGCACGATCCAAAGGGGCAAACGCCAAGGCATTCCAGAGCCGCCCGCCGTTCATCTGGACACACGACACATGGCTGGCATTATAACACATGAGACTTTACATTGAAACGTATGGATATTACACTGAAACTTCAAGGCCTTATTGGTATTGCTAAATGCGGAGCGCATTCAATGGAGTTTTGATCCTTCGCCCACACATGCGCGCGGTCGTAGCCGTGTGGCAATGAAATATGGCCTCTTTTCAAACCCAAGGTGATATAAAAACATGACTTATTACTACAAAAGGGCGGCTGGTTTCATGTGTCTGTTCACGCTCGTTGTGCTCTGCACCGGCCCGCTAGTGCAGGCTGAAATGGGGGAAGCTGCACAAAACCGTGGGCATCAATGGGTCCGATCTCACCCCTTCACCATCATGGGCGTTTCCCTCGTTGAACGGCCATTTGATGTCGAACTCTATCGCAACGCAGGATTCAGTTCGGTGATGGTGTGGGAATCGCAGAAGGAGGTCCTGCAAGCTGCCTCCGATGCGGGCTTGCCCTGGCACATGCACCGTTACGGGGGCGCGGTGCGCGGCAGAGAGCCGTTCAGTGAAAAGGACCGGGAGATGTTCAGGCAATTTGCTAAAAATTACCCGGGCGGCGTCGGGTGGATCGTCAACGATGAGCCGGGTGATGAGGCGGAAATACGAGCGACGGCAGAAGTCATTGACTGGCTGCGCCAGGAGGTCCCCGACATGCTGGCGTATTCGAACGCCAACCCCGCTGCCCCCTGGCGCGAAAACGAAATGCAGGCATTCGCGCGGATCATACGTCCGGACGTGCTGATGTATGACCGCTATGTGTTTGGTGATGAAGGCGGGACAGTCGAGGAATTCTTCTGGAACATGGCCTTCGTCAGGCAGATCGCACTGGCGCGCGGCGTCCCCTACTGGACGTTCGTGCAGGCCTTCGAGATGAAGGAAGACGAGAACCCGGAAGAAAACGGCAGGCGCCTTCCGAGCGAGAGTGATCTGAGGATGCAGGTTTTCTCCTTCCTGGCGTACGGCTACACGGGGCTCGCGTACTTCGTCTATGACCTGCCCGGTGGGGGTGGTTTCGAGCGGGGAGTCCTCGAGATAGACGGCACGCCAAGCCCGCTCTATTCGTCCGCGGCCAAACTCAATCCCGAAGTGGCGAACCTGGGACGCTGTCTCAAGATGCTGACGAGCACGGCTGTCCAATATGTGCCCGCCCAAGGCGCCGAGTGTCCGAGAGGAACGACAGCCTGGCGGGGCCGCACGATCGACGTCGTGAAGCCGGATTGTGACGCTGTCATTGGCTGGTTCACGGACGACGACGGCGGACGATACTTCATGATTGTCAATCTCAAGCATGCTGCCAACATGACCGCTGAACAGGGCACAGAGACGTTCCGCATCCGCTTCGGCGAACCGGTGACGGATCTGTATCGACTGAACCGTGAGAGCGGCCAGGTCGAGCCCGTCACTTTGGAGAGCGACAAAACCGGCGTCCGCGGCTTTTCGCTTAGCCTTCCGGGCGGCACTGGCGATCTGTTCAAGATCGGTGACGCACGATTCCCGGGGCTGGAGTGACAAGCAGCGATCTCGGAGGATGCAGACGACGTGCACAGTCAAGCGAGTGGCTAGAGAACGCATCCATCGTGCTGAACCACTAGGGCCTGTGGGATTGTTCGGGTGGCGCCGATACTGCTTCACGGGAGAGGGACACGCCAAAGCCCTCATCACCCAGCTTGATCACTATCGGGATCGATTAGCACATGTTTATCACGTCAGGAGTGCGGGCGTCTTGAGGATGTGTAACCATACAGCAACATTGGGACGGCAGTTTTGAAGTACACATGCATCAACCGAACAGGTGTCGCAGTCAGCGCGGTCGGGCTGGGTTGCGTCACGTTCGGGCGAGAGATCGACCAGGACACGTCTTTTCGCCTACTCGATTATGCGATGGAAAAGGGTGTCAACCTGTTGGACACGGCCGAATCCTACGGTGGTGGTCAGTCTAAAGCTCTTCGCGAGCACGAATTTGCAATTAGCGACACCCGTGAGGTGTCCACGGAACAAAGCTCTTCCGAGAAAATCATTGGCCGCTGGCTCAAGGCACGCAATGTGCGCGACCAGGTCGTCATATGTACCAAAGTCCGGACGAAAGGCGGCGGCGGGACGGTGGAAGACATCACCCGATCGCTCCAATCAAGTCTTGAACGGCTTGGCGTCGATTGTGTTGATGTTTTCATGATGCACACCCCTGACACAAGCGTTCCGATCGATGAAATACTGAGCGAATTAAACACCTGTATGGACAAGGGTATGACACGGATGCTGGGCGCCAGCAACTTCACTGCAGCCCAGATGAAAGCTGCGCTTGCGGCGTCAGGCGCCAGAGGCTGGCCGTGCATGAAAGTTGTCGAGCCACCCTACAACCTGATAGTCCGTGACGCTGAGGAGCAACTGTTTCCTCTATGCCTAGAACAGAATATCGCTGCCTTCATCTACAGCCCGCTGTGTCAGGGTTTGCTGTCCGGCAAATACACGCGCAATACAACGGATATCCCCCGGGGGTCACGCTTCGATATCAAACCAGCGCTGGGGCCACGTTATTTCACTGACCGAAACTTCAGGATCATCGACAAGTTGCGGCAGCAAGCCGCTGTCATGGGTGTGCCGATGGTTCGATTGGCTGTCGCGTGGGCCATGACACATCCATCGGTCACATCCACGCTCATCGGCGCCCGGACCCTTCAACATATTGACAATGGACTTGAAGCTCTGGCGATGGCGCTTGACCCTGATGTGCGCGCCGAGATGTCAACGTGGCACTAAACAGCCGGTTTTCGCTAAGATCCTCAACACAGGCCATAGGACATCACTGATCTCTCACCCAGTGCCTGAGAAGCGGCTTGACGTTCTCCGGTAGCGTAGCGTAAACATCTGGAGGAATGGGCCCAACCTCATTCTCACCGAGACCCGTCTCGTCCATGATACGGGTACGTTCGTTAGAGCCGGGCATGAGCACGTTGAGGTTAAGCCACCACGGCGCGTAACGTACGGGGACACCAACGCGAGGCCGGTCGCTGCGGTTTGGGGCGACTGCGTGCCAGAGACGACTATCGAATACCAGAACGCTGCCAGCTTCGCCAGTGGCGTGCATTTCGGTAGGGTAAGGTTTGAGCGGATCGACGCCGTTGCCACCCGTCGGATTGGTGCTGCAACGATGACTGCCCGGAACGATGAACGTGCCACCTGATTCTTCCGTAAAGGGCGAGAGCATCCATATGGTTGTCAGATGCATCACCGCGTCTGGATACGGCATGCGGATGTGCCCCGCCTTGGTTTGGTTGAATGGCCAGTCCGCATGCCACGTGCCGCGCTCGTTCCCTGGATAATTGATTGCCGCCGTTGTCATGGATATCCGCACGTGCGGGCCAAGCAGCGCTTCGGCAATGCTCATCATTCGATCGTCGGCAAGGTACGGAGCGAGGGACTGATCGTGAGCGATGAGGCCCTTGCACGTCTTGGCGCCCTGGACCATGGTCTTTCGGCCTACCGCGGTGACCGTCTCTTCGACACTGCGCCGCACTGCGTCCACTTCGTCCTCGGGAATGACGCCGTCAAGCACACAAAAACCATCTACTCGCAGATGTGACAACGCCTCATCGATTGATGTCATTTGTTTGGTTTCTACGGTCACGCTTAGTGTCTCCATTGTGTGGTATCAAAGAAACTATACCCACGCGCGTTGTATTGTCAAACTAGACCTCTTGCAAACCTGGCTTTCCCTCGATGTGCCATGCGCGAGGGGTGGATATAGCTGTGATTAGGTTACGCCCCTCTAAAATCCTGCTTATCGGCACCGTGGTCCTCATTTTAATAATATCTATAAAACATTATTTCACAGTATATTATGATTTATTGCCCTCAGTTGTGAAAAAATTGTTGACTTGGAGGCGACCTGGAAAGATACTGAATGGCGCACATTGATTGTGTTCTGTTCAGTTTGAACCTACGCCGCGAGTTGCTGTGCGACAGGGACTGGCAATCGCACCTCTGGACGTGATACGTGCAGAGATGAGTGCTTTTTTTAGTGGCGTTTATGCGTATGCCTGGAGTGTGAACATGAGCATGCGAAAAAAACGCGGCAACACTGACAGTACGTGTCGGATGATTAAAGCCGAAGATAAAGGGAAGACGGGTGATCGTGGCAACCACGACTGGACTATCCATGACAGAGGCATAAGGGACTGCAAAGTCCTACTGATTGACAATCGATTCAATGTCCAGCGGGGTTTCACACTGATCGAGTTGCTGGTGGTGATATCCATCATTGCGATCTTGATCGCGATGCTTTTGCCGGCATTGCGCAAGGCAAGGGAAGCCGCCAACGTGTCGGTTTGCCTCTCGAACCAGAAACAAACCGTGTTGGCGCTCGTAGCGTACGCTGGTGACAATGATGGCTACTGGCCGAAATGGCCACCCGGCGCGGCCGCATATCACACGTATTACATCATGTTTCCAGATGCGCCCCCTCCTGACCCGGAATTTTTCAAGGGATGGGTTGGGATGGGGCTCATCGTCGCTTATGGGTATCTCAATGACGTGAAAGGACTATATTGCCCCAGCCAGCGCTATGAGTGGTTTACTTACGAATTCAATTGGGGCGGTGGTAACTCCATGGCAAACAATCCCAATGGCATCCGCCGTTGCAGTTATTACTACCGCATGTTCAACAAGCTTGAATCCGGGGTGACAGTAGATGACGTGGATGAAGTGTTGAGCTACAGAATGGAAACAAAGAAGCCCAGAGCTATGGTCGCAGATATATTTTACCCGGGTTATCCCACATGGGGACCCTATCCAGCGGACACCGCCTGGGCGCACATTACCCCCCACATTGTGAATACCGGATATTCCGATGGTCATGGCGAGTCGTTTCCGGATTCGGAACAACTCTGGCGTTATGCCACGCAGGGATTTAATCCGTTCAACATCCCCTACGCGAGTGATTTCGTTGTATCAGCCTGGAAGTATCTCGATGGCGATCCGGAAAGAATGAAATCAAACTACCCGTTGCCATAGGGCGCCCGCCAGCCTTGCACCTCAACTCGGCTCGGGTTCAGATTCCGTTGATGCACAGTTGCCATTCATATCAATGCGCGGCAAACTGGCACAGTTGAGGTTATGACGACAGGAAACAACAGACCCATTCTCGTGCCACGACCGCGCGAATATCGGCGTCTGAATGGTCATTTTGTACTCACTCAAGCCACTCAGATGACAGTTCGTGGTGAACGATCGCGTGCAAGGTTTACCCTTGACCGCCTCACCCGATTGATACAAGACGAGTTCGGATTGACTTTTAGCGGCGCCATCGCTGATTCGTTGACATTTGAAGCACTTGTGTCGAACGACGGCCCGCCAAACGGTAGCAGCGTGACAGAACTCCCTGCCAGAGAGGGCGCCTATGCGCTGACGTGCACGCCCACCGGGATACATGTGTCCGCCAGGGATTGGTCCGGACTGTTTTATGGTGCCATGACGCTATGGCAGTTGATGTCACAGTCCCAGGGAGCGGTTGCTGTGCCTGCCTGTCATATTGTGGATTGGCCACACTATCACTGGCGCGGTTTCATGATCGACAGTGGCCGGGCTCCGAACAGCCTGCCAAAGATTAAGCGTATCATCCGGATCTGCTCCACCCTTAAACTGAACATGATGCTTTTTCGCGAGGCTGATGATGAACTCAACGCGGTGCGCTACCGCAACAATCCTCTCGGCTCGGAGAACCCGCACGCATTCACAATGGAGCAGATGGGGGAGTTGATCACGTACGCCGGCGAGTACGGCATTACGGTCGTGCCGGAAATTGAATCCCTGGGACACGCCGCGGCGCGGAGGCGGCATTATCCGCATCTGATACAGGGCGGCATTCAGACTCAATACCCCGGCGTGGGTGAACATACACGCAAGTCAAACTACGACATCAACAACCCGCAGACGTACGAATTGCTCGCCGAGATTTATGAGGAATGGATGCCCCTGCTGTCGAGCCCATTGCTGCACATCGGACTCGATGAAGTGCGCTTACCGCCTGAGGCGCAATCAGAGCATCTGCATAAACTGTTACCGATGTTGTTGGGGATAGCGGAGAAGCATGACAAACGATTGATGCCCATCATCTGGGACGATGCGCCGCCCACGCCGGTCGAATACCAGGATCGCGTCATCCGCTGCCTGTGGAGCTATGGTGAGGCCGGCGAAATCGACCGCAACCACCCCCAGATGGCAAACCAACAACATCTTGTATCACTCTCATCAGTCGGCTGCACTCAGAAAGTGCTGATGGTCGGCGGGTCAGGCGCGACCCACGAGCCCTACGGCAAGGACGATCCGCGCCTGGCGATTCACAACCTTTCGAGCTGGTCACGCTGGGGAAGCGAGCGCGAGAATTTCATCGGTCTGCTGGCGGGCCAATGGGGCGGCAACATGACCGACCTGTGGCTGACTGATTTCGCCTGTGCTGGCGACTTTGCATGGAACCCGCCCCCGGAAGCTTCGACGATCCAGAGCGCCTGTAACTGCCTGCGCATTTACCGTGAGCTGCTCAATCGCCTCAAAGACGCGCACGAGCCGAACCCGGATGAGGTCGATCGTCCCGCCTGGTACGGCATCTGGTTACCCGCAAGACGATGGGAAGCTGAGGTAGTCCCATCACAGCGCACGAAAGAAATGAATGGATAACGGCTACAACTTCTGCTCGAAAGCCGCCATGGCTGCAGCGAAACGTTCCCCCAGCGTCAGCAGACCTTTTTCATCCAGATGAACATGGTCCGAGGCGGTGGACAGGTCGGCAGTCTCCACAAATGCAGTTCGGGGAGTCAACGCCGCGACTCGACGCTGCGCAGCATGCACGGTTTCGGTGTGGACCAACCAGGCGCGACCGGTTGTGGGATGGGCGGGTAGTCCGGATATGGAGGCCGCGAGAACAAACGGCAGTTGGGGAGCATTCAACTCTCGTCGCATGCAATGGATCAGTTGTACCAGATTTTCTTCGTAGGCAGCGGCCATGCGGCCGTCACATGAATCGCTTTCGCCCTGAATCCAGCAGACCCCAGCCAGATTCGCCCCGGGGATTTGTCGCTGGAGGGCCGCCAGTGCTGTCCGGACTTTGGCTACCATACCGGCGAACAGGCGCGGTCCGTCGGTCGCATCGGGCTTCCATTGGTGGGCGAGATTGGTTCCTCCATAGGCGTACTTGATCACAGCCAGCGTTCTTTGAGGGAAATGCCGAGTCATCTCCAGAGCGAATGTCAGCTCCGGTCCAAAGTGGGGGCCGTAGGTGGAAGGCCGGGGCGGTGTCGGACATAGCGGGCCCCATTGCGCGCTAGCCGAAGGCGGAAGATCGCCGTCGGCACCGAACCGGACTTCGTAGAAATACAGGACATCTTTACGAGCTTCCCGCAACGAAGCCGGAAGTTTATCTGCACGCCCTCGACCGGCCATATTCGACTGGCCCGCCAGTATGAAGACGTCCGTGGGTCGCTTGGGATCTATCGTATGCATCGTTATCAGCTTTCAATGCAGGGTGATCATAACTCCATGTGAACGATCGCTTAGAACTACGACGCCGACCACTCCATGAACGGACGCCGGCTCTTGACAGAGATGATGGTGCAACATAAGATGGGGTTCAGTTTGAATGCTCAATCTTTAGTTTGACATTATAACCGTTCTCGAAAGCAGATGGAAGAGTTCATTTCGATGGGAACTTGTTATTGAGTTGGCGTCGTTTTTCATATTGTTGAGGGAGGTCATGCATGAGCATATTTGAAGGTACGGTTGCCGTTGTTCCAAGTCCCTTGAACGAAGATGAGAGCCCCGATCTGCCAGGGACTGAAAAACTGATCGAGTTCCTGGTCAGCGAAAAGGTCGGCCTCTTTGCTCTTGGTTCGGCTGGAGAGGAGATGAATCTTCCCTTCGGCACAAGGGTTCAGATCGCTCGAAAGATCGCCGAGGTCAACAATGGCCGCAGCGGACTTCTGATGGGTGCCGGTACTTTTGGTGTCCGCGATGCCTTGGATTTTTGCAAAGAAATCAAGGACTGCAAAATCGACGGGATACACGTCATTTCCTACGACAGCAAGATGAGTGATAGCGGCGTCGAAAAGCTCTACTCCTCCATTGCCGATCAAATCCCGTTTCCGTTATGGCTTTACCAGAATTCTACTCGAAGCAACGGCATATCCATCGATGCTGCCAGGAGACTCAAGGAACATCCCAATATCGTGGGCTGCAAGATCGCGGGTTTTCACTTGCGGACCAACTTGGACTTCGTCGCACTTGCCGATGATAATTTTGAGGTCATCGGCTCGGCCGATGCGCAATTCTTCGCCTTTATGTGTCTCGGGCTGAAGGCCTGCACCACAAGTTCGGCTTCGTGTTTCCCCGAGTTGTTCAAGGATCTTCATAAGGCAATCGCCAGCAACGACCTGCAAAAAGCCAGAGAGAAGAATAAGCAGGTACTCCGTTTCCTCAAACGAGTGCCCAAGGGGGCATATAAGCATAACGGCGAATCCACCGCTGAACTCAAATACTTCTTGTCGCTTCGGGGCATATGCAAAGAATACTGCGCCAAGCCTTGGCGCGACCTCAACGACGAGGAAAAGAGCGCGGCCCGCGAGGTATTCAAGGACTACCAGCTATACCTCAAAGACGGCAAGATCCGGGCCTGACGCTTATTTTCGTCACGGAGTGCAGAGTGAGACCGGCTTTGCTTCACTATTGATAACTACGAATGCCATGTCCGACAACAACCGATGGCTGGTCACCCTGCCGCAGTGCAGGCAAAAGGAAATGCTGGCCAAGCACGCCGCCTTCTGGACGCGCGAGCCCGGCAGCGCGGCTCTGCTGGGCTATGTGACCGAAAGCTCGCGTTTTCCCTTGCAAAACCTGGATATTCAGCACGAGGGCGCCTTCACGCCGCAGGACATCACCGCCGAATTCCTACGGGCTGATACCAGCTATCGTGAGCCGATTCTGCCGGAGGACGAGCTTTTCCCGGCCAAAACCCCGCTGGCGCCCATACCTTGGAGCGAAGGCTACTGCGGCGCAGACATTTTTCTATACACAAAATCCCGTACCGCTCGTGCGAAGTCTCCAGGTAAACCACCTGAAAGCCTTGAAGAACTCCAGGCCATGCTGCAGCCGGCTTGGTTGGACAAGTTAGTCGAGAGCACCAAAGCCAATGTCTCAGCAGCGGCCGACAAGTCTCTGGTGTGCGAGTCCATCTTACGCGGTCCGGGCGACTGCCTGGAATCGCTCATCGGCGCTCAAACCCTCTGCCTTTGGTGTTATGACAAGCCAGAGCTGCTGATGGATATGTTGGATTGGCTCGCCGATTGCTTGATCAGGCTGCACAAAGCTCAACTGGCAGCCACGCCCCACTTTCACGGTGGTACAGTGAACCGCTACCACGTCTGGGGGCCTGAAGAAAATATCATGACCGCCGCTGACGTTGCCGTTCTGCTCTCGCCGACACACTTCAGAGACATCTTCCTGCCCTCGTACAGAAAGATCGCCCGCAGTTTCAAGACCGCCGGCATCCACTTCCATACCGCCGCCCGACAGCACGCCACTGCCCTGATGGAAATGGACGAATTGGACGCCATCGAATGGGGGTTGGATTCCATGGGCCCCCCTCTCGAAGAGCTTTTGCCGTTGTTTGCCAGAATCCTCCAAAACAAGAGCGTCATTCTCAAGAACGTCATCAACGAATCCCAGGCAGAGATGATCAGAAAGAAATTGCCCAATGAAGGTCTTTGTCTGATCATACGGAAAAACTATTGAATACTGAATATCTGGTATTAAGCATCATGTTATTCCGTTTCACAACATCGTGAATGTTACAGAAGCAGGGTGAGATCACACAACAATCCTTTATGGTTTATCTGAGAAATGACACACGCCAATAAAACCTCTGATCTGTCCGGGTCGATTGTTCCCCTGATCACACCACTTCTCCAAAACGAAGATCTCGATGTGGCTGCCATTGCTAAACTTGTCAGTTTCCATCAGGAGAATGGAACGAAAGCACTGTTTCTGCTGGGTACCTGTGGCGAAGGACCCTGTTTGACTGACCCGATGAAGGAATTGTTGATTGACAGCGTTATTGCGCAAAACAGCGACCTTCCCGTTTTGGTAGGTGTAACCGATATGGCTACGCGGCGGGCAGTCATCTGGGCACAAAAAGCGGCGCGGCCCGGCGTATCAGCGCTGGTCATTATGCCCCCGGTATTCCAGTTTGCCACAACCGCGGCAGAACATCTGGCCCATGTAAAGGCCATTGCGGATGCTGTGGATATCCCCTTGATCCTTTACAACCTGCCCAAGAAGTGTGGCAACCAAGCAGTAGCCCTGCAAGCCGTGCATGCTCTTGCTGCGGACGGCATCGTGTCGGGAATTAAAGACAGCAGCGGTGATCTCGACTACATCGCTGCGCTACTCAAAATACGCGAGAGTTTCCCGAATTTCCATGTGGTTAACGGAGAACTTCGTACCGCCAAGCAAGCATTGGAAATGGGCGCTGACGGTCTGGTCATGTCTTACACAAACATTGCTCCGGATGAATGTGTGGAACTGATGAATGCAGTACGTTCTGGCAACATCGACAGGGCAGCCCAGCTTCAAGAGAAGTTCGTGGCCCACTGGAACACGTTTCCAACGGAGTATTCGCCTGCAGCAAAAGTAAAGTCCATTCTGGCTGCACGCGGTCTCTGCAAGGGATACTGTTGCGCTCCAGCCACGAACCTCGCCTAGCTGCTACGGACATGCAACTGGCGTGGTGACGACGGCGACGAAGCAGCCGAAGCTGAGGAGGTTGACGACCCTTTTCTTGTAGCGGGCGGCGATCGATCGCCGCATCACCCGGGGCACGCGCAGCGACATCGGCGCACGCTGGCTCGAATGCTTCCTGAGCGTCCGCGAGACCTGCCGTCAGCAGAACCGCCCGCTGTTCGACTATCTGGTGCCAGCCATCACTTAACGGGGTATAACCAAAAGCTGTGGATGAACGAATGAAAAAGGCGGCGTACCTTGGATATGTGACATATGTTCCATCAGGGCTCAAGCTCGTCTTGTCCACGTAGTAGTGAAAGTCGGAGGTCATCTTATTGAGCACGCGTGGTGGGCCACCATCGATACCGGTTGCGTACACGGCGTTACGGGTGTGAAAAACGACCTGGGTTCCGTCAGGCGTAAAATCCAGATCCCTATAGACTGCCCCTAGATCCTGATGAGTTGTACCGTGGGTCCCCCATCCATCGGGTCGCTTATCAGCTGGTCATACGTGACGTTGCCATTGCTCCCTTTCCAGTAGAGCAAGCGATTGCCACCTGGTGAAAGCACCGGTATGGGGCGGTCTTGGTCCCCGGTCGAATATGGACTGCTCAATTGCGTTGCATTCCCTCCGGCAAGGGGTAGAGAGTGAACGCCGTGAAGTTAAGCTGCAAGTCGTGTGATGCCCAGTTCTTGGCGTAGTTGTTGGCGCGGGCGGGTCATGTAGCGGTAGCGATCCTTGCGCCGCTTGATCACGCGCGGCTCGGCGCGGCCGCCACGGATGGGGTTGAGCAGGATGGGTGGAGCCGAGCTGCCGCCCCCGCCCGAGATGCGATGGTAACGCAACAGATCGCGGGCATCGATGAAGCTGAGGCGGCGCGGGTCGATGCCGCGATCGTATGCCTGGCGGACCATCAGCAGACGGATGAGGTTGTAGATCAGCAGGTAAGTCCACAGTTCCTTGCGTACGCCTTGGGGGCTGGTGCTGCGCAGCACGGCGGCGCCCAGCGTCCGCTTCAGTTCCAACAGGCGCGTTTCCACTTCCCAGCGCGACCCGTACAGTTCGGCCAGATCTCCTTGAGGATACTGCCGGGGGTCGAGCAGTGTGGTGACCAAAGTGATCTGTTTGGCGCGGAAGCCGGGACGGTTGAGCGTGTGGCGCAGCTCGCGCACGGTGATCGTCGCCGGCAGTTGCGCAAACGCTTCCCGGCTCATCCAAGCCGGACGCTGCTTGGGCTTGACGTAGCGCACCAGTTGGTCGTGGCGGCCCAGACGGCGCACGAAGATCGATGTGGGCCGGCCCTGACGCCGGCTCTTGGGCCAACGCTTCTGGTGCCCGCGATGGGGGCGGAAGTCCACCCGCTGCTTTTGATGGAGGGCGAACAGGCCGTGCAGATTCCCCCGCAAAAGCAAGGCTAAATGGGCAAACGAGCAGAACCCGCGGTCGCCCAGCAGCACATCGCCTTCCTCCAGCATCGAATGTAGCTTGGAGGCGTGACGCAGGTCGTGCGTATGGCAGCGCGAGTCGATGAGGTCCACGATCATGCCGGTGGCCTGATCGAACAGGCCCAGCAGATGCATCGCCGGGAAGCCGCAGCCGCGCTTCATCCCGGCGGGCTGGCCGAAGACACGCTGCAACGGCGGGGTGTCCGGCATCGATAACCACGAGCCGTCCATCAGCATCACGCGATGTCCCTTCCAACGTCCAACCGCCTCCGGCGCCCC
Source organism: Phycisphaeraceae bacterium (assembly GCA_020849625.1). Taxonomy (GTDB): domain Bacteria; phylum Planctomycetota; class Phycisphaerae; order Phycisphaerales; family Phycisphaeraceae; genus JADLFV01. The sequence continues at coordinate 33,902 of JADLFV010000094.1, forward strand.
GGCCCGCGCGACGCTGGCCCGGCACGCCAGCTCGAAGAACAAGCGCTGGAACACCGCAAGCGGCAGCCGCTTCTTCGCCTGACCGTACGCCGAGACGCTGCACAACAGGTTGGCCACCCGCAACGCCCCGCGACCACTGGTCCCGTGCAACACCTGCAGCATCATCACCGCCAGCGTGGTCAGCCGCCGATGACATGACGCATCACCGGATCGACGCTTAACCGCTCGGCGTCGTTGACATCCTCGTACCCGGCCAGGCGGCTGTAGATCGACTGGCGCAGCAGCGCCGTCATGCTGTGGCAGATGTTGCTGCCGGTGCGGAAGTCGAACAGGTCGGCAGCGCTCGATTCAGTCAAAGCGACCGCCTCGTCGAGGTCGCGATAGGGGAACAGACCGGCGTCCGAACTGACCTTCGCCCCGTGGAACTCCAGTCGGATGGCGCGGTCAAAACCGGCTCGCAATGCGTCCTTGCATGCTTCACCCATGGGGTTGTGCCCTCATCCGAGGGTTGGAGGTGCGAATTGACCGCATTCTACCGAGCGAACATGCTGGGGGCTGCATAGATACGTGGAGGTCATCTGGGAAATCCGGGTGAAGGCGAATTGAACATAGCGTTCTGTGCTGTCGGACGGGCTCCCCGTGGTGTCGGCGTCATCATCGCGATCGGCTCGGCGAATGATGAATCCTTCGCTGGAACGGTCTGGATGAGCGATGCCCAA